>JBLRWU010000061.1:0-3081 GCA_047921155.1 Desulfurivibrio sp.
CCCCCTTCCCGGTCCGAAAGTTCTAAAAATCAGCGGCTGTTCGGTTAGTCGTACCGGCTATCTCGAACAGTTAAGCGCCGCCTTTACCGCCAAGACCGGAATCCGGGTGGTCATCAAAGGGGGCGGCTCCATGGCCGGGCTGCTTACCCTGGAAGCCGATGCCGCCGACCTGGCGGCCAGCTGCCTGCCCCCCGAGGCCGCCGATATTCCCGCCGGGATCCGCCTGGTGCCGGTGGCCGGCGATGCCCTGGTTTTCATCACCCACCGGGATAATCCCCTGGCCGATATCAGCCTGGAACAGGTCCGGGATATTTTCCTGGGCCGGGTCCACAACTGGCAGCAACTGGGGGGGCCCGACCGGCCCCTGGCGCTGTATTTGCCCTACTCCCACTATGCCGGTTCCAGCAACGGCGCCGCCAACCACGGGGTCTCCTACGTTCTTCAGCAACAGGTACTGGGCGGCCGAACCGTCAGCCCCGATCCTCGGGGCTTTTTCCCTCGGCCCTCGGGCGGGCTGGCGGAGGAGAGCGTGGCCCGCGATCCCGCCGGTTTCAGCGTCAGTGGCTTCACCTCGGTTCGCACCCGCTCGGAAAAGCTGAAAATGCTGGCTGTGGAGGGGGTAGCGGCCAATCGCGAAAACATCGTCAACGGCGCCTATCCCGGCCAACTGCGGCGGCACCTTTACCTGGGGCTGGCCGATGCCGCCCCCCCGGCCGCCCATCTGTTCCTCGAATTCATGCTTTCCCCGGAAGGCCAGGACATCCTGACCGCCACCGGCGCCATCTCCCTGGGCGAGCTGCCATGAACCGGCTGCTCCCCCGTTTCACTCCTCTGGCCATCCGCATCGCCGCCATCGTGGTGGTGGTGGTGGCGGTTATGGGCCTGGCGGCCACCTACTTTTTAGTCGACTATCTGACCCGGGACAGCGAAAGTAATTTTGCCAAGCGGGGTCAGACCCTGAGCCTGATGCTGGCCCGGATGGTCAGCGAAGGCATTGCCGAGGAAAATCTCGATCTGGTCAACCGGGCGGCCTATATCCTTGACGAAGAAGACGTGGTGCAGGTTTGCGTTTACACCGAGTTCTGGCATCGCATCGAGATTTACCCCCCCGGGCGGGATGCTTTTCATCAAGTCCAGCTTTCCCCGGCCATCCGCAATGCCGCCGAGTTTTTCGCCGCCAACCGGGAAGCCTTGTTTTACCAGGACCAGGACAATCCCAACCAGCGCGCTTTTTTTGCCCGCGTACTTTACCAGCCCTTTCAGGATGGCCCGGCCCTGGATTCCGGGTTTGTCGTGATTCACCTGAGCAACACCCCTTTGCATGCGGCCCGCGCTGAGATGCTGCGAACCCACCTGTTGGTGGCCCTGCTCTTCAGCTTCGTCACCATTATGCTGCTGGTATTCCTGCTCCACAACCGGGTCGTCAAGCCGGTCAAACTTCTGCGGCGGGAGATGGAGGTGTTCATGCAGGGGGGCGAGCCGCCGGCGGCACCAAACCCGGTTCGTGACGAGCTTGATGAACTGAACCACCAGTTCGGGGAAATGGCCGGCCAGATCCGGCGAAGAGAGGAGGAGGCTCTGCGTTTCCGGCAAAAGCTGCAACGCTCCAACCGCGAACTGGAGCAGTTCGCTTATGTCGCTTCCCACGATCTCCAGGAACCCCTGCGGGTCATCGCCAGTTTTGTCCAGTTGCTGGAGAAGCGCCAAGGGGACAAACTGGACCCCAAGGCTCGGGAGTACATGGGATATATCGTTGATGCCACCGGGCGCATGAAGGATCTGATCAACGATCTCCTCAGCTATTCACGGCTGGTTACCAGATCGCAACCGGCGGAGGATATCGCCCTCGACCAGATCCTGGCCAAGGCCAGGGCCGACCTTGGGCGGCTGATTGCCGAGCAGGAGGCAGAGATCAGCAGCCCGGGTCCGTTGCCCACGGTCCGAGCCGAGGCCAGCCAGATGACCATGCTGCTGCAAAACCTGCTGGCCAACGCCATCCGCTACCATCGCCCGGGCCAACCGCCCCGAATCACCATTACCAGCCAACGGCGGGACCGGGAGTGGCTGGTGGCCGTGAGCGACAACGGCATCGGGATCGAAGAGCGATACTACGAGCGGATATTCAAAATATTCCAGCGGTTGCATACCCGCGACGAGTATCCCGGCACCGGCATCGGCCTGGCGATCTGCCAAAAAATTGTCGAACGGCACCAGGGCCGGATCTGGGTGGAGTCTCGCCCCGGAGAGGGTTCGACCTTTTACTTCACCCTGCCGGCCGGGACCGAAGCCCGGGATTAAGGAAAAAACCAGGGGCAGGACAAAACATTGAAGAGGCAACTTGAGATGGAATTGATCAACATTTTGCTGGTGGAAGACAACCCGGCGGACGTCTACCTGACCCGGGAAGTTTTTCAAGGCTGCCGCATCGCCAATCGCCTGGAAGTGGCCCGGGACGGTCTCGAGGCCCTGGAGTTTCTGCAAACCGCCAAGGACCGGGAACAATTGCCGGATTTCATTTTGCTGGATCTCAATATGCCCCGGATGGACGGCCGGGAGATGCTGGCGGAACTGAAGAAGGATCCCCGGCTTTGCACGATCCCGGTGATCATCCTGACCACCTCCGATGCCGAGCAGGATGTCCTCAGATCCTACCAGTTGGGGGTCAACTGCTATATCACCAAGCCGGTTGATCTCAACCAGTTTATCAAGGTGGTGCAGACCATCGAAGATTTCTGGCTGGCGGTGGTCAAGCTGCCGCCCCGCCCCCCTGTGATCTCATAAACAATTACGACAGGATAATTTAGCGATGCATCATCTTTTACTGGTGGAGGACAATTCCGCCGATGCGGCCCTGATCAGGGCCATGGTGGAAGAGATTGAGACGGTCAGCCAATTCACCCATTGCCAGCGGTTGCAGGAAGCGCTGCGGTATCTTACCGCCGAAGACTGCTGCCTGGTCCTGCTGGATCTCAACCTGCCGGACAGCGAGGGCCTTGCCACCCTCAACGACCTGCGCAGCGTCAATCCCCGAGTGCCGGTGGTGGTCCTGACCGGCCTTGACGATCAGACCGCGGCCCTGGC
>JBLRWU010000061.1:3181-11480 GCA_047921155.1 Desulfurivibrio sp.
GCCCTGGCCGCCATCGCCCACCCCTTCTTCCCCAAAAACCAGGAATGCCGGCTGGGCGCCAGCATCGGGATCAGCATCTACCCCGACCACGGCCTGGACCGGGAAACCCTGCTGAAAAAGGCCGATTGCGCCATGTACCTGGCCAAAAGCGACAGGGGTAACCACTACCGAGTCTTCGGCGCCTGAGGGTCGGCGGCGTCGGGGAAAATCACCAGATGGCGGAGATCGGAACGGATCCCGATCTTTTCGCCGCTGGCGTGGGAGCAATGGCTGGGAACCAGGGCCTGGACCGGATGGCCACTCTCCAGCCGCAAGGTATAGAGAATGTTGGCCCCCCGGAAATCCCGGCGCAGCACCTCGGCCTTCAGGGGACAGGAATCGTCATGGACCACATCCTCGGGACGGACCAGGACGCTGACCCGGCTACCGGGGGGATAGGCGGCCCGCACGGTGCCGTCTCCCACCCCCTGCAAAAGGCCCAGGCCGGTCTCCACCCCGCCGTTTTCGCTCACCACCCCCGGCAGCAGCACCCCCTCCCCGATAAAGTCGGCCACGAAGCGGGTCTTGGGTCGATGGTAGAGGTTATAAGCGGTGTCCCACTGCTGGAGGCGGCCTTCAAACAGCACCCCGATCTCGTCGGCCATGGCAAAGGCTTCGAACTGGTCGTGGGTGACCAGCAGGGCGGTCAACTCCTCCTGCTTGAGGATCTGGCCCACCTCCCGGGCCAGCTTTTCCCGAATCTCCATATCCAGGCTGGAAAAGGGTTCATCCAACAGCAGCAGCTCCGGCCGGGGCGCCATGGCCCGGGCCAGGGCCACCCGCTGCTGCTGGCCGCCGGAGAGCTGGTGGGGGTAAAGGGGGCCGCTGCCCTCCAGACCGATCAGCAGCAGCAGCTCCGCCACCCGCCGCCGGCGCCGGCCGCTATCGAGATGACGCAGGCCAAAGGCGATATTGTCACTGATGCTGAGATGGGGAAAGAGGGCCAGATCCTGGAAGACCATCCCCACCCGACGCTGTTCCGGGGGGAGAGAACAGCAGGGGCTGCCCACCACCCGCTCACCCAGCCTGATCTCCCCGGCCGCCACCGGCTCGAAGCCGGCGATGGCCCGCAGCAGAGTGGTCTTGCCGCAGCCGCTGGGACCCAGCAGACAACCGATGGAGCCCTGGTCCATATGGAGGGAAACCCCCTGGACCACGGGGGTTTCCCCGTAGGAGATATGGAGATCGTTGAGTTCCAGCTGCATCGGCAAAAAATCTCCTAGCTTTGTTTTCTGCCCTTGGCGATGGTCAGACTGAGCAAAATCACCGGCAGAATTCCGGCGGCCACGATGGCCAGGGCGGCCAGGCTCGATTGGGCCAGGAACTCGTCGGAGGCCAGCTCGAAGGCCCGCACTGCCAGGGTATTGAAATTGAAGGGGCGCAGCACCAGGGTGGCGGGCAGCTCCTTCAGAACATCGACAAAAACCAGCAACAGGGCGGTGAGCAGGGTGCCGCGCAGCACCGGCAGATGGATCCGGCGCAGCACCCCCAGCGGACGCTCCCCCAGGACCCGGGCGGCATCATCCATGGAGGGCTTGATCTTACCCAGCCCCGCCTCCACCGTATGGAGGGCCACCGCCATAAACCGGGCCATATAAGCAAAGAGCAGGGCCGCCACCGTGCCGCTGAGCAGCAGGCCGGTAGCGATATTGAAATTGGCCCGCATCCAGCCGTCAATGGTGTTATCCAGCCAGGCAAAGGGGATGATCACCCCGATGGCGATTACCAGGCCGGGGACCGCATAGCCCATGGCGGCGATCCGCACGGCGGTAGCCACCACCGGCGTGGGCCGCAGCCGCTGGCCGTAGGCCAGGATCAGGGCGCAACCCAGGGTGAGCAGGGCGGCGGCCACGGCCAGCAGGATGCTGTTGCGCATCAGGATCAGAAAGGATCGATCAAAACTCTCTGTCCAGGTGGCCACCGCCCAGGAGCCCAGTTGGGCGGCGGGCAGCAGAAAACCGAAGAAGAGGGGGAGAAAGCAGACCGCAAAGGCGGCCCAGGCCCGGCCGCCCCGCAGGGCATAACCCGGCAGGTTCCGATGGCCGCCCCCGGTGTGGTGGTAGCGGGAACGGCGCCGGGACCAGCGCTCCAGGATGATCAGGATCAGGACAAAGGCCATCATCATGGCCGCCAGTTGGGTGGCGGCGGCCATATCCCCCAGACCGTACCAGGTGCGGAAAATGCCGGTGGTGAAGGTATCGACCCCGAAATATTGCACGGTGCCGAAATCGGCCAGGGTTTCCATCAGGGCCAGGGTCAGCCCGGCGATGATGGCGGGGCGGGCCAGGGGCAGGGCAACGCTGAAAAAGGAGCGCCAGGGCCCGCAACCCAGGGTCCGGCTCGCCTCCAGTACGCAGACCGACTGTTCAATAAAGGCGGCCCGGGCCAGGAGATAAACGTAGGGGTAGAGGACCAGGGAGAGCATCGCCACCGCTCCGCCCAAAGAGCGGATCCGGGGGAACCAGTAATCGCCGTAACCCCAGTCGAACCAAGCCCGAAGGGCGGTTTGGACCGGTCCGGCAAAATCGAGCATCCCGGTGTAAGTGTAGGCGATGATATAGGCGGGCATGGCCATGGGCAACAGCAGGGCCCATTGAAAAATTTTGCGGCCGGGAAAACGGCAGAGGGTACAGAGCCAGGCGCAGGAGACGCCGATCAGCAGGGTCCCGAACCCCACCCCCAGCATCAGCAGGGCGGTATTGCCCACATAGGCGGGCAGGACAGTGGCGGCCAGGTGGCGCCAGATATCGCCCGCCGGGCGCAGGACCGAGGCCAGCACTACCAGCACCGGCACCGCCATGATCAGCGCGATCAGCGGAACCCCGGCCCCCCAAAAATCAACCGGGCGGGGGCCACCGCCCCCGCCCGTATAAAAACGTGCGAAATGTTTCATCAAACTCCCTGAGTTAACGCCAACCGGCTCGATCCATCAAACGCACCCCTGCCGGGTTATTTTCACCCAGGCGGGCCAGATTGAGATCATCGGCCTTGAACGGGCCCCAGGAGGCCAGGGTCTCCCCCACATCCACCCCGGCCCGCACCGGAAATTCGTAATTGGCGTTGGCGTACCAGCTTTGGGCCTCCTCGCTGACCAGAAACTCCAGCAGCCGGAGGGCGTTGGCGGGGTTACGGGCGTACTTGGTTACCCCGGCGCCGCTGACATTGACATGGGTGCCGCGCCCCTCCTGGTCGGGCCAGATCAGCCCCACCTTGGCCGCCGCCTCCCGCTCCGCCGGGGAACCGTTCAGCATCCCGCCGAGATAATAGGTATTTACCACGGCCAAATCGCATTGTCCAGCCGCCAGGGCGCTGATCTGGTCGCGATCTCCTCCTTGGGGGGGCCGGGCCAGATTGGCCATCAGGCCCCGCACCCAGGCCTCGGTGACCTCCACGCCCTGGTGGGAAATCATCGCCGCCACCAGGGACTGGTTATAGACGTTGCTGGAGGAGCGAATACAGATCTTTCTGCCCAGGGCCGGATCGGCCAGATCGGCATAGCTCTTGATTCCGGCCGGATCGAAACGCTCCTTGGCATAGAGAATCACTCGGGCCCGGGTGGAGAGCCCGAACCAGTGACCCTCGGGGTCCCGCAACGAAGCGGGCACCACCTCCTCCAGCGGAGCGGAACGCATCGGCTGGAAAACCCCGGCCGCCACGGCCAGATTGAGGTTGCCGGCATCGACGGTGAGCAGCAGATCGGCGGGGGTGTTGCGCCCCTCGCTCTGCAAGCGCTGAAGCAGGGCCTCGGGCCGACCCGCCACCAGATTGACCTTGATTCCGGTCTGCTGACTGAAAAGATCCAGCAGCGGCTTGATCAGGGCCTCCTGGCGGGCCGAATAGATATTGACCTCGCCGGCCGCCCGGGCCGGAGCCGGGGACCAGGCCACCGCCGCCGCCAGCAGCAGAATTGTGATGGTAGACAGGAAACGCATCTTTGCTCCTCCATGCTCAAAATTGATAGCTGACTGGTTGTCGCACTCTTGCGACCTCTCTCTACCATCTTTTTTTGGGGGTGTCTAATATTATTTTAGTTGCCACTAACAATCCGGGATGTGCAAAATATTAATGGGCGGCCAATAGCGGTGACCGAGCCAGGACCAGCAAACGATCAGGGATGGAATCAGCGGCGGATGAAAAGCAGGAGATGCCGGGCGGCCCCGGAAAAGGGCAGAGCGAAGGAGCGGACCTCCTGCAGGCGGAAGAGGTCCGCCTGGTCCTGCTGCTGCCAGAGGGCCAGTTCCTCCTCGGCCCGGGGACCCTTCATGCAGATCACCCGCCCCCCGGGGGGGCTCAAGGTGGCGCTGAGAGCCAGGAAATCGGCAATGGAGGCAAAGGCCCGACTGGTAATCAGGGGCCAGGAACCACGCTCTCCCGGCTCCAGCCGCTGGGCCAGTACCCGGACTCCCGTCCCCAGCCCCACCGTCCGCACCACCTGGCGCAGAAAGGCCACCCGCTTCTGGCGGGGTTCCACCAGGGTTACATCCAGCCGCTCGGGAAGGCAACACTTGAGGACCAAACCGGGAAACCCGGCCCCACTGCCGATATCCAGCAGGGGAAGCGGGACGGCACTGGTATCGGGCGGGGGCAGCAGGGGCAGCAGGGTGAGGGAGTCGAGAAAATGGGTTTCCAGCAGTTCAAGCTCCGGGGCCTGAGCCACCAGGTTGATCTTACGGTTCCATTTGAGCAGTTGGGCGTAGTAGGCCAGCAGGCGCTCCAGGGCAGCCGGCTCCAGGGGGAGGCCCATCCGGCGGGCGCCGTCGGTGAGTATCTCCCGGCTGCTGGACATCCCCGCCGCCCTTTTGCTCAGCGGGAAGAGGAGGGGCCGGCCAGATAGAGCCTTTTAAAGCGGACGAAATACTCCACCCCGGACCAGACGGTGAGCAGCATGGCCACCAGCAGAATCACCCCGCCCAACTGGTGCAGGTAGGGCAGCGGCAGCAGGGCGGGGGGGAAGATCAGGACGCAGAGCGCAATATACTGAAAAACACTCTTGATCTTGCCCAACTGACCGGCGGCGATCACGATTCCGGCATCCGCCGCCACCCCCCGGAAGCCGGTGATCACCAGCTCCCGAGCGATGATCAGAAAGGCCACCCAGGCATCCACCCTTTCCAGGGGGATCAGCATGATCAGGGCCACGGTGATCAGCACCTTGTCGGCCAGGGGGTCCATCAGCTTGCCGAACACCGTTTCGCTCTGCATCTTGCGGGCGAGATAGCCATCGGCCAGGTCGGTCAACGCCCCGGTGAGAAAAAGCACAAAAGCCACCAAACCCGCCACCGCCCCGGCCCCCGGCCAGAGGCAGAGCATGATGAAGGGCACCACCGCGAAGCGGTAGGCGGTGAGCAGATTGGGCAGGGTGACGATCTTTCGCTGGGGCATGATCTCTCTTTATTTGTAACCGTTCACGAGGGCCAACAGCCTGTTGCTTTAACGGGCTGTAAACGTTCAGCAGTGCCCCAGGTTCGGGTAAGCAGCCAAGCGCCGCGTACCCCGGGTACGTAAGCTTGGCTGATCGCCCTAAGATGGGGTGCTGCTGAACGTTTACCCTTACTTACGGGGGCGTTTGGCCCAGTCGGAGAGGAATTTCTCCATCCCGATATCGGTGAGGGGGTGGCTGGCCAACTGGGCGATCACCTTGAAGGGGATGGTGGCGATATGGGCTCCCATCAGGGCCGACTCCACCACATGCATGGGGTGGCGGACACTGGCCACAATCACCTCGGTGCTGTAGCCGTAGTTGTCAAAAATATCCAGCACATCCTGAACCAGATTCATCCCGTTTTCGGAGATATCATCCAGCCGGCCGACAAAGGGAGAAACGTAATCGGCTCCGGCCTTAGCGGCCATCAGGGCCTGGCTGGCGGAGAAGATCAGGGTGACGTTGGTCTTGATCCCGTGGCCGTGCAACTGCTTGACCGCCTTGAGACCGGCGGTGGTCATGGGAATCTTGACCACGATATTGGGATGGAGGGCCGCCAGCTTGCGCCCCTCCTCAACCATACCGCCGCTATCGGAGCTGATCACCTCGGCGCTGATCGGGCCATCGACCAGGGCGGTAATCTCTTTGAGCAAGGCTTCAAAAGGCTTGTTTTCGCGGGCGACCAGGGAGGGGTTGGTGGTAACCCCATCCACCATGCCCATATCCATGGCCAGGGTGATCTCTTCCAGATTGGCGGTATCGATAAAAAATTTCATGCTGTTCCTCCGGAACTATTTTTGTTTTTGCTCAAGGAAAGTACGCCGACACTTATCACTGCAAAAATGGTGTTCACTCCCGTCCCGATGGCGCAGAACCAGAGCCTGACCCTTGGCCACATAGGCGCCGCAGACCGGATCCTGGACCAGCACATCGCTGATGGCGGGGGTGGCCCCACCCTTCTCCCGCTCTTCCAGCCGCTTTTTTCGCCCGGATATATAGAGACGGTATAGCAGATAAAAGAGGACAAGCAGTATAACAATTTTCAGGGGGTGCATAAAAAAACGTCCTCTTGTTACCAGACCAGGGGTTCCAGTTTTTGCCCGCTGCCGACGGCCAGCTCCGCCAGGCAAGCGATGGTCCGGCCCGTACGCGGCTCCACCAACTCCGGAGCAAGTTCTTTGAGCGGCTCCAGCACAAAACGCCGCCGGGCCAGGGCCGGATGGGGCACCCGGCAATGGGGCAGATCGACGATCAGCTCATCGTAAAGCAGCAGATCAAGATCGATGGGCCGGTCCTCGCCCTGGCGGGCCCGGTCCCGCCCCAGTTGCGCTTCGATTTGCAGCAGGGCCGCCAGCAGCTCCTCCGGGCCCAACTCGACCAGCAGCTCTCCCACCGCATTGGTGAACCAGGCGGTGGTGGCAACCCCCACCGGCTCACTGCGCCAGGGGCGGGAAAGGCGGCCGGTGGTGATCCCCGGGATGGCGCCCAGTCGCTCCCAGGCCGCCAGGAGATTGCTCCGCCCTACCCCCAGATTAGCACCCAGGCCGATAAACACCCGGGCCTTAGAAATCTTCCAGCCCCAGGACGTCGAACATGGTGTAGAGGCCTTTTTGCTTGCCCGCCACCCAGGCGGCGGCCAGGGCGGCCCCCCGGGCGAAGTTGTCCCGGTTGTGGGCCCGGTGGGTCAGCTCCAGCCGTTCGCCGGCCCCGGCGAAATAGACGGTGTGCTCCCCGACGATATCCCCGGCCCGGATGGTCTGAATGCCGATCTCCTTTTCGCCCCGCTCGCCGATGATCCCGTGGCGGGAGTAAACCCCGACCTCGTCGAGATTGCGGTTAACCCCCTCGGCCACCATCTCCCCCAGCTTGAGAGCGGTGCCGCTGGGGGCATCCTTCTTCATCCGGTGGTGGGCCTCGACAATCTCAATATCGTAGGCGTCCCCCAGCACGGCGGCCATCTTGCGGGCCACCTTGAAGAGCACGTTGACCCCCACCGCCATGTTGGGGGCCTGGACACAGGGGAAAGCCCCCTCGGCCAACCGGCGCAACTCGGCCAGATTGTCATGGCTCAGGCCGGTGGTGCCGATCACCATCGCCTTATGATGGCGGGCGGCGATCCGGGCCAGTTTCATGGTGGCTTCATGGAAGGTGAAATCGATGATCACCTCGCCCTGATCCAGAACCGCTTCCGCGCCCCCGGCAATTTTGATGCCGTTGGCACCAAGGCCTGCGGTTTCGCCGAGATCTCGGCCCACCTCGGCGCTGTCCGGTCGTTCGAAACCGGCCGCCAGTTCCAGTTCGGGGTGCTGGTCCACCATGGCACAGATCCGGCGACCCATGCGACCGGCGGCGCCGGCAACAATTATCTTGATCATTTTACGCTCCTGGTTGCTGAAGTGAGTTTCCGGCCCCGGCTATAAAAGTCCGCAACCGTCACCATGGCCAACAACATGTTGATTTAACGGGCTGTAACCGTTCAGCAGTGCCCCGGGTTCGGGTAAGCTTGGCTGATCGCCCGAAGATGGGGGCTGCTGAACGGTTACAAAAGTCCGCAGTCCTTCATCACCTGCTGCATCCGCTCCTCCGCCCCCTGGTTCATGGTGCAGAGCGGCAGCCGGACGGCGGCGGTTTTGGTCTTGCCCATCCTGGCCAGGGCGGTCTTGGCGGGCACCGGGTTGGTGTCGAAGAACATCGCCTGCATCAGGGGAAGGAGCTGGTAGTGGAGCTTGTTGGCCGTGGCCAAATCGCTGGCCAGGGCGGCGGCGATCATCCCCGCCATCTCCTTGGGGGCCACGTTGGAGGTCACCGAGATCACCCCGGTGCCGCCCACCAGCACGG
>JBLRWU010000062.1:0-11459 GCA_047921155.1 Desulfurivibrio sp.
CTGGCTGGGTTTAGCTGCCGCCGATGAGCGTCGTCGGATGCTGCCCCTGCTCAACCCCCTGAGTGAAGAGCAGAGCGTGATGCGGACCACTCTGCTGCCCGGTTTGCTGGAGAACGCCCGCCACAATATCAATCATCAGAGCCTCGACCTGCGGCTCTTCGAGTTGGGCAAGGTTTTCTATGCCGAGCCCGGATCCGCCCTGCCCCGGGAGGAGGAGCGGCTGGCCGCGGTATTCAGCGGTCGCCGCCATCCCGGGGCCCCGCTGCTCTGGGAGGGGGAGGAGACGGTCGATCTCCACGACCTCAAGGGCCTGCTGGAGGAGCTGCTGCTGGGGTTGCGTCGCTCCGGTCCCACTCTGGTCCCGGCCGCCGCCGCTCCTCCCTACGCCGAGCCAGGCAGTTGTTTCAGCCTGAACCATGGGGGTGAAAAGCTGGGGGAATGTGGAAAAATTCACCCCCAGGTGCTGAAAGCATTTGGCATCAAGCAGGAACTCCTTTATCTTGACTTGAGTTGCACCAGGCTGCTGGCCCTGCCGGCCTCCCGGCCGGCCTTCACCGCCCTGCCCAGGTTCCCCGCGGTTAAGTGGGATCTGGCCATGCTGGTGCCCGAAGAGACCGGGGCCGGCGAGATGCTGGCGGCCATTGAGGAAACGGGCGGTAAGCTGCTGGAGCATGCGGAAATATTTGATGTTTATCGCGGCAAAAATATCGAACCGGGACGGAAAAGCGTGGCGTTTGCCATCCACTATCGCGACGCCGAGCGAACCCTGAACGAGGAAACAGTGGGAGAGGTACACCGGAAGATCATCGATCTGCTGGTCAGCCGCTTCCACGGTCAACTACGAGAGGCCTGAACTGATGAATCGAGCAAACCTGACCCGTAAGGACCTGGCCAAGGCAATCAACGAACAGATGGGGTTTTCCCAGCGCAGCGCCGCCGATCTGGTGGATATCGTCTTTGATCGGCTGAAAGCGACGCTGCTGGCCGAAGAACCGATCAAGCTGGTCCAGTTCGGAACCTTTAACGTGCGTCGTAAATCCCCTCGCCAGGGTCGTAACCCCCGCACCGGTGACCCGATGGAGATCACCAAGCGCAGCATGATCTCCTTTCGGCCCAGCAAGATTGTGCGGGAGCGGATCAACCGGAAGTAAGTGGCGACGTGAATCAGGAAACGCCGATTCCGGACAAGCTTTACTTTAAAATCGGCGAAGTATGCGAAATCACTGGGGTTAAGCAGCATGTGCTGCGTTACTGGGAATCGGAGTTCCGCATTCTCAGCCCCCAGCGAGCCAACTCCCGTCAGCGTTTATACCGGCGCGGGGATGTGGAAAATATCCTGCGGATCAAGCGACTCCTCAAAGAGGAGGGTTTTACGATCAGTGGCGCCAAGAAGCTGCTGGCCCGGGAACGCCGGCAACGGTTGGGTGAGGAGGCCGGCGCTCCAGTGACCCCTGAGGAGAACAACGCCGGGGAGGAAGTAAACGTCTCCTCCCTCTTTGGGGGGATCAAGCAGGAGCTGCTCGATTTAAAGAAGATCCTTGAGCAATAAAGTAGTTCTTGCTTGACAGCAAAGGGCGGAAACGGTTAAAGAGTATCTTTTCCGGGATGTAGCGCAGCCTGGTAGCGCACTTGAATGGGGTTCAAGGGGCCGGAGGTTCAAATCCTCTCATCCCGACCAGAAAAAAGTAACGGCTTACGGTTAATTCCGTAAGCCGTTTTTTTGTAGCTTAATACCCCTTATCGCCATCCGGTCGGCCAGGTCTGTAAGCAACTGGTCCATGTCAGCCCCTGCTTCAAGCGTCATGGCTATAACCCGGGGGGGCGGTGAAAGGGTCAGGTCAGATGTTCATCCCGTAATTGCCGGATAAACTCTCTGTTCCAAGGAGGGATCAAGGTTATCATGGGAGTGGCGGCCAAGGGAGAATAATCTGATAATGACCGAACGGAGGGGTGATAAACCTCCAGAGGAGAGCTATTGATGAAGATGGAAGAAGAGGTTTTTTGCCTGGAGCGTAGTGATCTGGCCCGGCTTTTCGGCGGCGCTTTGCCCCAGGGTGCCTTTGTCGGGCCCGGACCGGAGCAGGTCCTGGCCCTGCCCCAATCCTTTCTGCCCCGGGGTCGGGCCGAAGAGAACCCGGCCTTCAAGCAGTTGATCCCCTATCAGCTTTTTTGCTTTAGGGAACTTTTTTTTGTTTACCGGCGGGGTGGAGGAGTGGGGGAGGGCCGGTTGGCCGGGCGGCTTTCCGTGGGGATTGGCGGCCATATCAACCGGGATGATGCCGACGGAGGCAATCTGCTCACTCCCGCGGCTTACCAGGCTGCGCTGCTGCGGGAGCGGACCGAAGAGCTGGTCAACGCCGAGGCGGTGCCCGGCCATTTTGTCGGCTGGATCAATGATGACGACTCGGCGGTGGGGAGGGTTCACCTGGGGGCGGTCCACCTGGGAGAGCTGGCAACGGAGGCTGCTTGCCGGGCCCTGGGGATCAGGGCCGACGGCGAGGATATTCACCCCCTGGGCTGGTGGTCGGTGGCCGAGATTCGGGCCCAGGGGGAACGTTTTGAACAGTGGTCGCTGCTGGCGGTGGAGTTGGCCGTCGGCGGGGCGTGATGTCGGCTCGCAACCTTTCAGCGGCGGCTGGTCGGGCGCGGACGGTTGCCCGGCGGCCGGCGGGATGAAGGTCGCCCCCCGCCGGATCTGCCGCCGCCGGGTCGCCCTCCGCTTACGCTTTTTTCCACCGGCGGGGCTTTGTGGACCGGGGGGGGCAGGGGGGTGAGCAGGTCGTCGTCGGGATAGACGCAGGAGAGTTTGCGCCCCATGTACTCCTCGATGGCCGGCAGATAGAAGGATTCTTCCTCGTCGGCGAAACTCACCGAAATGCCGCTGGCCCCGGCCCGGCCGGTGCGGCCGATGCGATGGACGTAGTCCTCGGCGTCCTCGGGCAGGTTGAAGTTGACCACATGGCTGATCCCTTCGATATGCAGGCCCCGGCCGGCCACATCGGTGGCCACCAGGACCCGGATCTTGCCCTCTTTGAAGTTTTCCAGGGTTTTCATGCGCTGGGGCTGGCTGACCTCCCCCGAGAGCATGGCGCAGGAGATATCGTGGCGATAGAGGCGCTCCCGCACCCGCCGGGTGACATCCCGCCGGTTACAAAAGACAATCACCCGCTCCAGTTGCTTGCCGGTGATCAGGTTGTAGAGAACGGTCATCTTCTCTTTGGCCGTGACCATATAAACCAACTGCTCCACGCTGTCCGAGGCCACCTGCTCCGGTTCGATCTCCACGGTGATCGGGTCTTTGGTCCACTGGGCGGCCAGGCTGCCGATCTGAGGAGTCAGGGTGGCGGAGAAGAAGAGGGTCTGGCGCTTACTCTTGTCCGGGGTCTGCTGGATAATCCGGCGGACATCGGGAATGAAACCCATATCCAGCAGCCGGTCGGCCTCGTCGATGACCAGTACTTCCACCTGGTTGAGAAAAACCACCTTCTGGCGGGCGAAGTCAATCAGCCTGCCCGGGGTGGCGATCAGGATATCCACCGGGGAGTGCGCGAAAACCTGGCGCTGTTTTTCATAGTCGGTGCCGCCGAAGACTGCGGCACAGTTGAGCTTGCTGAAGCGAAGCAGATCCAGGGCATCCTGGTGGATCTGAATGGCCAGCTCCCGGGTTGGGGCCAGGACCAGGGCCCGGGGTTGGGCCAGGTTTTCTTGCTCGGTTTCCGGATCCCGCAGCAAGCGGGTGATGATGCTGATCAGGAAGGCCGCGCTCTTGCCGGTGCCGGTCTGGGCCTTGCCGAAGGCATCGTGACCGGCCAGGGTCGGCGGCAGGATCTGGGCCTGAATCGGGGTGCTGTACTGAAAACCCAGGCTCTGAATGGCCCGCATCAGCTCCGGCGCCAGATCAAGGTCGTGGAAACGGGTTTTGCCCTCCGCCGGAGCCACCTGGAAATCATCCAGGCTCCAGGGGGGTTCCGAGGCTGGGTCGGCCGAGCCCTTTTCTCCGGTCGGCGCAAGCGGGGAGCCGCCGGCCTCGACGGCCCGGGGAGGCTTGCGCCGGCGGCGTCGCTTGGGTTTGGCGGTCACCGCCTCTCCGGTCGGCGGTGGTGATTGCGGGCCGGTGGCGGAAGTTGGGGCGGGGGAGGGGGTATCGGTGACGGCGCTGTCTTTATCGCCGCGCAGGTGGCGGCGAATACGGGTAATGAATTGGCGTATCAAAATATCCTCTCGGTGCTGTTGAATGGAAACGGGTGAATTGGGCAGCGCTGCCGATGACCGGCGGCGACCTCGACACTGTTCATTAGTTGCGGCGCCACTTTAGACGATTTTACGACAAAAAAGAAGGGAAGAAGTCGCCCCATGGGGTGGGATGCCTAAAGAACTATTGAATTTTCGGCGAAACTCTGTATTCTGCCTTTTTCATTTTTCAGGCGAGAGCAAAATATGATTGCGGAAAAACAACAAGATACAGAGTGGACCGTGGAGCAGGCCCGGGATCTTTACGGGATCAACCGCTGGGGTTTGCGCTATTTTGATATCAACGCCGCCGGCGAGGTCACCGTGGCCCCGCTCAAGGAGCAGGGCGCCAGTATCGCCATCGTCGATGTGATTCGGGAAGCCCAGGATCAGGGGCTCCATTTCCCCATGCTGATCCGCTTCCACGATCTGCTGCGTAATCGGGTGGAACGGATCAATCGAGCCTTCTCCGAGGCGATTGCCGAGGCCAAGTATCAAAACCGCTACAGCGGAGTCTATCCGATCAAGGTCAACCAGTTGCGGGAGGTGGTTGAGGAGATTCTCGATGCCGGCCGGCCCTTTCATCACGGCCTGGAGGTCGGATCCAAGCCGGAGCTGCATGCGGCCCTGGCCCTGCATGAGGACCAGGAAAGCCTGATTATCTGCAACGGCTACAAGGATCAGGATTATATCCGGATGGCCCTGCTGGGCCGCAAGTTGGGCAAAAAGCTGATCCTGGTGGTGGAGAAGGTCGAGGAGGTTCACCAGATCATCAGCGCGGTCAAGAAGATGAAGGTGACCCCGCTGATCGGTTTCCGGGTCCGGCTGATGAGCGGCGGCAAGGGCAAGTGGGAGAAGAGCGGGGGGGAGAACGCCAAGTTCGGCCTTTCCACCCTGGATATCCTGCGGGCCTCCCGGCTGCTCAAGGAGGCCGGCCTGGCCGACTGCCTGAAACTGATCCACTTCCATATCGGCTCCCAGGTTCCCGATATCCTGACCATCAAGAAGGCGGTGCGGGAAGGGGCGATGTTTTTCGCCAAGCTCAGCAAGATGGGGCACGGACTGGAATATATCGACGTGGGCGGCGGCCTGGGCGTGGACTACGATGGCAGCCGCACCACCTTCCACTCCTCGATCAACTACTCCCTGAACGAGTACGCCCGGGATGTGATCTACAACATCATGGATGTTTGCGATGCCGAAGGGGTAGGGCATCCGGTGGTGATCAGCGAATCGGGCCGGGCCCTGGTGGCCCACCACTCTCTGCTGGTGGTGGAAACCTTCGGCAACATCAAGAAAGCCCAGGTGGAGGAGGAGCCGGTGGCTCCCACCATCAAGCACAAGCTGGTGGATGATGCCTGGGACGCCTACCAGAATATCAGCGAGAACAACCCCCTGGAGGCCTATCACGATGCCCAGCAGTACAAGGGCGAGGCCCAGACCCGTTTCGAGCTGGGTCTGCTCGATCTCGAGATCAAGGCCGAGGTGGAGCGGATCTTCTGGCTGGTGGGGGTCAAGGTGCTGGAGTTTTTCCAGGGGGCGGAGTATGTCCCCGACGAGATTGTCGAGCTGGAAAGCAAGTACAGCGATCAATACCTGTGCAACTTCAGTGTATTCCAGTCATTGCTCGACCACTGGGGTTTCGGTCAGCTCTTTCCCATCATGCCGCTGCATCGACTTGATGAACAGCCCCGGCGGCGGGGAACCCTGGCCGATATCACCTGTGATTCCGACGGGGTGGTTTCCAAGTTTATCAACCTCTTCGAGGAGGGGGTGGATACCCTGCCGCTCCACGAGCTGAACGGCCAGCCTTACTATCTGGGGATTTTCCTCACCGGGGCTTACCAGGATATCATGGGAGATCTGCACAACCT
The DNA here is from genome assembly GCA_047921155.1 of Desulfurivibrio sp. Taxonomy (GTDB): domain Bacteria; phylum Desulfobacterota; class Desulfobulbia; order Desulfobulbales; family Desulfurivibrionaceae; genus Desulfurivibrio. Next base: position 6,105 of record JBLRWU010000062.1, read on the forward strand.
CTTCGGCCGGGTCAACGAGGCCCATGTCTTTCTGGATGAGGATGAGGAGGTGGGGTACTACATCGAGGAAACCATTCCCGGCACCACCATGGAGAAGGTGCTGGCCCTGGTCCAGTACGGCGAGAACGATCTGGCCCGTAAGATGAAGCGCCAGTTCGACCTGGCGATCAAGGAGGACCGCCTCCGCCCCAACGAGGCGATGCGGCTGCTCAACGAGTACACCAGAGGGCTGAAAGGTTACACCTATCTTAATCTGGACTGAACCCGCCTGTTCAGGCGGGGGGGCGCAGGGCACCCAAAACCGAATCCACCGCTTGGTAGATCTCCAGGTCGTCGCCGTAGATATCCTGAATGGTGTCGTGATCGATCAGGTCTTCGGCAATATACTGGGTGAGGTAGAGGCTGATGAAGTTGGGGTCGGCGACCAGGCCCCGCAGGGGCGCGGTTTTGTACTGGATATCGAAATCTTCCATCTCCGGCAGCTTGTGGAAAAGATTGGTGAAGACTTCACGAATCGCTTCGGCCGAGCTGGTTTCAATGATATGCTTGTCCAGCAGCCGTTGAACCAGCTTGGTGGCCAGCTCCGGAGCGCTGCGATAAAGGTTTTGCAACATATTCTGCCGCTCCCGCTCACGTTTGCGGTCGATGGCTCCGGCGGTTTTATCGTTGTAAGGTCTGGTCTGACTGCCCATTTCTGTTCCCGTATGCTGTGCCGTGCGGCGTGACGGTTGCTTGCTGCTCCAACTTTCAGCATAGATACCGGAAAAAAACGGAAAGAGAAAGGGAAAAGCGCAATTTCCCCGTTTTTCCCCATACCCCCAAAAAATTTGTTGGAATGAGGTTATCAATGGATAGTGAAAAAAAACGCCTGACCATCCTGCTCCCGGCCGGTCGTCTGCCATTACCGGTTATGGCCAAGGCCTGCGAGCTGGCCCAGCGCTACGGCCTGGAGGTCTATCTCTCCACCGCCCAGAACCTGCGCCTGATGGGGCTTGACGAGGAGCAGCTGGCCCGGGCCAGGGAGGAGTTGGCGCCCCTGGGAGTTGATTTCAAGGGGCCGGGTAAATTCCCCATCCCCCGGGTCTGTATCGGCAGCCGGGACTGCTCCGCCGGGGTCCAGGATCCGGAGGATCTTTCCCGCCGGATTCTTGACCATTTCCAAGGACGCGGCCCCTTCAAGCCCAAGCTTAAGATTGCCATATCCGGCTGCCCCTTCTGCTGCTCCGGAGTCAAGACCACCGATATCGGAATCATGGGCACCAAAAAGGGGTTCGAGATCTACGCCGGCGGCAAGGGCGGTCCTAACCCGGTGGTCGGGCGGCGGATTGGGCGCGAGGCCGACGCCGCCCAAGTGATCGCTACCATAGAAACCCTGCTCGCTTACCACGACCGCAAAACTCCCAAGAAACAAAGAATGGCCCGCCTGCTGGGCGAAGCTGACTTCCCCTTTCCGGAAGTGTGAGCCTTTTATTAAGCGGCCTGGCCGAAACGGTGGATGGCGACCTATCCCTTTGTTTCAATGGTCATAATCTTGCTGCGGAAACCGCCGGTGAACGGGGTGTAAGGAGAAGCCGTTTTCGATTGACCTTTGCGCTGCTCTTGTAGTAAAAGCGGGCATTCTTAATAGAAGTGAAAACACCAAGCATGGTTGGCTTGCAGGTGAAAACCGATGCCGGTCCGGGCCCGGCCCGGACTTAAGCGAGGTTGCATGAACTATACATTTTTTGATTTTCTGCAGTTGATCGGCTCCCTGGGGATCTTCATCTACGGGATGAAGGTGTTCAGTGACGGGCTGCAGAAGGTGGCCGGCGGCAAGCTGCGGGCGATTCTCAAGGGGATGACCCGCAACCGGGTGACGGGCATCGTCACCGGTTTCGGCACCACCGCCATCACTCAGTCCTCATCCACCACCACGGTGATGGTGGTGGGCTTCGTCAACGCCGGTCTGCTGACCTTCGTCGAATCCACCGGGGTGATCATGGGGGCCAATATCGGCACCACGGTCACCGCCTGGATGGTAGCTCTCTTCGGTTTCAAGTTCCAGATCACCCCCATCGCCATCGCGATGATCGGGATCTTTTTCCCCTTCCTTTTCGTCAGCAACCAGAAACTGCGCCACCTGGCCGAAGCGATGATCGGCTTTGGTATCCTTTTTATCGGCCTGGATTTCATCAAGGGGTCGGTTCCCAGCATTCAGGATAATCCGGAGATGTTCGCCTTCCTGGACCGCTTCACCGATTTCGGCTTTGCCTCCACCCTGCTCTTTGTCGTGGTGGGCACCGTCCTGACCCTGCTGACCCAGTCTTCATCGGCCGCCACCGCCATCACCCTGGTAATGCTCTCCCAGGGCTGGATCACTTTTCCCATTGCCGCCGCCATGGTCCTGGGGGAGAATGTCGGCACCACCGTCACCGCCAATATCGCCGCCCTGATCGGCAACACCCAGGCCAAACGGGCGGCCCGGTTCCATTTTATGTTCAACGCCATCGGGGTTTGCTGGATGCTGCTGGTTATGACCCCCTTTCTGCTGGGGATCGACTGGGTGATGCAATCCTTTTCTCCTTCCGGGATCTCGGTGCTGACCGACGCTCCCGAGGCCCGGACCAACGCCACCCTGGCCCTCTCTCTGTTTCACACCACCTTCAACGTCTTCAATGTTATCCTGCTTTTCGCTTTTGTGCCGTTGATGGTCAGGCTGGTGGAGATCCTCCAGCCGGAGCAGAAAGGGGCTCGAGAAGGCTACCATCTCCGCTATATCCACTCCGGCCTGATGTCTTCGGCCGAGCTTTCCCTGGAGCAGGCGCAAAAGGAGATCCAGCACTTTGCCGCGATCATCGTCAAGATGCATTACGCTTTTACCGGCCTGCTGTTCAAGGATCCCCAGAAACAGAAAAAATTTCTCGAAAAGATCCAGGAGCGGGAGCAGGCCACCGATCGAATGGAGTTGGAGATTGCTGAATATCTGGTCCAGATCCTGGAAAATGCCAACCTGAGCCTGGCCTCGATCAACCAGATCCGCTACATGCAGAATATGATCCATGATCTCGAACGGCTGGGGGATATCTATTACGAGATGTCCAGGACCTACGAGCGGATCCTTGAGGATAAGCTCAAGGTGCCGGGGGATGTGATGGATGAGTTGCAGGAGATGCTGCACACGGTCCACGAGGCCCTGGTTTTCATGGCCCAGAACCTCAAGGGCACCACCGCCGTGGTCGACCTGAACAGGGCGGTGGAGTTGGAAGATCGGATCAACAATCTGCGCGACTGCCTGCGCAGCCGCCACTACGGTCGCCTGGAGCAGGGGGTTTATTCGCCCCGGATCGGGGTGATGTATCTGGATCTGCTCAACCGTCTGGAGAAGATCGGCGACCACATCATCAACGTCAACGAGGCCCTGGCCGGCCGCAAAATGAAGGCGGTGACCAAGCTGTAGCCCCCCTTCCCGATCGCCGCAAGATGCGGTGCCCCGTGGCCGCTTACGTTTCAGGAAGCCTTGATGATGATCCGTTGCGGGGCCGGATAGCCTTCGATGGTGCGGCGGGGATCCCGGGGGTCGATGAAATCGGCGTAGGACTCGAAGGTCATCCAGGAGGTGCGGCGCTGTTCGGCGGGGTCCATGGCCTGGCGGCTGACCACCTCGATCTGCTTGAATCCGGCCCTTTGCAGCCAGTTGACCAGGCAAGGGGCGGTGGGTACGAAGTAGACCCCCGGCGCCTTGGCATAGGTGGCGGCCGGACACAGCGCCACCGGATCTTCGCCGGGAATCGCCAGGGATTCCAGGATCAGGGTTCCGCCGGGTTTCAGGGCGGCGAACACCTCCCGCAGGGTGATCAGCGGCGAGGGGCGGTGATAGATCACGCCCATCAGGAAAATCAGATCGAAGGAGCGGGGGAAGAGGGTGATCTGTTCCACCCCCAAAGGCTCGATCTCCAGTTCCCGACAGCCGGCCAGATGGTTAAGGGCCTGAAAGCAGTAGAGGTGTTGCAGCATCGGCTCGAAGCCGACCACTGCCGCGGGCCGCTGCGGCACCATCTTGAACATGTAATAGCCGTTGTTGCAGCCGATATCGGCCACCACTTTGCCGGTAAGCTCCGGCAGAGCCGGCAGCAGCCGCTGCCATTTGCGAAAGCTTTGCCACTCGGCGTCGATCTCGATTCCGAACAGGGAAAAAGGGCCTTTGCGCCAGGGCATAAAGGCCCGCAGGGCCTGGTGGAGCGTCTGGCGCTGTCCCCGATCGATCTGGTCGGGGTGACCGATCACCACGCTGTCACCGGTGAAATCGCAAAAGGAGGCTGTCGGCAGGGCGCAGATCGCCTGCCAGGGTTCCCGGAAACGGAGAAAACCCTTCTTGGGCAGCAGTTGCCGCTGGTTATGCTCCGCCCTGAGCCGGCGGATCGTCTCGCCGTCGGCCGTCGGCATCAAATCCAGGTAGTCGGGCCGCTTGGCCGCATCCTCCATCACTGCTCCTCTTTTATCGCCACCCACGAGGTGAAGTTGAACCATTGGAAGAAGCTTTCCACCCGCCTGAATCCCGCCTGGTGCAAGAGTTGGCGGTTCTCCTCGGGGGAAAAGGGGATCAGTACGTTCTCCAGGGCCTCGCGTTTTTTGCTGATTTCGATCTCCGAGTAGCCCCGGGCCCGCTTGAAATCCAGGTGGAAATCGATAAAGCGGCGATTCATCTCCGGGTCGTGGGAGATCACCTTCTCGCTGAGGATCAGCACCCCGCCGGGTCGCAAGTATTGATGCAGGCGGGAGGCGAACTCGGTCCTCTGCAGCGGCCGGAGAAACTGCATGGTGTAGTTAAGCAGGATGCCTCCCGCCCGGGGGCAGGGGAAAGAGGTGATATCCGCCTCGATAAACTCCACCTGCTCCTTCAGCGAGTAATTCTCCGCCTTGCGGGTGGCTTTGGCGATCATGGCCGGGGAGTTGTCGAGGCCGATCAGGGTCAACTCCGGAGTTTTAAGCCGCCGGGCCAGGTGGAGCAGGGTGTTGCCGGTGGAGCAGCCCAGGTCGTAAAGCCGGTCGCCGGGGAGCAGCAGTTGATCGAGGAGCAGGGCGCTCATCTCGATTACCTGCTGGTAATTGGGGACCGAGCGGGCCAGCATATCGTCGAACACCTCGGCGACCCGGTCGGTGAAACGAAAATCACCGGTGATTCCGCCCTCCTGAAAAAGTCGGTCTCTGCTCATCTCTTGCCGGAGGTGCGACCCTGCTGGCGTCGGGCGCTCCCCTTGCCGGCTGTGCCCCGGGTCGGTCGGCCGCCGCGCTGGATTACCGCTTTTTTGTTGCGTTGAGCCGCGGCCTTGTCGCCACGGCCGCCGGCGGGGCGGGGGGCACCGGCCGCCCGTTTAC
>JBLRWU010000063.1:0-11428 GCA_047921155.1 Desulfurivibrio sp.
GAAGCCGGTTACACCATCCACGCCGACAGCGTGGAACCCTACGAGGAGGACTCGGCGCTGGTCCTGGAATAGGACCACCACCCGGGTAATACCGTCAAAATGGCCCGTCCGCCCCGGCCCGATAAAGCGCCCTGCCTGGTTTATGCCGATGCCGCCGGCCAGATCAAGGATCTGCCCGATCTCCTGATGGCGGGCCGCAGCGGCCGCGACTTCCAGCGCCCCGCCCTGGAAGCCCTGATCCCGCTGCCGCCGGGCAGCGAGCTCTTTGTCTTGCCCCAACGGCTGCCGGTGGGGCTGGACCCCGTCAGCGGCGAACCCCTGCTGCTGGAGGAGGACCCCGACCGGCCCGGAAACCCGGTCCAGGCGGTGGCCGCCTTTATGGCGCCGGCCCACACCTCGATCCTCTGGGCCGCTTACCAGAAAATCAACGCCCAGGCCCCGGCCCTGCCCCTCTTCGCCTATACCGCCGTGGGCTGGTACCGGGGCAGGTTCTGGGTCTGCGCCTGGCGCAGCGACGGCGACCGCCGCCAGGAACCCAACCGTTACCGGCCCCAGGAGATCGCCCGCCGCACCCGGCGCCGGCTGGCGGACAAACCCCACAACCGCCTGATCCAGCACCTGGGCAAATGCTGCCTTACCTACGGCTGCCCGGCGGCGGTCAACTATTTCATGGACCGCTGGGAAGCTCCCCTGCCCACCTCTCCCAGTTGCAACGCCCGCTGCCTGGGGTGCATCTCCCTGCAACCCTCGGGCTGCTGCCCCTCCACCCAGGAGCGGATCGCTTTCGTTCCAACTCCGGCCGAGATCGCCGAAATCGCGGCAAGCCACCTGGAGGAGACCGGCCATGTGGTCAGTTTCGGCCAGGGCTGCGAAGGGGAGCCCCTGCTCCAGGCCGAGGTGATCGCCGAGGCGATCACCAGCATCCGCCGCCGCACCAAGCGGGGGCGGATCAACTGCAACACCAATGCCGGGCGTCCGGCGGCGGTGGCCCGCCTGAGCGCCGCCGGCCTGGACGCCATCCGGGTCAGCCTCAACAGCGCCCAGGAGAGATACCACCAGCGTTACTACCGGCCCCTGGATTTCAGCCTGGCCCAGGTCAAGGAATCGATCGACCTGATGAAGGGAGCGGGGAAATTTGTCTCCCTGAACTACTTTGTCCTGCCGGGATTCTCCGATGATCCGGCGGAATTTGCCGCCCTGGGCGAGTTGATCGCCCGCCACCGACCCGATTTTCTCCAGTTGCGCAACCTCAATATGGATATGGACTGGTACCTGGACGCCCTTGACTTTCAGCCCAGCGGCCCGGCCATGGGCATTGCCGCCTGGCGCCAGGCCCTGGCGGAAAGCTTCCCCGACCTGGGCTTAGGCTACTTCAACCCGGCGAGGAGAGGGGGATGAGCGCAAGGCAGCTACGGAAAAACGTAACCGATCGCCAGGCCCACCGGGTAAACGGTCACGGGGTGTCGCAGGTTGTGGCAAGCGGGACGGCGATGGGTGCTTCAGCACGTGAGTCGACCCGATCGCCGCAAGATGCGGGGCCCCGTGACCGTTTACAGGAAAACGCCCGGCTGCTGCGGCTGGTGACCGCAGCTTCGGTGGCCGTCGCTTTGACTCTGATCACCGTCAAGCTGATCGCCTGGCACCTCACCGGCGCCGCCAGCCTGCTGGCCTCGCTGGTGGACTCCCTGATGGACCTGGCCGCCTCGGCCATCAATCTCCTGGCTGTGCGCTATTCGCTGAAGGGGGCGGACCGGGACCACCGCTTCGGCCATGGCAAGGCGGAATCACTGGCCGGGCTGGCCCAGGCATCGTTCATCGCCGGCAGCGCCGTTTTCCTGGCCATCTATACCATCAACCGGCTGCTCAACCCCCGTGACCTGGAGAACCTGGACGCCGGGCTCGCGGTGATGATCTTCGCCCTGGTGCTGACCATCGCCCTGGTGATTTTCCAACGGCGGGTGGTCCGCCGCACCGGCTCGGTGGCGATCAAGGCCGACTCCCTCCACTATGTCACCGATATCCTGGCCAGCCTGGTCACCATCGCCGCCCTGATCCTGGCCCAGCAGGGCTGGCTGCGGGCCGACCCCCTGCTGGCCCTGGGGATTGCCCTCTACATTTTGTACAGTGCCGGCAAGATCGTCCACGAGGCGGTGCAGCACCTGATGGATCGGGAGCTGGCGGATGAGATCAAGCGGCGGATCCGGGAGATCGCCCTGGCCGAGGGCCGGGTCCTGGGTTTCCACGATCTCCGGACCCGGCAATCGGGACAGACCAAGATCATCCAGTTTCATCTCGATCTGGAGCCCCACCTGCCGCTGTTCGAGGCCCACGCCATCTGTCGCCGGATCGAACGGCGCCTGGAGGTCACCTTTCCCGGAGCCGATATCACCATCCATCAGGACCCGGCCAACCTCTGCACTCCCTGGCAAACGCCCGGCAGCACCGCATCTTGCGGCGATCGATCCGGCTCACGTAGCTAGGCTACGCTTCGCCGGCTCGCTTACCGCAAGCTCCGGCACTGCCGGGCGTTTGCCCATCTGCCCTTGTTTGCTGGAACCTGTATCGCTTCGTCGGGCGCTTACCGCAAGCTCCGGCACTGCCGGGCGTTTGTCCGGCTGCCTTGCTTATTGGTTGTTTTTGTTGAAAAATTCTTCTGCTGCTTTGATGGCCAGCTCCATGTTGGGACTGGCCTGGACCTTTGCGGCCAGCCAGTGGCCGAAGGGGTAGTTGCGGGCGTAGTAGTGGGTGAACTCCTTGAGGCGGCCCAGGCGGCGCTCGGGGGCGAAACTTTCCTCCAGCAGGGCGAGAAAGCGGCGGTAGAGCGCCGCCCTGTTCAACTCGGTGGCTGGTAGCGAATAACCGAAATGGGTGGCGATATCCCGGAAGAGCCAGGGATGGGTGGCGGCGGCCCGGCCGAGCATCAGGCCGTCGGCCCCGGTTACCTCCAGGCATTCGACCGCTTCGGCCACCGAAAAGATGCCGCCGTTGGCCACCACCGGAATTTGCAGCCAGGATTTAACCCTGGCCACCCACTCCCAGCGAGGCTTGCGCCCGAAGGGTTCCCCCCGCAGCCGGGCATGCACCGTCAACAGATCAACGCCCTCCCCCTCCAGCATCAAACAAAAATCCCGCAACCGCTCAGGGTCCAGCTCCTCGCCCAACCTGATCTTGGCGCTGAGCGGCAGTCCGGTTCGCCGCCGGACCTCCCTGACCAGGCGGCCGACCGCCGCCGGCTCCTCCATTAAACGGCTGCCGCCACCCAGACGACGAATCTCCGGAGCGGGACAGCCCAGGTTCAGGTCCACCGCATCGGCCCCCAGTCGGTGCAGGGCTTCGACCGCCGGGGCCGCATCCTCTTGGCGGATCAAAAGTAACTGGTAGGCCAGGGGGCGTTCGGTCTCGTGGCGAACCAGGTACGGAGAGAGGCGGGGGTTATCGTGGGGCAGCCGTTTGGCCGCCAGCATCTCGGTGGTCAACAGGCCAACCCCCCCTAGTTCCGCCAACAGACGGCGCAGCGCCGAATGAGTCAGTCCGGCCATGGGGGCCAATAGCAGGGGCGGGTCAACCGTCAGGCCGCTAAAACCCAAGGGCGCAAGCGTCCTCGTTGGTTCTTTAACAGGGAAAACCGGGGGGGGAGTGGGGCCGGGGATCGTTTTTTTTCGCATTTGACTCAAGGTGGAATTTGGTGATACACCATTAGGCAGGCCGGGTTTTCTGAATGTCGCCTCAGTTGCTGAATACCGCACAATCACAGCCTGAACGCGGGAGAAAGCTCCCGATCCGGGCAAAATTTTACCTCACGTTTACGACATTTTTACAGCAGAACGGAATATGATGTCAGCAATGGCAATCAATATCATGGAACATTTATTCTTTCAACCTTTACCAGGAGCAACGGCATAAGGAGGTGATCGGCAACCAGGGAGCAGAGAAAACCGTTATTCAGGCAACTGATTCAAGACCAACGAAGGAGTTTAGAGGAGAGAGATCATGATCAGCAAACACAAATCACTTTTGGGAGCATTTATCACCTGCGCCGTGGTTGGCGGGGTGGGCCTTTTCGGCGCCGCCGGCGCCCAGGCTGCGGTCAAAACCGTGGATATCAACAACTGCTACCAATGCCACAACAACATCAAGGAGTTTCACGTCAGGGGCAAGCATGCCGAGCTCAACTGCGGCTACTGCCACACCGAGACCGATCAGCATGTAAGCAGTCCCAACAACAAGCCGGTCACCTCCGTTGACCAGCGGACCTGCGGCCAGTGCCACGCCGAGCAATTCAACTCTATGGTGCAAGTAAACTGGGACCGTGAGCCCAAGCACGAGAAGGGCACCCCCACCGGCCGGACTTCCCGCTATGACTCTCTGATGAAGCCCCATGGATTCACCAAGGAGCATGCCGAACCCCGCAGCCACGTCTTCATGCTGATTGACCATCTGGTGGTCGACCGTGGTTACGGCGGGCGCTTCCAGTTCAAAAGCTGGGAGAAGATTGGGGACGCCGCCGCCGCCCAACGCAGCGCCTGGGAGGTACTCTACGATGTAGAGCCCCAGACCAACAACCAGAAGGCCTTCATGCAGCAAACCGCCACTGCGGCCAATCCGGTCTGCATGTTCTGCAAATCCCAGGACAACATCCTCAACTGGGCCTACATGGGCGATCCCCATCCCAAGGCCAAGTGGGACCGGACCTCCAACGTGGTTGATTTTGCCCGCAGCCTGACCCATGCCCTCAACTGCTTCACCTGCCATGACCCCCACTCCACCGAACCTCGGATCACCCGCGATGCCCAAATTCAGGCCATCGTTGACCGCGGCGAAGGCACCTATCCCTACGACAAGGAGAAGAGCAAGCGGATCACCGTGGAAAAAGTTGAGTTCCGTGACGGCTTCCGGGCCATCGGTCTGCTCAACAAGCCCGACTCCACCATGATGTGTGCCCAGTGCCACGTCGAGTACAACTGTAATCCCGGTATCGACGCCGCCACCGGGGAGCGGGTTACCATGGCCGACCAGCGCACCAACCTGATGCAGTGGTCCAAGGTCTTTGACTTCAACCGCCGAATGTATGAAGATTTCAAGTTCATCGACTTCCGCAATGCTGTTACCGGCGCCGATCAGATGAAGATCCAGCATCCGGAAACTGAAGTTTTCTGGGGCTCCAAGCACGAGCGGGCCGGAGTTGAATGTCAGAATTGCCATATGCCGAAGATGGTTTCCGAGGCCGGTGTTAAGTACACCTCGCATTTCCAGACCAGCCCCCGCTACAACATCGAGGGCACCTGTTTGAAGTGCCACGCCGACTGGTCCGAAGAGCGCGCCCTGTACACCATCGGCGCCGTCAAGTCTTACATCCGCGGCAAAATCAACAAGACCGAGTTCTGGCTGGCCGAGTTGATCGACACCTTCGTCCGGGCCCAGGATCTGGGGGTAGCCGAAAGTGTCCTGGCCGAAGCCCGCAAGCATCACACCGAGGCCAATACCCACTGGGAATGGTGGGTTGCCGAGAACTCCGATGGCTTCCACAACCCGGAGGAGGCTCGTAAATCTCTGGCTCACTCCATGACCGAATCCCAGAAGGGGATCAAACTGCTCAACGACGCCATTAAAAAGCGGCGTTGAGTAGTTGCCAAACTGAAGTAGCCTGCCGACAGTACGCAGGCAGTTTGGTTTAACTTTAAGCAAAAAGCGGGATGGGATCATCCCGCTTTTTGCTTATTTGTTTCAACTCTGGTAGTTTCACCCCGTTCAGTCAAAACAGATTAACCGTTGCAACCCGAGGGACCAGCCAATCATGAAAAGATTTATCACGGTACTGTTTATTTTGATTCTGACCGCCGCCTGCGGCCAGGAGGCGAGTAAAGAAGTGGTGGGCGCCAATGCCGGGCCAGCTCCGACGGCAGGTTACATTGTTCAGGTCGGTGAATCCTATATCACCGAACAGGATCTGAAAAACGAGCTTTCGGGCATGCCCGAAAGCCGCCGTGCCAACTATACCGCACCCGGCGGCGAAGAGCGTCTGCTGGATGAAATGATCAAGCGGGAGATGTTTCGCCAGGAGGCAATTCGGGTCGGGATGGACCAAAGTGAAGAATACCGGCAGCGGGTTGACTACCTGAGCCGGCTGGCTTTGGTGGAGATGTTCCTCGAACAGAAAATCCAGGGCGAGGTCACGATCAGCGACCGGGAAGTCAGCGCCTATTACGAAGAACACAAGGATAACGAGTTCACCAACCCCATGAGCGGGGAGGTTATGCCCTACACCAGTGTGCGGGAGAATATCCGCCGCTTTATGGTGATGGAAAAACAGCGTGAGGCCTTCGCTAAATTCATGGACGACCTCATGGAAAGATATGTCGTTAAAGCAGCCGATGATTACGCCCGGGAAACGGTATCTCCGCCGGAGCCCTGAACTTATGAAGCCGCCGCTCCCCTGATGGGGGCAGCGGCGGCTTTTGGTTAGTGCCCCCCTTCCGGATCAGGCCTTGGCAAAGGCCAGCCCGGGAGCGCCTGCCGGACGATCGATGCGGATGGTGTCGCCCTCGGTAAAGCTGCCCTCCAGAATCTTCATCGCCAGAGCATCCTGGATATGCCGCTGAATCGCCCGCTTCAAGGGGCGGGCGCCGTAACTGGGATCGTAACCCACCTCAATCAGAAACTCCTTGGCCGCCCCGGTCAACTCGATCCGAAAGTGCTGATCGGCCAGCCGTCGGGTGAGCAGCTCGAGCTGAATATCGACAATCTGCCCCAAATCCTCGCGACTCAAAGCATGGAAGATGATGGTCTCATCGATCCGGTTTAAAAACTCGGGCCGGAACTGGGCATGGAGAATTTCGTCGATCCGGGCCTTGATCTCCTCCCGCCGCTCCTCGCCCAGGTCCATGATCAACTGGCTGCCCAAGTTGGAGGTCATGATCAGGATGGTGTTCTTGAAATCCACCGTCCGCCCCTGGCCATCGGTCATCCGGCCGTCATCAAGGATCTGGAGCAGGACGTTGAACACATCCGGATGGGCCTTTTCGATCTCGTCGAGCAGGATCACCGAATACGGCCGGCGGCGCACCGCCTCGGTGAGATAACCCCCCTCCTCGTAGCCGACATAGCCGGGAGGGGCCCCGATCAGCCGGGCCACCGAGTGCTTCTCCATAAATTCGGACATATCCAGGCGAATCATCGCCTTTTCGCTGTCGAAGAGAAAGGAGGCCAGACTGCGGGCCAGCTCGGTCTTGCCCACCCCGGTGGGGCCCAGGAAGATAAAGGATCCCAAGGGCCGATTGGGGTCCTGGAGCCCGGCCCGGGCCCGGCGCACCGCATTGGCGATGGCGGCGATGGCCTCCTGCTGACCCACCACCCGCTTACTCAGTTCCCGGTCGGCGGCCACCAGTTTCTCCTTCTCCCCCTCCAGCAAACGGTCGGTGGGGATCCCGGTCCACTTGGCGACCACGGCGGCGACATCCTCCTCGTCCACCTCCTCCTTGAGCATCTTGCGGTCCTTCTGGATCTCGGCCAACCGTTCATTTTTGGCGGCCAGCTCCTTCTCCAGGGCCACGATCCGGCCGTAGCGAATCTCCGCCACCCTGCTGAGATCCCCCTGGCGTTCGGCCTGCTGCTCCTCGATCCTGGTTTCATCAATCTTGGATTTAACCGCCCGAATCTCCTGAATGCTCTCCTTCTCCAGATTCCAGTGGCCCTTCATCCCGTTGAGATTTTCGTTGCAATCGGCCAGTTCCGCCTCCACCTTGGCCAGCCGCTCCCGGGAAGATTTGTCGCTCTCCTTTTTCAAGGCCTCCCGCTCGATCTCCAGCATGATCTTCTTGCGCTCCACCTCATCAATCTCGGTGGGCATGGAATCGATCTCGATCCGCAGCCGGGAGGCCGCCTCGTCGATCAGGTCGATGGCCTTATCGGGCAGAAAACGGTCGGTGATATAGCGGTTGGAAAGGATGGCGGCGGCCACGGTGGCCGAATCCTTGATCCGCACCCCATGATGAACCTCATACTTCTCCTTGATCCCCCGCAGGATGGCGATGGTATCCTCGATGGAGGGTTCCTGAACCAGGACCTGCTGAAAGCGACGCTCCAAAGCGGCGTCCTTTTCGATATATTTACGGTACTCCTTAAGGGTGGTGGCCCCAACACAGTGCAGCTCGCCCCGGGCCAGGGCAGGTTTAAGCATGTTGGAGGCGTCCATGGAGCCCTCGGCGGCCCCCGCCCCCACCAGGGTATGGATCTCATCGATAAAGAGGATGATCTCTCCCTCCCGCTTCTGGATCTCCTTGAGCACCGCCTTCAGCCGATCCTCGAACTCGCCGCGGTACTTGGCCCCGGCCACCAGGGCGCCCAAATCAAGGGAGATCACCTGCTTGTTGCGCAGGGTGTCGGGAACATCACCATTGACGATCCGCTGGGCCAGCCCCTCGACGATGGCGGTTTTGCCCACCCCCGGTTCACCGATCAGCACCGGATTATTTTTGGTGCGCCGGGAGAGGACCTGGACCACCCTGCGGACCTCGTCATCCCGGCCAATTACCGGATCGAGCTTGCCCTGCCGGGCGACATCGGTGAGGTTGCGGGCATATTTTTCCAGGGCCTGGTACTTGCCCTCGGGGTTGGGATCGGTGACCCGCTGGCTGCCCCGCACCGCCACCAGGGCCTTGAGAAATGCCTCACGGCTGACTCCCGCCTTGATCAGGGCCTTGGCCGCGGCGGTGTCCTTGTCGTCGAGCAGGGCCAGCACCAGATGTTCCTGGCTGACATACTCGTCCTGCATCCCGTCGGCGACTTTGAAGGATCGATCCAGCAGACGCTGCAGGGAGGGTGAGGCATAAAGCTGGCCGGACCCCCCACCGCTTACTTTGGGCAGCCGCCCCAACAGGGTCTCCACCTCGGCCAGCAGCCGCTCCCGGCTTACTCCCATTTTTTGCAGGGCGGGAGCGATCACCCCTTCGGGTTGATCGAGCAGGACCTTCAGCAGATGTTCCGGCTGCAACTCCTGGTGTTGCAGGCTCTGGGCCAGGCTTTGGGCCTCCTGCACCGCCTCCTGCGATTTCATGGTAAATTTATCGAATTTCATAGTGTTTCTCCCTTGCTAGCACCGTTTACGCTGACTGGTTGTGTCCAGTGAAAGTAAGAACAGGCTGACCCCCTGTCAAGGAGGGGGAGAGCGCCAGGATCCGGTTCGACCCTGGCGGTCTCCCGGCGGGGAGGGAGAGAAGGAGGGGGTTGAGATTGAGGAGAGTCAGGCTTAAACGGACCCGGCTTCAGTCCGCGCCTTTGGCCTGATAGAGGGCCTCATCGGCCTGGTGCATCCACTCTTGCAGGGTTTGATTCCGGCGCCAGGGCGCGATCCCGATGCTGATCCCCAGGCGGTCCCGGCCCTCCGAGCCAAAACCCAGGGCCCCCACCGCCCGCCGGATCCGATGCGCCAATTTTTTGGCGGCCTCGGCGTCACTGTCGGGCAAAACCAGGAGAAATTCATCCCCACCCATCCGCACCAGAAGATCGCTGGCTCGAACCATGGTGGCCAGAGTATCGGCGACTCGAACCAAAGCATGGTCTCCCTCTGCATGACCGTGGGTATCGTTAAGCTGCTTGAAGAGATCAAGGTCCATGCTGAGCATGGTCAAGGGATGTCCGTAACGACGGGCGCCGTCCAGCAGAGCGCCGATCCGTTCGTCAAAAACCCGACGGTTAGCCAAGCCGGTGAGGGAATCCCGACGAGCCTGCTCAAAAAGCGTTTCGTACTCCAAAGCTCGCTGCAGGGGTTCGCCCAGGATCTCCATGGTGCGGGCCAAAAGTTCCGCCCCTTGGTCGTCAATTGCCACCTCCCGCCGCATAACCAGCAGCACTCCGTTTTCGCCGGCCAGATCCAACCGCCAGCGACAGCCGCAAAAATTGCCGGTCTGACAGCAAGGAGCCTCGGCGGGCGGCAACTCTTCACTCAGCAGGCCTTTCGCGGCGCGGATAAGCTTGCGCCGCACCGGGCCGTGGGAAGAGCAGATAATATGTTCGCGGCGCCCATCGGCGCTGCGATAGGCCAGGAGATCGTGTTCCACTTGGGGCATCAGCCAGACCGAATAGGCATCCAGCATCCCGGCCAGATCGGTTGCCCGGGCCAGCCTGGCGTGGAGTTTGTTGACCATGGCCAGCCAGGCGCTCTGCCGACGATAATGATCAAGTTGGGTTAAAAGGCTGCTGACTTTGGCTTCGCTGTTCGAGGAATCAAACGCAAAAACGGGCTTCGATTCCGGATGTATGGCGACTGCGGCGTTCATGGCACCCTCCCTGCTCATGAAGTTGTTAATCTTTGCCGCAAAACAGAAGCAAATTATATGCCAAACTTGATTTTTTTGGCCATAATATGGTCGCACCAAGGGGGGCACAGCGGTGACCTAATCCCGAACAAGCTCGTAAAAACAGGGAACAGGCCCGGGTCAATTGCGGGCTGACCAGATTCGGCAGGGGGCGGACCAAGAGGGCGGCTAGGGGGAAAAATGGCGGTCAGGGAAGACCGGGCGGAAATATTTTACCGCCGCTGGTGCAGACTATTGCTGGGGAGGCTCAATCTCCGGGTGCTGGAAACTGGCGCTTCGCCGAGCCCCCGAGAGCGTCAGCGCGAGCAGAATGCCGATGGCAACCCCGGCCAGCAGGGTGATGACCAGGAGAGCGGCCTTGGGCATGGAGACGGTGACAAAGAGAAACCGCACCGCCATCGGCTCCACGTTCTGGACAATCAACACCCCGGCCAGCACCACCAACAGCAGGGCGAACAACAACCTCAGCTTGATCCGGGAATCTCCGCTCACATCGACCTCCCTTTCAATAATTCAGCCCCACCCGCTTGCGCACCAGGTCCAGGGTAACCACCGCCTGCTCCCGGGCTTTGATGCCGCCGCGCCGCAGGATCTCCCGGACCTGGCCGGGATCGGCCAGCAGTTGCTCACGACGCTCCCGGGCCTGCCTGAAATGCTCCCACAAAATATCCACCAACTCCAGCTTTATTTTGCCGTACATCGCCCCGCCGTTGACGTAGAGACCATGCACCTCGGCCAGCCGTTCGGGCGGCGCGAAGAGCTTGTAAATATTATAAAGATTGCATTTTTCCGGGTCTTTGGGCTCCTCCACCGGGGTGGAATCGGTGACAATGGCCATCACCCGCTTCTTCAGCTCCTTGGCGTCGAGGAAGATGGGGATGGTGTTCCCGTAAGACTTGGACATCTTTTGGCCGTCCAGGCCGGGAATGGTGGCCAGGTTATCGTCGATCACCGGTTCGGGCAGGACAAAGGTCTCGCCGAAAGTGCCGTTAAACTTGCTGGCGATATCCCGGGCCACCTCCAGGTGCTGTTTCTGGTCCTTGCCCACCGGCACCCGCTGGGCCTGGTAGAGCAGGATATCGGCGGCCATCAGCACCGGGTAGGCAAAGAGCCCG
>JBLRWU010000064.1:0-11246 GCA_047921155.1 Desulfurivibrio sp.
CTTTAACGGGCTGTAAACGTTCAGCAGTGCCCCAGGTTCGGGTAAGCAGCCAAGCACCGCGTACCCCGGGTACGCAAGCTTGGCTGATCGCCCGAAGATGGGGTGCTGCTGAACGTTTACAGGGATTATCCCCGGCCTGCACAACAAAGTAAGGCCAGATGCAAGGAGCAAACATGCGAAAATATTTTTACCCCGCCCTCTGCGCGGGGCTGATTATCCTGTTGCTGGCCAGCCTTTCGGCCTGCTCTTCCCGGACCCAACAGGTCAGGCATCTCGCCTTTGACCTCGGAATACTGGCCCCGGAAAGCAGCGAGCAGGATGTTCTGGCCGTCCTGGGCCTGCCGGATATTCGCCGGCCAGCGGCCGGGGGGGGCGAGGAGTGGCTTTATCTGGAAACCCACCGGCGCCTGCTGGGCCGCGCAGATTTTCACCTGGCCCGGATCACTGTCCGTGACGGCCGCCTGGTCGAGGCCGTCTATCGAGTCCTGACCGGGCAAGAGTTCAAGGAATACAGCGAACAGCCCCAGGCCAAGCCATGAGAGACGGCTACGAAAAGATCCGGGATCGCCTGGTGGAGGAGCAGCTCCTGCCCCGGGGAATCCACGACCCCGCCGTACTGGCCGCCATGGCTGCGGTTCCCCGCCATCTCTTTGTGGAAGAGGCGCTGCGCCCCCAGGCTTATGGCGATTTCCCCCTGCCCATCGGCGAGGGCCAGACCATCTCCCAGCCCTATATCGTCGCCCTGATGACCCAATTGCTGGGGCTGAACAAGGAGGACCGGGTGCTGGAGATCGGCACCGGCTGCGGCTACCAGGCGGCGGTGCTGGCCGCCATCTGTCGACAGGTCTACACCGTGGAGCGGATCAAGCCCCTGCTGGCCCGGGCTCGCCGCAGCTTCGACCGCCTGCAGCTCTTCAATATTCTCAGCAAGGCCGATGACGGTACCGTGGGCTGGGCGGAGCACGCCCCGTTCGACGCGATCATCGTCACCGCCGGCGGTCCCCACATCCCCCAGCCCCTGGTGGAGCAACTGGCCGATCCCGGCACCCTGGTGATGCCGGTGGGCGACCGCGACCTCCAGGTCCTGACCGTACTGCGTAAAGAGGGGGGCGAGATCAGCAGCCGCACGGAGGAGCCGGTCCGTTTCGTCAAGCTGGTGGGCACCCACGGCTGGCAAGCGGAATGAACGAAACCGAGGGTGAAAACGGCAGGGGGTTACTGCGTCGAGTCTACGACCGCTGCATGCTCTGGATGGCTAAGCCCGGCGGGGTCTGGGTGCTGTTCGGGGTGGCGGTGGCGGAATCCTCCTTTTTCCCGATCCCGCCGGACCTTTTCCTGATGGCTTTGGCCATCGCCATCCCCGCCATGGCCTTCCGCTTTGCCTTGATCTGCACGGCGGGCTCGGTGCTGGGCGGCATCCTGGGCTACTGGCTGGGCTATTTCTTTATGGACCTGATCGGCCACCAGATACTGACCTGGTACGGCCTGGTCGATAAATATGCGGCGGTGCAAGCCCTCTATCGCCAATACGACGGCTGGGCGGTGGGGGCCGCCGGCTTCACCCCCCTGCCCTACAAGCTT
Organism: Desulfurivibrio sp.; assembly: GCA_047921155.1. GTDB lineage: Bacteria > Desulfobacterota > Desulfobulbia > Desulfobulbales > Desulfurivibrionaceae > Desulfurivibrio. Next base: position 1,582 of record JBLRWU010000064.1, read on the forward strand.
TTCACCCTCACCGCCGGGGCCTTCGAGATCAATTTCGCCACTTTCTGCCTGGCCTCGCTGCTCTCTCGCGGGGCCCGCTTCTTCCTGGTGGCGGCCTTTATCTACTATTTCGGGCCCCCGATCCGCACCTTCATCGAGCGCTATTTCAACCTGCTGACCATCATCTTCCTGATCCTGCTGATCGGCGGCTTCATCGCCTTCAAAGCCTTGTAAACATTAAGGCTGTTGCCGGTCAGGTTACCCGGTGCTTTGCATGGCGGCAGCGATGCCGTTGACGCTGAGAAACAGGGCGTCGCGCAGGGCCTCGCGCTCCTCGCCGCCGGAGGCGTGAAAGCGCTGCAGCAGCTCAACCTGCAGCAGGTTGAGCACATCGGTGTAGGGATTACGCAGGGCGATGGAGCGCTGCAGGGCCGGATCGCCATCCAGTAGTTCCTCCTCGCCGGTTATTTGCGGCAGGGCCGCCCGAGCCGCGGCAAAATCTTCCCCAATCTGCCGGTGGAACCTCCCCCCGGAACCATCGGCGGCCAGGTCGGCGTAGTGTTGAGCGATCTCCAGGCGGGCGCGGGCCATCTCCTGGCGGGCGTTATCGACCACCATTCGGAAAAAAGGCCACTCCCGGTACATCCGCAGCAGTCGCTCCCGCCCCCCTTCCTCCCCGAGCTGTTGCGTCAGGGCCACCCCGGTGCCGTACCAGCCCGGCACGATGTACCGGGTCTGGGTCCAGGCGAATACCCAGGGGATGGCCCGCAGGCCATCCAGATCGACCTCGCCGGCCCCACGGGAAACCGGCCTTGAGGCAATGGGCAGGCGACTGATCTGCTCAATGGGGGTTATCCGGGTGTACCAGCCCCAGAAGTCGGGATCGCGTACCAGCTTGCGGTAGGCATTCATGCCGGCGGTGGCAAGCTGCGCCATCACCTCTGCATCCCGGGCAGGCATCACGACACCCCTTGCAGCGGCGCCACCGGCCCCGGCCCGCAACATGGCGTTGACGATCTGCTCGATGTGCCGGCGGGCGATCTCGGGAAAGGCGTAACGGGAGGTGATCACTTCGCCCTGCTCGGTGAAGCGGATCCGCCCGTTGTGTACCACCGGCGGCAGGGCCAGGATCGCCTGGTTGGCCCGGCCGCCACCCCGGCCCACCGAGCCGCCCCGGCCGTGAAACAGCCGCAACTCGATGCCGTGCTCCCGGCAGACCGAACCCAGGCTTTCCTGGGCCCGGTGCAGGGCCCAGTTGGCCATCCAGTAGCCACCATCCTTGTTGCTGTCCGAATAACCCAGCATCACCTCCTGGAAATCGCCACGGGCCGCTAGATGGGCCCGGTAAACCGGATCGGCGAACATCCCGCGCAGCAACGGTTCGGCCCGCTCCAGATCCTCGATGGTTTCAAAGAGCGGCACCAGATCCAGGCTGCTGACGACCATCCCGGCGCGCCGTGACCAGATCCCCGCCTCCTTGGCCAGCAGCAGCACCTCCAGCAGATCGCTGACCGCATGGGTCATGCTGATAATATAGCCGCCCATGGCGGCCGGGTCATGGCGCTGCAACTCGCCGATCAGCAGGAAGCTGTCCAGCAGTTCCCGGGTTTCTGCGGGCAGTTCGCACCCCCGGGGCAGCAGGGGTCTCGGGTTGGCCAGTTCGGTCGCCAGCAGGGCCAGGCGGCCCCCCTCATCCAGGGCACTGTAATCTCCGGTTACTCCGGCCAGGCGCAGCAGGGTCGCCACCCCCTCCTCGTGAACCCGGCTGTGCTGGCGAAAATCCAGGGCCACCAGATGAAAACCAAAGGTCCGGACCTGAATCAGCAAACGGCCCAGCCGACCGTGGCTGACCAGCCTCCCGAAACCGCTCTCCCGCAGGCTGTCGGCCAGCAGGTGGAGATCGGCCAGCAGGGCGGCGCTGTCGTAAGCGCCGGGAGTGGTATCGGGAAAGCGGTGGCCTTCAGCCTGCTCCTGCAACTGTTGCAGGCGCTCCATCACATAACTGATCTTCAGCCGGTAGGGCTCGTAGCGATAGTGACGGCGGCGGTTTTCATCCAGGGTCAGCCGGGCGGCATCCTCCTCGATGGAGCGCAGCAGCTCCCGTGGCGGATGCTGCCGGCCGGAGAGGCTTAATTCGCGCCGCAACTCCCGCAACTCTTCCAGGTAGAGACGCAACACCACCCGGCGCTGATAAAACCAGGTCCGGCGAGTGACCTGGGCGGTAACAAAGGGGTTGCCGTCCCGATCGCTGCCGATCCAGGAACGAAAATGGAGAATGGCGGGCAGGACGGCGGGCGCTTCCCCGTAATGGCGCTGCAGGGCGAGGCGCAGATCCTGGTAAATTCCGGGGACCGTGTTCCAGATGGCGTTGCGCACGAAGTAGAGGCCGCTCTCCACCTCGTCCTCCACGGTGGGGCGGACCATCCGGATATCATCGGTGGCCAGCAGCAGGCTGATCTGGTTGGCAATTTCGGCAAGCACCTCCTCCCGTTCGTCGGCGAGGGTCTCTTCCCGGTCAAGCAGGTCCAGCAGGGCGGCGATCCGTTTCTGCTTATAGAGGATACTGCGGCGGCGAGCCTCGGTGGGATGCGCGGTCAGGGTGGGCTGGATGTCCAGGCGAGAGATCAGGGCCAGCACCTGGGTCAGACTCAGGCCCTGCTCTTTGAGGGCGGCCACCGCCTCGTCGATCGATTCGTGGCGGGGGTGATGATTGTCCGGGCCGCCACCCCGCCGCCCGGACCGGGAGAGCTCCATCTGCTCCACTTTATTGACCAGATGAAAAAAGACGGTGTAGGCCTGGAGCACCTGAACGATCTCGAGGCAGTCAAGGTCGGCGATCAGCCGAGCCACCTGAACCCGCAATTCCGGCCGGTTTTCCCGGACGGCCTGCCGGCAGAGCAGACGCAGCTCTTCGACCCGGTTGAACACCTCCTCACCGCGTAACTCCCGAATGATCCGGCCCAGGGACCGGCCCAGCAGTTTGATTTGGCGGGCCAGTGCCGGTGAGCCTCCCAGTTCCTGGTCACCCCGGGCGCCGGCAGCAGTTACGTTTTCCCGGCTCATGGCCGCCCGGGTTCCGTCGAGATGCACTGGCGGGCGCACATCTTGATCGCCTCCACCAGAGCAGGGCTGAGTGGCGCCCGCGAAACCAGCAGTTCCGCCTTGGCGCCGGTCTCATCCATCCGGAAAAGTTCCGGACACAGCTCGACACATCCCTCGCAGCCGTTGCACTCATGGGTATCCAAAATAATATTGACCGGCACCATACTCATAAAAAGACCCTGTTGATGATTACCGCCCAAACCGGAGACCAAGGCGGGCGGATTTTCACGGCTGATGGCAGCGGATGCAGGTGGCGCCGCCGGAAGCCTTGCGCAACCGCTCGGCCTGGGTGGCGCTCCAACCTGCGCCATGGGGACTGATCCCCGCCGGGCCACCGCGGTCGCTGTGACACTGAATACAGGTGTCGCCGGAAGGGTGGCAGGCCTGGCAGGTTTGCAGGTTGCGGCGGGCCTCCCGGGCGTGGTCCCGCCCCCAGGAGTGCATACTGGGAGCCACAGTGCCGGAGCGGTGGCAGTCGTCGCAACGCTCCAACGAGTCCGCCCCCCGGAAATCACGATGGATGGCGGCGATATCCTCACTCTCCAGGCCCAGGCCGAACACCCGGCGGTGGGAAGGGCTGGCGGCCCGGCCGAGATGGCTGGTGCGACTCCGGAAATCACTGTGACAGGCATTACAGGAAGCCGGTTCATGACAACTGGCGCAAAGCTGGGGGTTGGTCCGGGCGGCCACGGGATGGCTGACCCGGAAATCGCCGCGATGGACATTGAGCAGCGAGCCGCCGAACTTGCCCATCTCCTGGGCCGGGCCCTGCACATGGCACTCCAGGCAGTAGTTCTGCTGGTGGCAGCCGGCACAATCAAGCTGCCGGTTTTTGGCAAAGGGACCGTGGTTGAAGCCCCAAAGCGGCCCGTGGCTGTTGACCATGGCGGACACCTTGACCAGCTCGACGAACTCCTGGTCGTGACACTGGAGGCAGGCCCGGCGCTCGGGAGTCACGGTGGCGCTGTCCGGCAGATGGCAGGTGATACAGGGTGAGCCGGGAAAGACCAGATAGCGGTGCTGCTCGTGATCGAAGGTAAACTGGTACTCCTCGACCTGGGCCGCGGCCGGGGCCGGCAGCAGCAGGAGAACGGCAAAAAAGACGCTGGTCAGCGCTGATTTTATCATGATCACGGCGGCGATCCCCTAAAAGCTGGTGTTCAGGCGCAGAGTTGCGCGGTTTTGGTAACCCCAGTAGCCGCTGCTTTCGCTCCGTTCCAGCCGGGCCTGCAGGTCCATATTTGGCCGGAGGCGGGCGGTGAGGTCCGTCCAGAAGCGGGTGCTGTAGGTATCGTCCTCAAACTCATCCAGCCGCCGTTCCAGGACATCGATCTCCGCCCCGATGCCGCCTTGGAGTGCGGGGCTGAAGAGCCAGGCCGCCCTTATCCGGGCGCCCGTCAAGTCCTGGCCCTCGCCGGCGTGGCGCCAGACCCCGCTCAGATAGCCGGAAAAACGGGCGGTGCGCATCTTCTCGATCCCCGCCTCGAAAACGTCGGCATCATCAAACTCCTCGTAAATCTCCCGGGCATAACGGGCAAAACCGCGCAGACCGGAGCCGAGATAGTAATTCAGTTCGGCCATCGCCTCCTGATATTTGCTGACCGCGAACACCGAATAGATCGAGCTGGCCGAAAATACCGGCAGGGAGTAGAGGTACTCGGTTCGCAGGCCCCAGCGGTCGCTGCGATGGTAGTTGGCGCCCAGCAGGCCGTAACTGACCCGGTCGGAGAGACGGTCATACTGGATATCGCCGTAGAGGTTGAGCAACCGGCGAAAGCCGTAGTCGAAATCGGCCCCCAGCAGTTCGGTGGCCAGGTTCCCGTCCTCCTGGCGTCGAGCGTAGGAGATGCCGGCCACCAGGCTCTCGTCGTTGAAACGCCCGCGGATCTCGCCGCCCATGATGGTGTCCTTGGCCGAATAACCGGTATAAAAGGCAACATCGCCGCCGCCGAAGAGGCTGAAGGTGAGCGGACCCCCGGGGGCGTAATCCAGGGTCAGGCCGTCGAGCAGGGAAGCTCCGGCGGTGATGGCGATAAACTGGCGGCCCAGGCGGAAATCAATCTTATCAAAGAGGCCCTGCTGCTGATAGTAAGCATAGTAAAGGCGGGAATCGACATAGTCGTCCTCGTTCTTCAGATCGGTGCCCAGGCGGCCGTAGGCGCGAAAACTGTACTTCTCCTCCAGCTCCTCATCGAAGTGGCGAAGATTCAGCAGCAGGTACTGATAAACCGGGACCACATCCTCGCGCCGGGTTTCATTGCGCCACTGGATTTCGCTGGAGGCGCGCCCGGAAATCTCCACCCCCGGCTCCGCTTCCCGGATATATATCAGGGGATCTTCGGCCAGGGCGGGAGCAGCAAAGAGCAAGACCAGGAACAAGAATAAAACGGAAAAGTGACGCATGGAGATAGTCAAGCCCTTATGGAGATGGCACCAGCACCTGCCCGCGCAATTCACCGGGCACGTTACGGCGGGTATGGATGTCGGCAAAGATCCGGCCGGCCCGGATGGCGGCCAATAGCTCGGCAAGCTCCTCTTTGGCCAGGGCTCCGGTAAGATTTTCCGCCCGGATCTCCCCCTGGTGCAGCACCCCGTCGAAGCGTCCCTCACGCACCTCCCGGCGCTTGCCCTCGGCAGGCCAGAGCCAGACCACCAGCGATCCGTAGCGATCCTCCGGTCCACCCAGGTGGAGATGGGACATAAAGGCATCCTCCAGGGCACTGACCGTAATCCGGTAGGCCAGGGCATCGCCCCCTTCAAGCAGAGTAAACTCCACCCGGCCGGAGGCCTCGGTTTCCACCGGCCGCACCCCGAGGGTATCGGCAACCAGCTCCGCCACAAAATCCACCTTTGGGGGGAGCACCGGGGCGGCGGTCAGGGCGGGTCCGCCCTTGCCGGCCAGGGCGACCAGGCCACCGCCGGCCAGCAGGGCCACACAAAAAGCAACCAGGGATAAAACTTTATAGCGGCTCATCTTCTCACCTCTCGCATTGCTGGCGGGCGGCCAGAGCTTTCTCTTCCCCGGGATCACCGGCCAGGGCCTGTTCAATATGGGTCGCCGCCGCTTCGCACTGCTGCTGGTGAGCCAAGGCCAGGGCGGCCAGGCCATGGGCCGCAGGCAGATCGGGAACCAACTCCAGGCTGCGCCGGGCGGTGGCCAGTGCCTGCTCATGGTTGCCGATCTGCAGGAAACGTTCACCCATCCTCAGGTTGCGCTTAGCCACCGTCGCGTCCCCCCGGGGGTTTACCGCCCCGGGGTTTAAGCGCCGATCCAGCTCCGCCGCGTCGATCTCTCCCAGGGTGTGCAGCACCTTGGCCTTTACCTGGGCACAGTAGTTGATCTGACTGAAGGGCTGATAGGCGGTGAGCAGGCCCTTACCATCGGCCACCCCCACCACCGGATGCAGACGGACCCCGAACTTGCCGTAAAGGGCGTTACCCCGGTCGATCAGCACCGGGCCGGGGAAGCCGCTCTCGGCCACCATAACCCGGACATCTTCAGGCGGGTGGCGATCGGAAACCAAACCTACCCAGTAGACCGGGTAGTCCTTCAACTGCTCGGCGCAGTCGGCCATATCCTTGAGTCCGCGCCGGGAAGGATCGGCCCCGGGACGAAAGAAGATAAAGACGTTGGCCCCCTTCTGGTGATCCAGCAGGGGAGCCTCCCGGTCGTCGAGGGTGGGCAGGGTCACGTTTTCGATCAGATCCTCACCGACCTTCAGGTTGTAGAAGGCGGCGCCCTCATCGGGCCAGGCCAGTTGGGGCAGCAACAGCATTGCCCCGGATAGCAGACTGAAAATCGTTCGCTTACGCATGATGACTACCTCCTCGCCGACCAACAAGCCACCAGCGCCCTACTTTTTGGTGAAATCGTAGCTCTTGGTCTGGTGACAGGTGCGGGCGCATGAGCCGCCGGTGTCGGTCTTGGTGTAATTGATCGGCAGCATCCAGTTGCGGGGACCGAAGGGGACGGCGTCGCGGACCTGATGCGGATTCTCTGAAGCATGAACCTCGTGGCAGGCCCGGCAGGTCCGACCCCGGTCGGCCTTGTTGACATGCAGGTAGTGGAGGTTGCGGGAACCGTCACGGAAACGGGTGGTGGTGGTGGTTTCCGGATCGGCCATATTGGCATCGTTATGGCAGCGGTAGCAGAGGGCGTAGTTATCCGGCTCGTAGGGCGAGTAAAAACGGGCCGGGTAATCGGCCACCAGCAGGCTGTGGTTTTCGCCACCGTGGGTCAGGTGGCAGGCACTGCAATCCTTGCCCTGGACCGGGCCGTGGTGGTAGGGGTTCTCGGCGAGCAGCTTGCCGAAGTTGGTCAGCAGGCGGCCGTCGGAATCCACCTTGTTATCCTGGCTGTGACAGGAAACGCAAAGATCGAAGGGCAACGCGGTGAGCAGGTGCTGAATGTTGGAGGCATGGGGAGTGTGGCAGTTCATGCAGGCGTTCTCATCAACCACCGCGTCATGCTGCACCCTGGCTCCGGCGATGGTCTGCTGAATCTCGCCGTGGCAGCCCAGACAGAGATTCTTGGGCGGGTCGATCAGCAGGCTGCTGTTGACCGAATTATGGGGATTGTGGCAGGTGGTGCAACCCATCATGGCGGGGGCATGGACCACCTGACTGGACTTGATCTCCTCATCCATATCGTAGTGGCAGGTGGCGCAGAGGGCGCCGATATCGCCGGGGATCTTGCCGGGGCTGTTGCCGGAGGGAGTCGCGGGATCGTGGCACATCGCACACTGACCGCTGACATAGGGAGCATGAAAGGAAACCGCCGCGGAGTCGGCAACCGGGGCAACCCCTCCATTGGCGGCAGTCCCGGTAACGGAGGTCAGCAGAACACCCCCACCCGCCAGGGCAAGGGCCATGGCGAAAACTACGGCAATGGAACGCAAACTGTTCATGACGCTACTCCTTTAACGTGATCTGGATTGGCAGTGGAATGGGTGACCGGCTAACAAAAACCTGTAAACACCCTTGACAACTTCTTTACAGGAGTGGTTTCTATAATGGCCGCGCCGCCCGCTGTCAACAGCAAAAAAATATAGAACGATCATTCTGTTAGCTCGATTTGCCCCTGGAAGTTGCCCTGCACGATCAGGGGCTGCTCAATCGATTCCACCGCCAGGCGCAACGCGAAGGGGGTTACCTCCCCACCGGAGAGAAAATAGACCCGGGGCAGCGGCCGGGGATCTTCGTCGTGGTCCAGATAGGGCAGTTGGACCGGGCCGTCATCCTCCTCCGGAAAGCGCAACTCCAGGTGAAAATCGGAATCCAGCCGGCGGGGACGCAGCGCCCCCTCGGTCAACAGCAGCCACTCCTCGTCGTAACGCCGGTAGAAGCGATAGCCCTCGGCATGGAAGCCGACGGCGGTTTCGGCGGCGGTGAGCAGGGTCTCCTGCCGGGCCAGCCGCAGCAGGGCGGTGAGCCGCTCAGCCTCGGTTTCAAGCTGCCGCTCCCGGGTACCCATGGAAAAACCGATGGCGCCCAGCATGATGCCGATAATCAGCAGCACCACGATCAGTTCCAGCAGGGTAAACCCCCTGGCCATTATTCGATGTTCCAGTTGCCGATTTCGGCATTGACCCCTTCGCCGCCGGGGCGACCGTCGGCCCCGTAGGAAAAGATGTCGATCTCGCCGTACTGACCCGGGTTCAGGTACTGGTATTCGCTGCCCCAGGGGTCGCGGGGCAGGCGGTCGATATAGCCTCCCTCCTTCCAGCGCCGGGGCTCCGGCGGGGTGGTGGGCCTGACCACCAGGGCCTCCAGGCCCTGCTCGGTGGAGGGATAGAAAAAGTTGTCCAGGCGATAAAGGCGCAGGGAGTTTTCCAGAATGCGGATATCCTGCGCCGCCTTGGTTATCCGGGCCTGGTCGGGTCGATCCATGATCCTGGGAACCACCACCGCCGCCAGGATGCCCAGAATCACCACCACCACCATGATCTCGATCAGCGTAAAGCCCGCTTGTCTGCCAAATTGCCGCATTAGATTATCTCCTATGTTTCCATCTTCAATATTGATTACAGTTTCCCCGCCCCGTCAAGCTTGATCACCCCGTCACGATCGGGCCGGCCCAGGAAACTCAGGACCGTGGCCAACTCGCGGTTTTGCGGGTCGCGGGGATTGAGGGCGGCGGAGAAGGTGTAACTTCCCGTCGGCTCCAGCAGCAGCAGGCCATCCAGGGCCAGGGGACCCCCTTCATCCCGCAGCACCACCCGCAACCCCTCACCGGCGGGACTTAGCTCCCCCCGGAAATCACCCAGCCCCATGGCCATCGGCTGCAACGCCTTGAAGCCGCGCAGCCGCAGCTCCCCGGCGGCCCGCCGGGGAGCCCCTCCGACCAGCTCCAGGCTGGGCAGGTCAAGGGAAAGCACCCCGTCCACCGCCAGGCCCTGCCGGGCCAGGTGGGCGGCGAAAAGGGAGAGGGGCAAAACGGCCTCAACGGCGCTCAGTTCAACCCTCCCCGCCGGACCGCGCCAACCCGCCCTGATCCACCCCTCAAACCGGCCCTCATCACCGAAAGCACCAACCAGCCGGCCCCGCAAGGGTGCCCATGGCAGCGGCCGCAGCCGCCATGAAAG
>JBLRWU010000065.1:0-11097 GCA_047921155.1 Desulfurivibrio sp.
CGCTGAGAGAACGAGAATGTCTTATATTCTGGAAGCCCTGAAAAAATCGGAACGGCAGCGGCGCCTGGGGGCGGTTCCTCGGTTGGACACCCCCCAGGAACCGTCGTCACCCCCTCACGCCGTCCGCCGCCCCGGCTGGTTGCGACCGTTGCTGCTGCTCAATCTGCTCCTGGTGGTGGCCCTGCTGGCCTACCTGCTGTTGCCCCTGGGTTCGGGAACCCATCGGTTCAGAGCGACGGAAGAGGAGCCGCGCCCGGCGGTGACCGAGCCGGAGGCGATTGTCGGTCCCGAACTTCCGCGGGAGGAGACGGCCCCGGCTCCGATGGCGGTAACACCGGAATCGGCGCCGGTGGCGGAGTTGCCGCCTTCGGTCATGGCCGGTCCTCCTCCGCGCTGGAGTGAGCTGCCGGCCGATCTGCGGCAGCAAATCACCCCGCCCCCCCTGGAAGTTCATGTCTACTCGGAAAACCCCGCCCGCCGTTTTGTGATGATTCGCGGCCGGCAATACCGCGAAGGCGACCCCCTGCCCGACCAATTACGCCTCGACGAGATCACCCCCCAGGGCGTGATTCTTTCCTGGCACGGAGAATCTTTCCGCCTGGAGCGCTAGCTGATCCCCTGAACCAAGATTGTCATTAGCCAAAGGAGCCGTTTTGCAGGAAGTTGACAACCAGGAAGGCTACCCGCCGCTGGAACAGCATCGGCAGGTGGCCGTGGGGGACCGTGACCCGGTCGGTGGCGCCGGCGATTACGGTTTCCGCCAGGGCGACGGTGCCGTCGTGGGGCTTGGGCATTTGCGGGATCAGGTAGCCGATGCCGGGGCCCCGGTCGCCGGCGATCACCCCCAGGGCCGGAACATGATTCCAGGCGGTAACGGCGCTGGTCAAGGTTTGAGCGGCGGCGCCCAGCAGCAGGCGACTGACGGGATTGCGGGCCAGGAAACGGGCGATGTGGCTGCCGGCGAAGGGGGTGCCCAGGGTGACCACCCGGCCGAGCCGCCTGGTCAGTTGCGGATGGCGGCGCAGCAGTAATTCACTTATCCGGCCGCCCAGGCTGTGGCCCACCAGATGGACGGGTTGCGGCGGCAGCCGGTTAATAAATGCCGCCAAGTCGTCGGCATTGCGTTCCGGGGTGGTCCGCAGGGAGGAGTAGGGGAACCGGTGGGGCGCAAAGCCCGCCGCCCGCAGCCGCCGGCCCAGCCAGGCCATTTCGAAACCGGTCATCCAGATGCCGTGGATCAGCACCACGGCCGGAGGATCCGGCGCTCCCGTTTGTGGGTCGCTGGCCGGCCGGGTGGTGAGCAAGAGCTAAAACACCTCCTCGGCGGCGCCGGTGGCCGCAGCCATCTCCACCGCTTCGTGGGTATGCATCAGGCGGTCGATATCGAGCAGAATGGTGACCCCCTCCTTAAGCTTGGCCATGCCCAGGATCATGCTGCTCTCCGCCCCGCTGCCGAAAGCCGGGGCGTCCTCCACCTGGTCGTCGTGGATATTGACAACTTCGGAGACCGAATCGACAATGATTCCGGTCAGGGTCGAGCCCCGCACCCCGGAAATCTCGACGATGATAATGCAGGTCCGCGCGTTGTAGGCGGTGGCTTCCATCGAAAATTTCAGTCGCAGGTCCAGCACCGGAATCACCCGGTCGCGGAGATTGATCACCCCCTTGAAGAAGGGGGGCATGTGGGGCAGTTCGTGAATACCCATCATGCCGATGATCTCTCTTACGTCGAGAATGCCGATCCCGTAACGCTCACTGCCCAAGGCAAAAACCAGATACTTGCCTTCGCGGCTGGCCAGGGCCTGTTTCTCTTTGAACTCCTGCAGCTTCAAGGCCGAGCCGGGCCGGCCGCCTTCGGTTCTGGCCGCCCCCGGGCCCCCCTCCCGGCAGGCCTGGTCGGCAAAGCGGGTGTCGATGAAGGCGCCCAGATCGATGGTCTTGCCGATCTCCATCTTGTTGACCATGTAATCCTGAATGGTTTCCAGGTCGTCGCGCACCGGGTAGAGGTCGTCGTAAACGATCCCCTCCGGGTCGGAGAGTACCCCCTTGAGCAGTTCCGGGGAAAGGCCGATCTTGCCCTCGGGGTCGAGAAAATTGACCGCGATCTCGGCCGACTGGTTGATGTTCTCCTTAATGGAGCGGCCGGCGGCGACCATCAGGTTGGTGAACTCCTGGACCGCCTCGGGGTATTTCTCGATGATCTCTTCCCGGAAGACCACCACGCAGCAGGGGTGGCGATCCCAGATCTCACTGGAGAGAAACTGTTTTTCGGCAATCCCGGCGGCAATGGCCCGGGAGCCGATGGGTTCGGCCACCAGGAAGCCGCAGGCCTCGTGGTTGTCGCGCAAAAATTCCGGCATCGCCACCGGCGGCACCACGTCGAAGAGGACGTTGACCGCCTCCTTGCCCGCCACCCCGGGCCGCAGGCCCATCTGGGTGAAATACATGTGGGCCAGCATGTTGTGGATCGACATCTTGTGGGGGATATAGAAGGTCTTGTGCTTGAAGAACTGCTGGTAGGGTTTGATATATTTGCCCTGGCGGTTGCGCACGCAGATGCTGCCGTTGCGGTGGGCAAACAGCACCAGCTTGAGCGGTACGTCGTAGCTGAAAAGGTCCATGGCCGCCGGAGCCAGGATCAGGGCGCCGTCCACCTCGCCGCTCTCCAGGGCCGCCTGCACCGGATTCCAACTGGCCAGGCAGCGGGTTTCCAGCGAGAAATGGGTCGGGTTTTCCTCCCCGGTTGCGATTCGGTGCTTGAGGGCCCCCAGGGCCAGATGATCGGTGATCTGGATATGGGCCATCTTGAGATTAACCTTGCCCTCGCGGGAGACCTTGGGGCCCTCATCCACCTTGGGGGCTGCCTTTTGTTCGATTCCGAAGGCGGCCTCCATGGCGCACTTCAACTCGTCGGGGGTGAAGGGTTTGGCCACCACTCCGTTGGCGCCCCCCTCCAGGGCCTTGGCCACATACTCCTTGTCGCCGTGGCCGGTGGCCATCAGGAAAGGGGTATTCTTGAATTTTTCCTGACCGCGCAGCCACTGCACCAGTTGCAGGCCGTCCATGTTGGGCATCGACCAGTCGCTGATCACCAGGTCGATCTCCCCGTCACGTTCCAGCTTGGCGACGGCGTCCCGGCCGTCCACGGCCTCGACGATATTGCCGAACCCTGCCTGACCTAGAATTTTGGCCTCCATTTTGCGCATGGTGCCGGCGTCTTCGACAAGCAGAATCTTGATGTTGGGGTCAATGGACATGGGGCCTCCCGGTGGTCTGCGGTTGGTTGCCGAGCGATGTGATCGCCGCTGAATTATACTGCTAGAGGCCACTATAGACTAAGCCGGTTTGGGTGGCAAGAGGTGTAAGTGGCGGATCGGCGGTCGGCTGGAGGGAATTTTACGGGTGCAATTGGGGGAATGATCGGGGTATAGTCGCAAAACGTCGCTATCCGGCCACCTGTTACGCCAAGGAGGATACCATGTCCAGGGAAAAACCGCGCACGACCATCGATCTGGTCTCGGCCAGGTTGCCGCGCTGGCTGATTCAGCCGCTGCGAATTCTGGTGTTCACCGGTTTTCTGCTCAGCGCCATGTTTATGGTGGCCACCGAGGATCTGACCCTGATCCACATTCTGCTGATCTCCGTCCAGGTGGTTTTCTCCCTGGCCCTGCTCTTCGAGTGCGGCCGCAGCGCCGCGGTTTACAAGACCCTTGATGAAGCGGCGGAGGCGGCAAAACGGCGGGAGCGAGAGGGGTTTTGACACCAGCTTGCGCCCGTGTTAGTTTTGCCGGTCGTTAAGTACGCAATCACCACCATTAATCATTAATCAATAGCTGAAGAAGGGGAAAAATATGGGTATCGAGCGATCCAGGGAGCTTTTCGCCAGGGCCTGCCGGCATATTCCGGGCGGCGTCAACAGTCCGGTGCGGGCCTGCAAATCGGTGGGGTGTGAGCCGCTTTTTATCGAGCGGGCCGCCGGGGCCCGGGTTTATGACGCCGACGGTAATGAATATATCGATTTTGTCTGCTCCTGGGGGCCGATGATCCTGGGCCACAATCACCCCGCCGTGGTGGCGGCCATCCGTGCGGCCCTGGATTCCGGTACCAGCTTCGGAGCCCCGACCTCCAAGGAGATCGATCTGGCCGAGCTGGTCACCGGCGCTCTGCCGTCGGTGGAGAAGGTCCGTTTCGTCAGCTCCGGGACCGAGGCCACCATGAGCGCCGTGCGCCTGGCCCGGGGGTTTACCGGCCGCGACAAGGTGGTCAAGTTTGACGGCTGTTTCCACGGTCATGCCGACAGCTTTCTGATCAAGGCCGGCAGCGGCGTGCTGACCCTGGGGATTCCCGGCAGTCCCGGGGTGCCGGAGGATATCGTCAAAAACACCATCTCCATCCCCTACAATAATGAAGAGGTGCTGGAGAAAACCCTGCGGGATCTCCAGGGCGAAATCGCCTGTGTGATTGTCGAACCGGTGGCGGGCAATATGGGGGTGGTACCGCCGGCTCCCGGCTTTCTACAGGCCCTGCGCCGCTTGACCAGCGAGCTGGGGATCGTGCTGATCTTCGACGAGGTGATCACCGGTTTCCGCCTGGGGTTGGGCGGGGCCCAGGAGTATTACGGGATCCGCCCCGACCTGACCTGTCTGGGCAAGATCATCGGCGGCGGTTTGCCGGTGGGCGCCTATGGCGGCAAAAAAGAGATCATGGATCAAATTGCCCCCGACGGTCCGGTTTATCAGGCCGGAACCCTGTCGGGGAACCCCCTGGCCATGGCGGCGGGGGCCGCCACCCTGCGGGAGTTGAGCCGGCCCGGTTTCTACCGGGAGCTGGAGGAGAAGGCGGCCCGCTTTGCCGCCGGCCTGACCGATCTGGCCGAGCGCCACCTGCCGGGGCAAACCACCCTGAACCGGGTGGGTTCGATGATGACCACCTTCTTCACCCCCGGGCCGGTGACCGACAACGAATCTTCGGGCCGGTCGGATACCGCCATGTACGCGGCCCACTACCGCAATATGCGGGAACAGGGGATCTGGCTGGCGCCGGCCCAGTTCGAGGCGGCTTTTATCTCCGGGGCCCAGTCGGAGGCCGACCTGGCCCTGGCTCTGGAGAAAACCGAATGGTCATTCAAAAAGTTGCGCAACCAGGAAAAAAGCCGTTGACTTTAGGGTGCTGCCTTGATAGATACGAAACACTTTGCGGCTTTATGAGGGGCGGTTCATTTTGGCGGTCGCCCCCTGTCTGGGCCGGGGCATTACCGACGGGACTGAACTGATGGCCGGAGAACGCAAGGAAGTTCTGAAGTTACTGGCCACCTTCGGGACCATCGGGATGACCATGGTTTTCTCCATTTTTATCGGCTTGGGTGTCGGCTATTTCCTCGATCACAAGGTGTTCGACGGTCGTACCGCCCCCTGGCTGACCATGCTTTTTCTGGCCTTCGGCGTCGCAGCCGCCTTCAAAAATATGTACACCCTGAGCCAAAGAAAGGATCTATGACCATCGCGACCGGAACCGACATAATCGCAGAGCAGATGGCGGATATCCCCCTGAAGAGGGTGGAGGTGGTCAGCTATCTGGTGCTGCTGGCCCTGGCCGGGATGGCCTGGTTGCTGGCCTCGCCCCTGGCCGCTATTTCGGTACTGATCGGCGGCTTCGTGGTGATCCTGAGTTTTCAGTGGCTGAAGCGCGATTCATTGCGGCTGGCGGCCGGACCGACCAAAGCGGCCAAGATCAAATTCATGTTCAAGTGCTTGGGGCGGCTGGTTTTTCTGGGGCTGCTCTTCTATTTTCTGGTTCGTTATCAGCAGCTTCATATTCCCGGCTTTTTGGTGGGGTTGGCGACGGTGCAGGTCGGCATTACCCTGGCCGCCATCAGCCGGGCCAAAAGACTTCTGGCATGAGGGAGGCTTAGTAGGCAGCCATGGAACATCCAATTCTTTTTCTCAATCTGCTTCTGGAAAATCTGCTGGGATTACCGGTGCCCCACGACATGCCCCAACCGGGCAATTTCTGGGACTTCACCCAGCTTCTGGCTCCCCACGTCACTTACACCCTGCTGGTGATGCTCTTCCTGATCGTGGTTCCCCGGCTGACCATGGGGAGTAAACTGGAGATGGTTCCGAGTCATGGTCAGAACTTCTGGGAGACCGTGGTCGGCGGGATCGAGGACTTCATGGCCGAGCATATGGGCCGCGAAGGCGCCCGGATGATGTTCCCCATGCTGGCTACCTTCGGACTGTTTATTCTGGTCAGCAATCTGGTCGGTCTGGTACCGGGCTTCTTTTCGCCCACCGCCAACCTTAATATCACCCTGGCCATGACCCTGATTGTTTTTGTCACCACCCATTTTCTGGGAGTCAAGTATCACGGGGCCGGCTATATCAAGCATTTTCTCGGGCCGATGCCGATACTGATCCCCCTGATGCTGCCCATCGAGCTGATCAGCCATTTCGCCCGGATCCTTTCTCTCTCCATTCGTCTCTTCGGTAACATCATGGCCAAGGAGACCCTGCTGGCCATTCTCTTTATTCTGGCCGGGGCCTATTTCGCCCCCCTGCCCATTCTGGTCCTCGGGGTGCTGGTCTCCTTTGTTCAGGCGGCGGTGTTTGTCCTGCTCAGCGTGCTCTACTTTGCCATGGCCATGGAAGACGCTCATTAAACGGTTACGTTTTTATATGAAGAAGGCCAATCTTCTCAATCACAAAGCAAGGAGGAAGTAAGGATGAAAAAGGTAGGAGTAATTGCTCTGTCGGCCCTGATGGTTTTGGGGATCTCATCGGTGGCCATGGCTGCCGGCCATGAAACAGTAGGCGGTGTTAACCAGATGGCCATCGCCCTGGTTTGTGTTGCCGCGGCGCTTTCCGTTGGCCTGGCCGCTTTGGGTTGTGGTATCGGTATCGGTGTGGTCAGTGGTAACGCCTGTGCCGGGATCGCCCGGAACCCGGAAATCTCCGGTAAGATCACCGTAACCATGATTCTTGGTATCGCGTTTGCCGAGTCTCTGACCATCTTCGGTCTGGTTATCTCGCTGATTCTGCTTTACGCTCATCCTTACGGCGCCCTGCTGGGGATGTAAGGTTTCGAATCCCTGAACGTTTACCGCGCCCCGGGTATCGGGGTGTAAAAGTTCAGCAGTTGTGGTAAATAATCCCGGCGACCGAATTGATTTTGGTCGCCGGTTTTTTTTTACGGTAAGGTCCGGAATTAGGCTTTACCGTCTTTTTTTGGCCAGGAGCGGGGAGCGGTTCATGGGTGGTTCGGTGGCGGAAAAAGTGGTGATCACTCCCCGGCGGGAGCCGGGGGAGCCGGTTTTGGCCGGGCCGGGTCTGCTGCTGGTCAATCCGGCCGAGGCCGCCGCTGGAGCAGCCCTGGCCAAGGCGGCCGGTTGGCGGCGGGGCCGGCTCTTTCACAGCACCCTGTTCAGTGATCCGACCAGCGGCCGCTGGCTGGCCGGGCCGGCGGTGGGCGCGCCGATGGCGGTACTCTGCCTGGAAAAGCTTATTGCCCTGGGGGCCGGACCGGTGATCGCCCTGGGCTGGGCCGGCGGGCTGGCGGATGACCTGGCGGTGGGCGATATTCTGTTGCCGACCTCGGCCCTGAGCGAGGAGGGCACTTCGTCCCATTATCCTTTGACCACCGCCGCCGCTCCAGCCGAGGGGCTGCTGCTCCATCTGGAGCAGGAGCTGATTGCGGCCGGGATGAAGCCCCGGCGGGGAGCGGTCTGGACCACCGATGCCCCCTATCGCGAAACCGTCGCCAAGGTGGAGCGCCATCGTCGGGCCGGAATTTGCGCGGTGGAGATGGAGTATGCCGCCCTGGCCGCCGTGGCGTGCTTCCGCGGGATCGATTTTGTCGAGCTGCTGCTGATTTCCGATCTGGTGCGGAGCGAGTCCTCCTGGCAGCCGGCCTTTAACAAGGCAGAGTTTCGTCGCCGTTCCCGCCTCTTGCTGGAACTGCTTTTTCACCATATTGGGCGAGGATAATTTTGATGACAACCGTTCATTTGACCAGCCTGGGCTGTCCCAAAAACCTGGTGGACTCGGAGGTGATGCTGGGCCTGCTGATGGAGCAGGGCTTTATCCCGGTAAGCGAGCCCGGGGAGGCCGCTGTCCTGCTGGTTAACACCTGTGGCTTCATCCAGTCGGCGGTGGAGGAGGGGATCGATACCATTCTCGGGCTTATCGAACTTAAAAAAAGTCCGGCGGTGCGGGTGGTGGTGACCGGCTGCATGGTCAAGCGCTATGGCGCCGATCTGGTCCGGGAGCTGCCCGAGGTGGATCTTTTTCTCGGGACCGAGGAGGTGGCGACCATTGCCGACCGGCTGCGGTCCCTGGCCGCCGGATCCTGCGCGGAGCTGCCGGAGGGCGACCCCCGTTTTCACGAGCAGGGGGAGATTCCCCCCTTTCTGATGAATGCGGATCTGCCCCGGCGGCTGGCGACCCCGCTCCATCGGGCCTATCTCAAGGTTACCGAAGGTTGCGACAACCGGTGCAGTTACTGTCTGATCCCCTCCATCCGGGGCTCCTTGCGCAGCCGGGAGCTGCCCGATCTCCTCCGGGAAGCCCGGGGCCTGGCCGCCGCCGGGGTTAAGGAGTTGACCCTGGTGGCCCAGGACCTCACCGCCTACGGCCTTGATCTGCGGGGTGGCCCCAGGCTGCCCGATCTGCTCCACGGTTTGCTGGACAACACCGATATCCCCTGGATCCGTTTGCTCTACCTCTACCCCTCCCGGGTCAAGACGGACCTGATCGCCCTGGTGGCGGCCCAGCCCCGGATCCTGCCCTACTTCGACCTCCCCTTCCAGCATGTGTCCGATGGGGTGCTAAAGGCGATGAACCGGCCTTACGGTGAGCAGATGGTGCGGGAGCTGGTGGGCGAAATCCGCCGGCTGCTGCCCGAAGCGGCGATTCGCAGCACCTTTATGGTCGGTTTTCCGGGGGAACGGGAGGAGGATCTGGAACGACTGGCGACTTTCATGGCCGACTGCCGCCTGGATCATGTGGGCATCTTCACCTATTTCAACGAAGAGGGGTGTGCCGCGTCCCAACTGCCGGAGCAGTGTGCCGACGAGGTTAAGGAGCAGCGGCGTGACCGGTTGATGGCCCTGCAGGCGGAGATCTCCCTGGCGGCCAATCTGGCCCGGGTGGGCCGGGTGGAGGAGGTTCTGGTGGAGGGGGTCAGCGGGGAATCGGAACTGTTGCTGGAGGGTAGAACCAGGTATCAGGCTCCGGAGGTCGATGGTTGTGTTTATATCGCCGACGGCCGGTGCCAGGCCGGAGAGCTGGTCCAGGTGCGGATTACCGAGGCTCACCCCTACGATCTGGTGGGCGAAATCGTCAGCGGTTGACCTGTTCCCGCAGCCCCTTGCCCACCTTGAAAAAGGGCAGTTTTTTGGGGTCTACCTTAATCTTCTCTCCGGTTTTGGGGTTGCGGCCGTAATAGCTGGCGTACTCCTTGACCGTGAAGCTGCCAAACCCCCTGATCTCAATGCTTTCTCCCTTGGCCAGGGCATCGATCATGGTCCCCAGGATGGTCTGGGTTACGGAGCTTGCCTCACGGGAGGGGATCTCCGTTGCCGTCGCCAGCGCCTCGATCAATTCAGATTTGTTCATCGCATTCACCAGTAGTGCAAAATAACCGATAAAATCCAACAGGATGAGCTATCTTACTCGTCGAGTACGGGCAATGCAAAGCATATTTATCCCCGTTGTCCCCGTTACCTCGTTTGGAAGATGCTGCGGATATCGTCAGCACCAAGCCGCCGGTAAGCTCCGCTGGCCAGGGTTCCCAGGCGCAGACCGCCGTAGGCCACCCTTTTCAGTTGCAGCACCGGGTGGCCGATGGCGGCAAACATCTTGCGCACCTGGCGCTTGCGGCCTTCGTGGATTACCACCTCCAGGGTGCAGTTACCTTCCCGGCGGCGCAGCGGCCTGATCAGGGCGGGCCAGGTCAGCCGGCCCTCCAGCTCGATCCCCTGGCGGAGCGCTTGCAGGGCGGCCGGGTTGGGGATTCCCCGAACCGTGGCCTGGTAGGTGCGTTTGATCTCGAAGCGGGGGTGGAGAATCCGGTTGGCCAGATCCCCGTCGTTGGTGAGCAGCAGGGCGCCCTCGGTCTCCAGATCAAGACGGCCCACCGGGAAAAGGCGCAGGCCCGGCTCTTTGATCAGGGCGCCGACCAGGGGCCGGCCCTGGGGATCGTGCATGGTGGTAACGTAACCGGCGGGCTTGTTGAGCAGAACCGTGACTTTTTCGTCGGGGAAGGAGAGGGGTTTGCCGTCGAAGGTGATCTGCTGGTGGTCGGGGTCGACCTGCAGGCCCATCTGGGTGACCCGGCAACCATCCACCATCACCCGGCCTTCGGCGATATAGTTCTCAGCCGCCCGCCGTGAGCCGATACCTGCCCGGGCCAGCACCTTCTGTAATCTTTCTTTCATTAATTAGTTGTAACCGTTCGCCAAGGCCAACAAAGTGTTGATTTAACGGGCCGTAAACGTTCAGCAGTGCCCCAGGTTCGGGTAAGCAGCCAAGCGCCGCGTACCCCGGGTACGTAAGCTTGGCTGATCGCCCTAAGATGGGGTGCTGCTGAACGTTTACAATTAGTTGTAGTCACCTCGGCGGTACTTGGCGGCTTCCAGGTGGGAGACGGCGGCCACCTGGTCCAGCAGGCGGCTCAGGGGGTCCTGCTCGGGCAACTCCCGGCGCAGGGCCTGCATGGCGGTGAGGTCGTTTTCCAGGGCACTGATATAGGGCTCCAGCTCCTCCGCTTTCAGGGCGGTGTTACCCAGGGCGGCGCTGAAGGAGTCCAGGGTGCTGATGGTGTTCTCGGAAAGGCCCAGCCCCTCAATCCGCAGGTGGGCCGGAGTGGGAGCCAGGGTCTGACCCAGCGCCCCGGGGCCGGCGGTTGGGGCGGTGCGCTCCGGCCCGGCCAGATGGCTTTTCAAAACCTCGGCGAAATCGACGCCACCGGATCCCGTAACTTTATGGCGCCCGGGCACGTTCTGGTTCTGCAGGATATCATTAATTTTCATGGCAGGCCTCTTGCTGAGTTTGGATAACCAAGTTCACTGTAACCTATCGGCGCCACGGCAGTCAAACTTGA
>JBLRWU010000066.1:0-11078 GCA_047921155.1 Desulfurivibrio sp.
GGGTGGGGCTGGGTTTCGGCCTCCAGCGGATCGCCTCCAATTTCATCAGCGGCTTTATTCTGATCATGGACCGTTCGGTCAAACCCGGCGATGTCATTACGGTGGGAGACAAATATGGCTGGGTGGAAGAGCTGCGTGCCCGTTACATCGTGGTTCGCAACCGGGATGGAGTCGATACCCTGATCCCCAACGAAACTCTGATCACCACCCAGGTGATCAACTGGAGTTACGGGGATCGCAATGTCCGAATCAAGGTGCCGGTACAGATCAGCTACGACGATGACCCCGAACAGGCCATGGAACTGATGCGGACAGCGGCCAGCAGCTCCCCGCGAATTCTCGATGATCCGGCGCCCACGGTCCGCTTGCTGGAGTTTGCCGACAGTGGGATTCTCCTGGAACTGCGGGTCTGGATCGGCGACCCCGAGCAGGGTTCCGGCGGGGTTCGCTCGGAGATCAACCTGGCGATCTGGCGGGCCTTCAAGGAGGCTGGGATCACCATTCCCTATCCCCAGCGCGACCTGCACTTCAAAAACATGCCGGTGGAGCCGGCCGCAAGGGCAACCGGCGGGCCGGAGGAGAACAGCTCAAGATGAGCCGGACGGACAACCAGGGCCTTTTCAAAACCATCGTCAACGCGTTTCCCTGCCGCTCCCGCCTGCCCGGATTGCCTTGCAAAGTATTACCCTGATATCAACCTGAAATCAGGCCAAAAAACAGAAAAGGGAGACCAGGGTTAATCCCCCGATCTCCCTTAATTTTTCCTGGTGCGCCCGGCAGGATTCGAACCTGCGACCTACGGCTTAGAAGGCCGGTGCTCTATCCAGCTGAGCTACGGGCGCGAAGGCAAATATCGCCAAAGACGGGCCAAACATAACGGTTTTCCGGCACCGCTGCAGCAAAAAAAACGCCCCGGCGCAAAAGCCCGGGGCGCAGCAAATCAGCTAAAAACCTCCAAAATCCGGCGGGAAAACGCCTGGAAGCACCGCAGGTTTGGGCAAGCGGACCAGCGCCGCGTACCCTGGGTACGCAAGCCGGCCCGATCGCCCAAAGATGCGGTGCTTCCGGGCGTTTTACTACATCATGCCGCCCATGCCACCCATGCCGCCCATGCCGCCCATACCGCCCGGCATGCCGCCACCCGCACCCTTGTCCTCTTCCGGGTGCTCGGCGATCATACATTCGGTGGTCAACAGCAGACCGGCCACACTGGCCGCGTTCTGCAGGGCAAAACGGGTTACCTTGGCCGGATCGATAACCCCGGCTTCCAGCAGATCCTCGAACTTCTCGTTCTCGGCGTTGAAGCCCTTGGCGTCCTTCATCCCCTTGACCTGCTCAACGATCACCGAGCCTTCCAGGCCGGCGTTGTTGGCGATCTGGCGGACCGGCTCTTCCAGGGCCCGGGCAATAATCTTCTTGCCCAGCTCCTGCTCATGGGGCAACTTCAGCTCCTTAAGGGCCTTGAGACAGCGCAGGTAGGCCACGCCGCCGCCGGGAACGATCCCCTCTTCCACCGCCGCGCGGGTGGCGTTGAGGGCGTCTTCCACCCGGGCCTTCTTCTCCTTCATCTCCATCTCGGTGGCCGCGCCGACATTGATCACCGCCACACCGCCGATCAGCTTGGCCAGCCGCTCCTGCAGCTTCTCGCGATCGTAGTCGGAGCTGGACTCCTCGATCTGGGCCCGGATCTGCTTGACCCGGCCCTCAAGCTTGGCCTTGTCTCCGGCGCCGTCCACGATGGTGGTGTTGTCCTTGTCACAAACAACCCGCTTGGCCCGACCCAGGTCGTCGATGGTGATATTCTCCAGCTTGATCCCGATATCCTCGGAAACCACCTGCCCACCGGTGAGGATGGCGATATCCTCCAGCATCGCCTTGCGGCGGTCGCCGAAGCCCGGAGCCTTGACCGCCACCACATTGAGGGTGCCACGCAGCTTGTTGACCACCAGGGTGGCCAGGGCCTCGCCGTCCACATCCTCGGCGATGATCACCAGGGGCTTGCCCATCTTGGCGATCTGCTCCAGCACCGGCAGCATATCCTTCATGTTGCTGATCTTCTTCTCGTTGATCAGGATGTAGGGGTCTTCCAGGTTTACTTCCATCTTCTCGGGATCGGTGACGAAGTAGGGGGAGAGGTAGCCGCGATCAAACTGCATCCCTTCAACCACGTCCAGGGAGGTATCCATGCTCTTGGCTTCCTCGACGGTGATTACCCCTTCCTTGCCGACCTTATCCATCGCTTCGGCAATGATATTGCCGATGGTGGCGTCGTTGTTGGCGGAGATGGTGCCGACCTGGGCGATCTCCTTCTGGGCCTTGGTGGGCTTGGCGATATTCTTCAACTCCGCCACTACAGCCGCCACGGCCAGATCGATGCCGCGCTTGATATCCATGGGGTTGTTGCCGGCGGCCACCAGTTTGGAGCCTTCGGTGTAGATCGCCTGGGCCAGGATGGTGGCGGTGGTGGTACCGTCACCGGCCACGTCGCTGGTCTTGGAAGCAACCTCCTTGACCATCTGGGCGCCCATGTTCTCGAACTTGTCCTTGATCTCAATCTCCTTGGCCACGGTAACCCCGTCCTTGGTAATGATCGGGGCGCCGAAGGATTTCTCGATCAGGACGTTGCGGCCCTTGGGTCCCAAGGTAACCTTCACGGCATCGGCCAGGGTATTTACCCCCCGCAGGATCGCTTCGCGGGCTTTGGTTCCGTACTTCAGATCTTTTGCTGCCATATCTTTTTCTCCTTCAGAAGCTTAAGGTTGCGTTTCTACTTTTCCACCACGCCGAGGATATCATCCTCGCGCATGATCAGGAACTCTTCGCCTTCGATCTTCACTTCGGTGCCGCCATACTTGGAAAAGAGCACCCGGTCCCCGGCCTTCAACTCCACCGGCACCCGCTCGCCCTTGTCGTTATGACGCCCGTTGCCCACGGCGACCACGGTGCCCTCCGCCGGCTTCTCCTTGGCGGTATCGGGGATGATAATGCCACCTTTGGTTTTCTCCTCTTCCTCCAGTCGTTTGACCAGAATTCGATCATTCAATGGCCGAATCTTCATGGACTACCTCCGTCTTGCGTTGATCTGATTAATGATTAAGTGATTGCTTGCATAAATAACAAACCGGCAGCCGCCGCCGACGCGCCGAATACCGGGGGACCTCCCCGCAACCGGAAAGCGGCGCTCCCGAGTCACACCACCCCCCGAAGCACCGGATGCGCCAGACCATATGTACGCCCCCACCAAAAATCAAGAGCGCCCACCAAAAAAAAATCACCCCAAAAAAACAACAGAAGAAGGGGAAAATAAAAGAAGAACAGCGGAGTAAAAGCCGGACAGCGCCCCGGATTGCGGTAAGCGGCCCGGCGCCGCGTACATCAGTACGCAAGCCGGACTGATCGCCGCAAGATGGGGCACTGCCCGGCTTTTACAGGCGGAGAACCCAGTGGTGGGGGTCAGCCTTCCGGCCGTACTGAATAGCGGTCAACTCGCTGAATAACCGCTGGGCCAGCTCCCCGGTCTTGCCCCCGTTGATCAGGCAGTCCCGGCCCTGGTAATGGAGGGAGCCCACCGGTGAGATCACCGCGGCGGTGCCGGTGCCGAAAACCTCGCGCAGCTCGCCCCGCTCGTTGGCGGCCAGCACCTCATCAATGGTGATCGGCCGCTCCTCCACGGCCAGGCCCCAGTCTCCCAGCAACTGCAACACCGACTCCCGGGTGATCCCGGGCAGGATGCTGCCCGAGAGCGGCGGCGTGACGATCCGGTCGGCCAGGGCGAAGAAAATATTCATGGTGCCGACCTCCTCCACATAGCGCCGCTCCCGGGCGTCCAGCCACAACACCTGGGTGAAGCCCTGCTTCTGGGCCTCCACCGCCGCCATGATGCTGGCGGCATAGTTGCCGGCGGTCTTGGCCTCGCCGACCCCGCCGGCCACCGCCCGCACATAGGTATCGGTGACAAAAATTTTAACCGGGTTGAAACCTTCCGGATAGTAGGCCCCCACCGGACTCAGAATAATAAAAAACAGGTACTCCTTGGCCGGTCGCACCCCCAGACCGGCCTCGGTGGCCACCATGGTCGGTCGGATGTAGAGCGTAGCCCCCTCGGCCCGGGGCACCCAGTCGGCATCGACCTTAATCAGAGCCTGGAGGCCGGCCAGGGCGGTATCCAGGGGCAGGGCGGGCATGCACATCCTGGTGGCCGAACGGTTCATCCGCTCCAGGTTGGCCCGGGGGCGAAAGAGACGGATGCCGTCATCTTCACCCCGGTAGGCCTTCAGACCCTCGAAGATCGCCTGCCCGTAGTGGAGCACCATGGCGGCCGGGTCCAGGGAGAAAGGGCCGTAAGGGCGGACCCGGGGATCATGCCAACCCCGCTCGGTATCGTAGGCCATAACAAAGATGTGATCGGTAAATATCCGCCCGAAACCCAGCGACTTTTCGTCCGGCTTGGCCTTCCGTTGCGCCGACGGCACCGTTTCCATTCTGATTTCCATCTCGCAAACCCGCTCCGTTAAGTGTCGTCACCCGGCCAGTTGGGGCACCAAAAATGGAGCGCAATATAACGAAGTTTCAAGACCATTGAAACAATTTATTTCGCTTGGCAGACCAAGTTGGTATTGGGTAGAGTAGGCGATCAGCTATTGTCCCTAAACCATGAGGCCGGTGATTCCCGTGCAAGAAAACCCACCATCCCCGATGGTACTGCGCTATTTTCTGATTCTTTTCCTGATCTCCATTCTCCTGGTGGGACGACTGCTCTGGCCCTTTTTCTCCATCCTGATCCTCTCCTACCTGCTGACCAGTGTTTTCCGCCCGACCTACAAGCTGATCAACCGCAAGCTCCCCGATTTTTTCGCTTCGCTGCTCACCTGCACCCTGGTGGTGCTGCTGGTCTTTATCCCTTTGGTTTTCTTCGTCTTCGCCCTGGCCCAGGAGGCGCAGGGCCTCTATGAGTGGGGCCGGGGGGCCGGGGCCACTCTCGGCCTCAAACTCCGTGACTTCCAGGAGAGCCTGCTCTTTGTCCGGCTGCGGGAGACCGCCGCCCTCTTCGGCTTTTCCCTGGAACCGGAGAGCATCAGCCGCAACCTGGCCGACCTGGCCCGGGTGGTGGGGCTGTTCCTCTACAACCAGGCCAGCAGTTGGGCGGCCAACATCATGCTTTTCGTCTTCAGTTTTTTGCTGATGATTCTGACCGTCTTCTTTCTGCTGATCGAGCATGATCGGCTGCTGGCCTACATCCTGCGGCTCTCGCCCCTGCCCGATGACCAGGAGCGGCGGCTGTTTGCCAAGTTCGACGAGATCACCGGGGCGGTACTGATCGGCAACGGCATCTGCGCGGTGATCCAGGGGGTGCTGGGCGGCATCATCTTTGCGGTTTTTTCCCTGGGGCCGCCGGTACTTTGGGGGTCGATCATGGCGGTGCTGGCCTTTCTGCCCATCTTCGGCATCGGCCTGATACTGTTGCCCGCCGCGCTGCTGCTGGGGTTTAAGGGCAGCCTGGCGGGAGCCGTCACCATCCTGGTTCTCTACGGGATCATCACCGTCACCATCGAGTATTTTCTCAAGCCCAAACTGGTGGGCAGCCGGGTCAAGATGCATACCCTGCTGGTTTTTCTAAGCATCCTCGGCGGGTTGAGTACTTTCGGCTTTCTCGGCATCATCTACGGCCCGCTGATCATCACCGCCTTTCTTACCCTGGCGGATATCTACCTGAGCAGCTATGACAGTTACGTGAAAAATGTCCGACCGGAATGATCTCGCCCCATACCGGCGGCTGACCCGTCACATCCTGATCGCCCTGCTGGGCTGGCTGCTGCTGATCGGCGGCGCTGTCGGCTGGTCCCTCTATGCCGAACACTCCCAGATGCAAACCCTGGTCAGGAACGCCGCCCGGGCCCATTTTTCCAAGGACCAGGCCTTCCGGCTCTGGGCCGCCTCCCATGGCGGAGTTTATGTTCCGGCCACCGAACGCACCCCTCCCAACCCATATCTTAAGCATCTTGAGGAACGCGATCTCCTGACCCCCTCCGGCCGCCAGCTCACCCTGATGAACCCGGCCTACATGCTCCGCCAGATGATGGCTGAGCATGAAGGTCTTTACGGCAGCAGGGGAAACATCGTTTCGCTGAAGCCCATGAACCCGGTCAACACCCCCGATCCCTGGCAGGAAAAAGCTTTGCGGGCTCTGGAAGATGGCGCGGAGGAGGTGCTTGAGTTCACGGTGGCCGATGGGGTGCCGGTTTTGCGCATGATGCGCCCGATGGTCACCGGCGCGGACTGCCTCAAGTGCCACGCCCGCCAGGGTTACCGGATCGGGGATATTCGCGGCGGGGTGGGGGTTATGGTGCCCCTGACTCCCTATTTAACGGAGGCCGCCAAGGTCCGGGGCAAACTTCTGGCGGCCTTCCTGGTGATCGGCCTGACCGGCCTGGCGATCATCGGCCTGCTTTACCGCCGGGGTCGTCAACGCCTCAATGAACAACTCCGTTACGAAAATGAGCTGCTGGCGGCCCGTGACGAATGGGAACGCACCTTCGACGCCATCGACGACATTATCACTATTTTCGACCGTAATATGCGGGTTATCCGGACCAACAAGGCCTCCTCCCGGATCAGCAAAATGCAACCGGAGGCGATCAAAGGCAAATCCTGCCACGAGCTGTTTCGCTCCTCGCCGGTGCCCTGCCCCGATTGCCCCACCGTGGAGCAACGCAAACAGGGAATAAGCGCCAACGCCACCGTCCAACATGGGAGCAGAATTTTTGCCATCTCCTGTGCCCCCCTCACGAACAAAAAAGGTGAACTGACCGGTTTTGTCCATATCGCCAAGGATATCACCGACCAGCGCCACCTGGAAAGCCGGTTGCGCCAGGCCCAAAAGATGGAGGCCATCGGCACCCTGGCCGGAGGGATCGCCCACGATTTCAATAACATACTTACTCCGATCACCGGCTTCACCGAGTTGGCCATGGGGAAACTGCCCCCCGAATCACCGGCCGGCGGCGATCTGAAACAGGTGGTCAGGGCGGCGGGTCGGGCCCGGGAGCTGGTACGCCAGATCCTCACCTTCAGCCGGAAAAGCGACAGTGAGTTCCGGCCGCTTAAGGTGGAACCGATCATCAAGGAGGCGCTCAAGCTGATGCGCTCCACCCTGCCGACCACCATCGAAATCCGCCAGAATATCGACGATAACTGCGGGATGGTCATGGCCGACCCCGGCCAGTTGCACCAGGTGATGATGAATCTCTGCACCAACGCCTACCATGCCATGCGGGAGGGCGGCGGCGTACTGGCGGTGGGGCTGGAAAGTCTGATTTTAAAAGAGGAGGACGCCCGTCTGGTCGAACCCGAAATGAAACCCGGCCCCTACCTGCATCTTACGGTCAACGACAACGGGTGCGGCATGGAACGGGCAACCATGGAGCGGATGTTCGAGCCCTACTACACCACCAAATCCCCCGGCGAGGGCACCGGCCTGGGGATGGCGGTGGTCCACGGCATCATTCGCCAGCACGGGGGGAAGATCTCCGCCTACAGCGAGCCCGGTCGCGGAACCACCGTCCATGTCTATCTGCCTGAACTGAGAGCCGAGAACGGGTTGAAAAGGGAGGAAGACGACCCGGAAGCTCCCCTGCCCGGGGGGCGGGGGGAGCGGGTTCTGGTGGTGGATGACGACAAGATCATCGCCATTATGCTGCACCATATGCTGACCCACCTCGGTTACCGGGTCGATTCCTTCAACGAGCCCCGGGAGGCTCTGGCCCTGATCCGGGAGCAACCCGGCGAGATCGACCTGCTGATCACCGATATGACCATGCCCCACCTGACCGGAGCCGAGCTGGCCACCAAGGCGATGGCCGCCGCTCCCGATCTGCGGGTTATTCTCTGCACCGGCTTCAGCGAATTGATCGATCAGGAGAAGAGTCGGCAGCTGGGGATCCACGCCTTCCTGATGAAGCCGGTAACCCTCCGGCAGATCGCCGTAACCGTGGATAAGGTGCTGCACGAATAAAAAAGAGAGGGGTGGTCGGGGCGAGAGGATTCGAACCTCCGGCCTCCTGCTCCCAAGGCAGGCGCGCTACCAGGCTGCGCCACGCCCCGACGGCACAGCAATCCTGCTTAATAGCATCCGCCCCGGCCCAGGTCAAGGGAAAAGGGCGGTGACCGCCGGCTCCGGTTGCTCAAGGGGTCCGCAGCAGGCGCAACTCCGGCGGTTGCCAGCTCAGTTCAAAAGGGTAATCAAATTCCGGCACCGCCGGCAGGTAGTCCGGCTCCAGGGCCGCCAGGGTTGCCGGATATTCTCCCCGGGCGGCCCTGTAGGCCAGTACCGCCTCCTGCACCACCACCGCCCGCTCGAACATGCTGATGCTGTGGCGATAGCGCTCCTGCATCAGCTCATCCTCCTCGGCAACCAGCATCGCCCGCAGCCAGAACAGGCCGCCGTAAATATCGCCGCCCTCCCCGGCCAAAGTGGCGGCCAGATGGCCGAACCAGGAGGGGGCGCCGGGCAGTTGTCCCGAGAGGTGGAGGTAGCTTGCCCCCCGGCCCGGATCCTTCAGGTGGTAAAAGTGGTTGAAGCCGACAAAAAAAGGCAGGACGTAGTTGTCCGGCAGGGCCGCCATCCCCCGCCGATGAACATCGTTGGCCAGTTCGGCGTACTCGTCGTTGATGTAAGGCAAAATCGCCTGGGTCAGGTAGTAGGTATCGAGAAAGCGGGGATGGAGATGGCCGGCGGCGGCCAGACGACCGGCCACCGGGGCCGCGTAATCCAGGGGATCACGCCCGGCCTCGATGCCGCCGTAGAAGACGGCGGTTTTGATAAACTGGATCTCGCCGCCCAACTGCTTGAGGTAGCCCAGGGCGATCTCCTGGATCAGCGGCGGCGTGGGGTGGCGGATGGCCAGCAGCTCGGCGGAATAACTCCTCTCCTGCTGGCCGAAGGCAAAAAGGTAAAAAAACAGAACCGTAATAAACAGGGTTGTTCTGACCATCATGGGAAATTGTTCTCGCAGGCAATAAAAGGGAATGCCCCGCAAGCGGTCACAGGGTGCCGCAGGTTGCGGCAAGCGGGACGGCGAAGCGTACCCCGGGTACGTAAGCCGGCCCGATCGCCGCAAGATGCGGTGCCCTGTGACCGCTTACCCATCATTGCAGATCCCGCCGCTGATAGACCAGGCAGGCCAACCCCAGCGCCAGCGCCATGTAGGTGAAAGCCACGCCGAAGTTAACCGCCAGCAGGGTAAAGCCGGGCAAGGATTCGCCGGTGGTGATCAGATCTTTGAAATCCAGTTGATTGAAATTGGGAAAGAGGGCGGTCAGGCCCTGCAGCAGGCGAGCCAGGCCGGCGGCCCCATCCCCCTGGGCAAGCTGCTGGGTCACGGCCTGGCGCACCACCGGCAACCCCGAACAGATGGCATAATAGGCCAGGGAGATCAGCAGGACCGGGAAGCTGCCGCGCACCAGGCCGGAGAACAGCAGGATCATCGCCAGCAGGAGCAACTGCATCACGAACAGGCCCAGCCAGGCCAGCAGATAGGCCGGGATCCCCAGATGGGCGAAGTAAACCGGCTGCACCATCTGCTTGATCATCAGCAGGGCTCCGAAGCCCAGACCGCCCAGCAGCAGATTAAGCAGCAGCAGGAGCAGGGCCAGGCCGGCAAAGACCCCGAGGACGTACTCCCCCCGGGAGATGGGGCGGGCCAGCAAGGAGTAAACCACCTTTTTCTCTTCATCCAGGGCCATCACCTGGACTGCATGGAAGAAGAGAAAGATAAAGCCGGTGAGCCAGGCCATGGAAAGCACGAAATCGGCGGAGGCCCGCCCGATATCCCGGGGAATGAAATCAAAAAAGAGGAGGGCCGCCAGTTGGCCCGCCGCCGCCAGCACCACCAGGCCGAGCAGGGCGTGCCGGCGCAGGCCGTCCAGGGTCACCAGGCGGGCCACCGCCATGATCCGCTTCAGTTTATACCCCATGGTTTGCTACTCCTTCCTGGCCTTGCACCAGATTGAGATAAGCCTCGGTAAAGCTTGCGCACTGCCGTCTTTGGGCCAGCTCCCGGGGGGTGCCCTCAAACAGCTTGCGGCTTTGATGCAGTACCAGCACCCGGTCGGCCAGCCGGTCCACATCCTCCAGGATGTGGGAGCAGAAGAGGATGGAGCGGCCCTGGGCCTTGAGTTCACCGATCAGGGCCAGCATATCGGCCCGGCCGATGGGGTCCAGGCCGCTCATCGGCTCGTCCAGAATCAGCAGTTCCGGCTCGCTGAGCAGGGCGATGGCGAAGTTGGCCCGCTGCTGCATCCCCTTGGAAAAATCGCGCAGGGGCCGCTTGCGGTCGGCCCAGAGGCCCAGCCGCCGCAGCCATTTTTCACCGCCCTCCCGGGTTTGATCGGCGGAAAGCCGGCAGGTGGCCCCGGTGAAGCGCAGCATATCGAGGACGGTAAGGTTGGCGGGGAAATTGGCGGTCTCGGGCAGGTAGCCGATCCGCAGCCGCACCGCCGGATCCTTGGGGGTGGAGCCCAGCAGGGTTATGGTGCCCAGATCCGGCCGGATAAAATCGAGCAGCAGCTTGATGCAGGTACTCTTGCCCGCCCCGTTGGCCCCCACCAGCCCCAGAGTTTCCCCGGGGGCCAGGGAAAAGGAGACCCCGCTCAGGGCCCGTTTGGCCCGCTGGCCCAGCTCCTGGGCATAGGTTTTGACAATATCGCTAAATATAATCATGGTTCAGGCGGCTCCCGCTATGGGTGGAGTTTTTTCATGGTGGCGGCTCAATATAGTGGCCGCGAACCACTCCGTCAATCGGGTAGTGGTCGGAACCGGTCTGCGGGCAAGGATACAAAAAGGAGGGGGGGGGAACCCCTGCTGGGCAAAAAAGCTCGCCCCCGGTTGGTCAACCAACCGGGGGCGAGATTAAGCCGTGCTTATTTCAATCGGGGCAAAATGGTGTCTGACCCCATTTCCCTCATTTGGCCCCATTTGGCCCTTTAGAGAGCCACAAATTTGCCATGACCATCAAGATTGTTATCGGTGTCAATTGCTGCAGCGCCGGGCACCATCGTCGGGTCGAGGTGCTCGCCGGGAT
>JBLRWU010000067.1:0-11044 GCA_047921155.1 Desulfurivibrio sp.
GGGTTTTTTTGTGTCCAATACAGTCCGAAGAAAAACCTTGACATCCGGGGGCAACATTGGGGGCAACCAGGGGGACGATAACACCTGTTGCCCCCAACGCTCAGAAAATGTTGTCAGGAAAGGGAGGCACCCCATTATGGCGACTGTGCTTACAGACAAGGCTATCCGCAATGCCAAGCCCGGCCCCAAGCCGGTACGACTATTTGATGGCGGAGCGTAAAGCGAACAAGTTGGTATCTTCCGGAAAAGGAAGTTTCGAGGCCGTGGAGTGGTCCGAGGTGCATGCCAAAAATATTATTTCCC
Source organism: Desulfurivibrio sp. (assembly GCA_047921155.1). GTDB lineage: Bacteria > Desulfobacterota > Desulfobulbia > Desulfobulbales > Desulfurivibrionaceae > Desulfurivibrio. The sequence continues at coordinate 304 of JBLRWU010000067.1, forward strand.
GCTTGGGAAATAATATTTTCCCCTGGCTGGGTTCCCGGCCGGTGGACGAGATCACCGCCCCGGAAATCATCGAGGTGTTCCGCATGATCGAGTACTACCAAGCCATTCAGGAAAGCACCCAAAAGACCGATTCTGCCCCCTTCATCTCCTTCATGCTGCGGATGATCCTGGATACGGTGACCAGCTCGACCCCGGAAGTAGCACCGGAAGTCACCCCGGAAGTTCGACTGCTCTCAGTTCTTGCCGGAGAGATGACCCGGCACGGTGGTGGATAACTCGCGACAAAATGTCGGTGATGGTGAAAACCGGGTGGTAACGCAGCTATTCGAATTTTTCGAATAGCTGGTAAAGACGGCTTCGGTATGGCAACTGTTAAGCAATGCTTAACGGTTCGTCAGGAGAAAAAGAGTCAGCTGTCATCAGGACCCGGATGAAGATTCAGTTATCCGGAAAATTCGGATAACTGCCGTCGGCAGCGCCCCGACCCATATTGAGATGGGGTCGACTAAGTAATCGATCAAGTAGATTTTCGCTCCACCTCTCTGCCAGACTTGGTCTTGAACAGTAGAAGATCTCCGGCGTCACCCGGTGCTGCTCGACCGCCGCGACCGCGACGAGCCAATCGACCACCGAGCTTTTGCACACCCGGTGGCCGAGTTTGGAACTGGTTTTAGGGGCCATGGTTCAGTTTACTCTCCACGCAGGTTTTCACGCGTCAAAATCGCGTTGAGCGCCAGATTGATATAGTAGTTTGAGCGGCCGATTTTCCGTTTCTCAAGGAAACCTCCCCCGGTCAGGGCGTTGAGGTACTTGGTGGCGGTCAGCCTGGAGACCTTCAAATCGCGTTCGATGAATTCGATCTTGGTGTATGGGTGGGTGAAGAGGTTATTGATGAGGTCCTGGCTGTAAAACTTGTACTGACTGCGGATGCGGTGCTTGGCGTCCAGCAGGGCGGCCTTGATGGCGTGGATGGTGACGATGGTTTCCCCGGCGGTTTGCTCCACAGCGGTCAGCATGTAGGCGACCCATTCCTCCCAGGCGTCCCGGTCGCGCACTGCTTGCAGCAGGCGGTAGTAGTCGGTTTTGGTTCGGACGATATGGCGGCTGAGGTAGAGTACCGGGATGTCCAGTAGCCCTTCCTTCACCAGATAGAGGACATTGATGATTCGGCCGGTACGGCCATTGCCGTCATAAAACGGGTGGATGCTTTCGAACTGATGATGGATCAGGGCCATTTTGATGAGCGGGTCGGCGTCAAAAGTTGCCGGATCGTTGATGAACCGCTCAAGGTCGCGCATCAGGGCCACGATGGTGGCGTGATCCTGGGGCGGGGTATAAACGGTGTCGCCGGCCCCGTTTTTCAGTGCGGTTCCGGGCAGCCTGCGCATCCCGGCGCTGTTTTGTTCCAGCTCCGCCTGGATCGCCTCGATATGATTCAGGGTAATGATGCCGTTCTGCCGCACGGCTTCAAAGCCGACCCGCAGGGCCTGCCGATAGCGCAAAACCTCCTTGGTTGCCGGATTGGCAGGGCCTTCAGGGAAGGCATCGTCTTTGAACAGCTCGTCGTGGGTGGTGACAATGTTTTCGATGGCGGAACTGTCCTTGGCCTCCTGCATGCCCAGGGCATTGATGAGTATGCCCTGATTGGGGATGGAAGCGGCCACCCCCTTGAGTTCCGCCAGTTTGCGGCTGGCGGCAGCCATTTTTTTTAAGATGGCGGCCGTCTCGAAACGACCAGGCGGCAGGTGGTGTAAAGGCGGAATCTCAATCATGGCCATACCTTGTCATATCGAAAAAACATGTATAGAGAAATCGGCTTTTGTATGCATGTTGTCTGCCTCATGTATAGAACATGGCCGGATAATATGTTCAACGGGTTTCTGAGGTAGGCTGAAAATGATGGGCATGAAAACTCTGATTATTCATTGACCTGCGTCGGGGTTCGGGGTACTTGATGAGTTTTCACCGCATTGATCCTGGAAACGGCACTAATCCCTTCTTTTGCAAAAAAGCGAGCCGGTCAAAATGAAAAAAAACCAGAAAACTACGCCGCTGCGACCGGAGCGCGGCTGCGGACGAACAAAAGCCGGCCGCGCTGCCTTGCCAAAGGTTCAGCCCTCGCCCGAACCGGCCGAATCGGCCGGTAATGAGCGGCGGGACCCATTCCTCCTGGACGGCGAGGAGCTGCTGATGCGGGCCGCGAGCTTCGCCCAGAGCGGCGCGGTGCCGCCGGAACTGGTCCACGGCCTCGCCGCCGAGGTCGAGGCCTTTGTCGGGGCGTGAGGGCGGCCGAATCGTGGGTCTCGACTTCGCCACCCTGGAACTGCTCCGCCGGAACCACCCGGCCTGGCGGTTGCTGTGCGCCCAGCACGCGCCGCTGGTGGCCGGTTTTTTGCACCGGGTGTTCATTGTGCCCAATGTGCGGAATCTGGCGCAGGCCGATCTGGTCGAGGCGCTGGAAGACGAACTCTTTGCCCTGCGCGAGCAGCTTGGAGCCGAGGCCTTTCCGGGAACCGCGCCAAGCTATCTCAACGACTGGGCCGAAAACGACAAGGGGTGGCTGCGGAAATTCTATCCGGCCGGCACGGACGAACCGCACTTTGACCTGACCCCGGCGACGGAAAAGGCCCTGGCCTGGTTGGAGGGTTTGACCGAGCGGGCCTTTGTCGGCACGGAATCCCGTCTCCTCACCCTGTTTGCGCTGCTGCGACAGATGGACGAGGGAAGCCAGACCGATCCGCAGGTGCGGATCGCCGAACTGCAAAAACGCCGCAGCGATATCGATGCCGAAATCGCCCGCATTCTGGCGGGGGATATTCCGCTGCTGGACGATACGGCGCTGAAGGACCGTTTCCAGCAGTTTCTGCAACTGGCGCGGGAACTGCTGGCCGACTTTCGCGAGGTGGAGCAAAATTTCCGCACCCTCGACCGGCGGGTGCGCGAACGCGTTGCCCTGTGGGAGGGGGCCAAGGGGGCGCTGCTCGAAGAGATCATGGGCGAGCGGGACGCCATCGCCGATTCGGACCAGGGGAAAAGCTTCCGCGCCTTCTGGGATTTCCTGATGTCCCAGTCCCGGCAGGAAGAGTTGAGCCGCTTGCTCCAGCAGGTGTTGTCCCTGCCGCCGATTGCCGCCATGCACCCTGAAACCCGGCTGCAGCGGGTACACTACGACTGGCTGGAGGCGGGAGAACACACCCAGCGCACGGTGGCCAGGCTTTCCGAGCAACTGCGCCGCTTTCTCGACGACCAGGCCTGGCTGGAGAACCGGCGCATCATGGAGATCCTGCACGGCATCGAAAACCATGCCCTGGCGCTGCGCGAAGATTTCCCGGCAGGAGATTTCATGCCCCTGGCCGAGACCGCGGCCAACGTCGAGCTCCCCCTGGAGCGGCCTCTTTACCGGCCGCCGTTCAAGCCGCTCCTGGCCGGGATGGTTTTGGATGAAGGGGATGCGGAGGTGGATACGGCGGCGCTCTACGCGCAGATCGTGGTTGACCGGGCCGAGTTGCGTAAAAATATCCGCCAGGAGCTGCAGAACCGCAGCCAGATCAGCCTTGCCGAGGTGGTTTTACGCCACCCGCTGCGTCAGGGGCTGGCCGAACTGGTTACCTACCTGCAACTGGCCGGTGAATGGCCCCAAACGGCCGTGGATGATGAGGTGCAGGAACAGGTGTGCTGGCAATCCGACACCGGCGTCAGGCGCCAGGCGACCCTGCCGCGCATTATTTTGCTGAGGAGCTGATGATGAATGCTACCGACAACGATTCCGGCCATTTGGCCAATCCGGCCCGTGAGCTGTCGGCAGTGGTGGTTCCCCTGTTAAAGGGGGTTATTTATCAGGACGAAAATCCGGGCCTGTGGGGCTCGCTGCTGAAGCTGCAGGCGAGTGTCCGGGACTACGTGGCGGTACTCGGCCTGGAGTTGATGCTCGACGAGGCGGAAGGATACGCTTTTCTGCGCTCCCGGCCGGACCTCGATGAGGAGGGCTTGGCGACCATCCCGCGTCTGGTTGCCCGGCGGCAGCTCTCCTATCCGGTCAGTCTGCTGCTCGCGCTTTTACGCAAAAAGCTGGCCGAGTTTGATGCCGGCGGCGGCGACACCCGCCTGATCCTTTCCCGGGATGAGGTTGCGGAGTTGATCCGGATTTTTCTCCCGCCCGGCAGCAACGAGGTCAAGCTGATCGATCAGGTCGATGCCACCCTGAACAGGATCGCCGAACTGGGCTTTATCCGCCGCCTGCGGGGCCAAGGACAGATGATCGAAATACGGCGTATTATCAAGGCGTTTGTCGATGCGCAATGGCTGGCTGACTTTGATGAGCGGCTGGCGGAATATCGACGGCAGCTTGCCGGGGCCGTGGAAGGGGGCGAAGGTGGCTGAGCCGCTGTTTCTGGGATTTATCGCCGATGACCGGCTGGCCGGCTTCCGCCTGCAACGGCTCGAGGTCTTCAACTGGGGAACTTTCGGCGACCGGGTCTGGACGCTGCGCCTGGGCGGGAAAAACAGCCTTCTCACCGGCGATATCGGGTCCGGGAAATCGACCCTGGTCGATGCCGTCACCACCCTGCTGGTGCCGAGTCATCGGGTGGCCTACAACAAGGCGGCCGGGGCCGACAGCCGCGAACGGTCGCTCAAGTCCTATGTGCTCGGCTATTACAAATCGGAGCGCCAGGAGACGCTGGGCAGCGCCAAGCCGGTTGCCCTGCGCGATCTCAACAGCTATTCGGTGATCCTCGGTGTTTTCTACAATGCCGGGTATCACAAAACGGTCACCCTGGCGCAGGTCTTCTGGATGAAAGATGCGAACGCGCAGCCGGCCCGCCTGTACGCGGCCTGCGAACGCGATCTTTCCATAGCGGCTGATTTTTCCGGATTCGGCCGCGAGATTAGCGGTCTGCGCAAACAGTTGCGCGTCGGCGGCGTCGAACTGTTCGACAACTTTCCGCCCTACGGTTCCTGGTTCCGTCGCCGCTTCGGCATTGACAACGAGCAGGCGTTGGAGCTGTTCCATCAAACCGTCTCCCTCAAATCGGTGGGGAACCTGACCGACTTCGTGCGCAGCCACATGCTGGAGCCCTTCGAAGTCGCGCCCCGCATCGCCGCCCTGATCGGCCACTTCGAGGATCTCAACCGGGCCCACGAAGCGGTTCTCAAGGCCAAACGGCAGGTGGATGCGCTTACGCCCCTGGTGGCCGATTGTGATCGCCACCAGGAACTGGCGCAAGCGGCGGAAAATCTGCGGGCCTGCCGCACTGCCCTGCGCCCCTGGTTCGCCGCCCTGAAGCTCGACCTGCTCACGAAACGCCTCGGCTCGCTGGCCGAGGAGTTGTACCGGCACCGCCTTGCCGGCGAGGGGCTGGAGGAACAGCGGCACGCCCAGCAGGAAGAGGAGCGGCGGCTGCGCCGCGCCATCGCGGAAAACGGCGGCGACCGAATCGAGAGCCTCGGCGCCGAAATACGCCGGAAACAGGAGGAGCTGGAACGCCGCAAGCGGAAAGCCGCCCGCTACGAGGAGCTGGTGCGGGCACTGGGAGAACATCCCGCCGCGACCCCGGAAGAATTTCCGCGCCAGCGGGCTGAAACCGCCACCTGGCGTGAAACGGCCGCCGAAGCTGAAGCGCAGGCTCAGAATGATCGCACCCGGGCGGAAGTTGCATTTGCCCAGGGGCGGCAGGAATACGATCAACTGCAAATTGAAATCACGGGATTGAAAGCCCGGGTCAGCAATATCGACCAAAAGCAGATCACCATGCGGCGTTCGCTGTGCCAGGCGCTGAATCTGGCCGAAGAAGAGCTGCCGTTTGCCGGTGAGCTGCTGCGGGTTCGTGAGGACCAGCGCGACTGGGAAGGAGCCATTGAGCGGCTGCTGCGCGGCTTCGGCCTGTCACTGCTGGTGCCGGATCGTTATTACCCCGGGGTGGCCGAATGGGTTGACTGCACCCACTTGCGGGGGAGGCTGGTCTATTTCCGGGTGCGGGAGGGGGCCCGCCAGGATTTGCCGGCGCTCCATCCCGATTCCCTGGCGCGCAAGCTGCAAGTCAAATCCGACTCCCCCTTCTACGACTGGCTCGAACGCGAGATGGCGCACCGCTTTGATCTGGCCTGCTGTCTGTCTCAGGAGCAGTTTCGCCGCGAGACCCGGGCCCTCACCCGCGCCGGGCAGATCAAGGCCCCGGGAGAGCGGCATGAAAAGGATGATCGGCATCGCCTCGATGATCGCGGCCGTTATGTGCTGGGTTGGAGCAACACCGAAAAAATCGCGGCCCTGGAAGCGCGGGCCGGACAGCAGGAGACGCATCTTGCCGAACTCGCCGGTCGCATCAGCGCCCTGCTGGAGGAACAGTCGGCCCTCAAGGAGCGGCTCTCGCTCCTTTCGAAGCTGGACGAATACTCCGATTTCCGCGACCTGGACTGGAAGCCGGTGGCGGTGACCATCGAGAGACTCGCGGCGGAGAAACGCGACCTGGAGGCCGCTTCCGACCTGCTCAAAACCCTCACGGCCCAACTGACCGCGCTGGAAGAGGAGTTGAAGGCGACGGAAGAGCGGCTTAAGGAACGAAATGACAAACGAGCCAAAACCGAGCAGAAAATCAGTGACGCGCAGGCATTGCAGCAGCAGACGCAAGCCCTGCTGGCGGAAGCGGCCGCAGATTTAACCCAGCGGTTTACAACCCTGGAAGCGATGCGTGAGGAGGCCCTCGGCAGCCAGTTGCTGACGGTCGAATCCTGTGACCATCGCGAGCGTGACATGCGCGACTGGCTGCAGGCCAGGATCGACGCCGAAGATTCAAAGATCAAGCGTTTGAGCGAAAAGATCATCAAGGTAATGACCGAATACAAGAAGGAATGGCCGCTGGAAACCCGGGAGGTGGATATCAATATCGCGGCCGGCCCTGAATTCAAATCGATGCTGGATCAACTGCGGGCCGACGACCTGCCCCGTTTTGAAGGGCGTTTCAAGGAACTGCTCAATGAGAACACCATCCGGGAGGTGGCGAATTTCCAATCCCAACTGGCCCGCGAACGGGAAAAGATCAAAGAGCGCATTGCCCGGATCAACGAATCGCTCACCCGGATCGACTACAACCCCGGCCGCTACATCAGTCTCGAAGCGCAGATGAATCTTGACGCCGAGATCCGGGAATTCCAGAGCGAGTTGCGCGCCTGTACCGAGGGGGCGCTGACCGGCTCGGAGGATACGCAATACTCGGAAGCGAAATTTCTCCAGGTGAAGCTAATCATTGAACGGTTCCGCGGCCGGGAGGAACACTCCGAGCTGGATCGGCGCTGGACCACCAAGGTGACCGATGTGCGCAACTGGTTTGTTTTCGCGGCCAGCGAACGCTGGCGCGAGGACGACAGCGAACATGAGCATTATGCGGATTCAGGGGGGAAATCAGGGGGCCAGAAGGAGAAACTCGCCTACACGGTGCTCGCCGCCAGCCTGGCCTATCAGTTTGGCTTGGAATGGGGAGCGGTGCGCTCGCGCTCTTTCCGCTTCGTGGTGATCGACGAGGCTTTCGGGCGGGGTTCCGATGAGTCGGCCCAGTACGGTTTGCAGCTTTTCGCCCAGCTCAACCTGCAGTTGCTGATCATCACCCCACTGCAGAAAATCCATATCATCGAGCCGTTCGTCGCCGGCGTCGGCTTTGTGCACAATGAGGACGGCCGCGACTCGGTCCTGCGCAACCTGAGCATCGAGGAGTATCGGGCCGAGAAGCAAAGGATGCGGGATGAAGTGGACAACTCCGGCTGATCTCAAAGCGCAGGCGCATAAGCTCTGGGGGCGCGGTTTATTGCTGGCCTCCCTGGCTGGCGGGGAGCCGCTCTTCCCCCGGCGCTTGACGCTCAGGGGACCTGATTCCAAGGAGCTGAGCGAACGGTTTACCGAGGTGCGTGAATGGATTGGCCAATTGGCCGGCGGAGCCGCCGGGCACTATCGCATCGTGTGGCGCTGCGTCAACCACCGCGTCCTGGGTACCAACGAGATCCCAGCGGAAATCTGGATCGATACCCTGGAGGATGCCCTCGGGCTGATCGGCAAGCGCCGGGCGGCAGAGCAGTTTGCCGCGCTGGTTGAACTGACCGGAGAGAGGCAGCCCGAACTGCTCCCCTGGCTGGCCAAGCGACCGCTGCGAGCTTTGGCCTTGGCCGAAGAGTGGCCGCGACTGCTGGCGATTGTCGCCTGGCTGCGCGAACACCCCCGCCCCGCTGTTTATCCGCGCCAGATCGACCTGCCAGGTGTTCATACCAAGTTGCTTGAAGGACATCGCGGCGTGCTGGCGGAACTGCTCGATCTTGCCTTGCCGGAGGAGGCCATTGATGCAACACACACGGGCATTGGCGGATTCTGCCACCGTTATGGCTTTCTGGACAAACCTTCACGGGTACGCTTTCGGATGCTGGACCCGAATATCCGGCTGCTGCCGACGGAAGCCGACCAGGATATCACCCTGACGCAGGCCGCCTTCACGTCGCTTAAGTTGCCGGTATCGAAAGTGTTCATCACCGAAAACGAGATCAACTTTCTGGCTTTTCCGGATGTTCCTGAGGCGATGGTGATCTTCGGAGCGGGGTACGGATTTGACAATCTCGCCGCTGCCCCTTGGCTGCACGAGAAAGAAATCTACTATTGGGGGGATATCGATACCCACGGTTTTGCCATTCTCGACCAGTTACGGGGGCTCTTGCCCCACACCACCTCCTTGCTCATGGACCGGCGGACTCTCCTGGAACATCGATCGCTGTGGGGAGTTGAGGCCCAGCCCGCAACGGGAAGCCTGGCGCGGTTGAACGCGGAGGAAGCCGCTCTTTACACGCAGCTGCGCCAGAATCATTGGGGTAACCGAATCCGGCTGGAGCAAGAGCGGATAGGGTTTGGTTCTCTGCTTGATGCCCTGAGGGGTTTGCGAATCACACCATCAACGATTATTTGACGGCTGAACAGGGGGTTCCTGGCCCGCAACCCGCAAAAGTCAGATATTGATGACCGAATCGGCCAGCTGCATGGCGGTGACGATATCCAGCATGTTGGTGATCTCGCCCACCTCTTTTTTCTCGAGCAACTGAAAGTGGTTCAAACAGGTGCCGCACACCATGATGTGCACCCCCTCGGCGGCCAGCTCCTTGAGGGCGGGCAGGGCGGCGGCCCCCTCCACGGTCAGGGTCACCCCGGCGTTAACCAGCACCAGGCGCCAGAGATCGGGCCCCATCTCCTTCAGGGTCTTGAGCAAGCTGAGCAGCAGCCCCGCCCCCAGATCATCATCCCCGTGCCCCAGCCGGTCGCTGGCCACCAGCACCATGATCTTGCGGGGCCCGGAGCCGGGGCGCAGGTCGGCCTCGGGCATGGGTTCGCAGGCCACTTCCCCCTCGGCGCCGACGGTGCCGCTGATCCGAAAGAGCTCGCCCTGCTGCTCGACCTCGACCCGGTAATGGTGATAGCGCAGAAAACGACTGACGTTCTCCCGGGCCGCCAGGTTGTCCACCACGACGACCAGGCTGGCGGGATGCTCGGCGGCGAGCAGATCCTTGACTTGGGTTACCGGACCGGGACAGGCCAGTCCCCGGCAATCGAGTTCGCGCGACATAAAAGCTCCTGATCTGAATTTCCGATACTTAAACCGGCCCCTATTCTCCTGCTTTTCGGGGGATCAGGCAAATAGAAAAGAGTGATGAACGACTGGATCAACCATCGGGATTTCCGATGCCAAACCGGCCAATGGGGAAAACAACGCAATCAGGGGGGGGTACAAGGAAAAAATGGCGGAGAGAGAGGGATTCGAACCCTCGGTAGAGTTTTTGACCCTACACTCGCTTAGCAGGCGAGCACCATCGGCCAGCTCGGTCATCTCTCCGCAACTTGATAGGAAGCGTGGTTTATGTGGCGGAGGAGGTAGGATTCGAACCCACGGTACTTTCGTACAACGGTTTTCAAGACCGCCGCCTTAAACCACTCGGCCACTCCTCCAAGCAGGGAGAACTATCTACCATTCTCCCGCCCTTATGTCAACGTCTCCAGTGCTTCGGCCAATTTAGCCACCGCCGTTACCTGCAAACCCTTGATCGGTTCCCGGGGGGCATTGGCTTTGGGGATGATCGCCCGCTTGAAGCCGTGCTTGGCCGCTTCGCGCAAACGTTCCTGGCCGTTGAGCACCGGGCGCACCTCCCCGGCCAGCCCCACCTCGCCGAAAACCACCAGATCCCGAGCCAGGGTCCGATTGGCCAGGCTGGAGGCCACCGCCAGCAGCAGGCCCAGATCGGCGGCGGTTTCATTGACCCGCACCCCGCCCACCACGTTGACGAAAACGTCGCGATCATAGGTGGCCAGCCGGCCATGGCGGTGGAGCACCGCCAGCAGCAGGCCCAGGCGATTGTTTTCCAGGCCCACCGCCAGCCGTTTGGGAATTTCGGCCCGGCTCTGGTCGACCAGGGCCTGCAACTCCACCAGCAGGGGCCGGCTACCCTCCCAGAGGACGGTGACCAGGCTGCCCGGGGCCGGCTCCTCGTCACGGGAGAGGAAGATGGCCGAGGGGTTGCTGATCTCCTTGAGCCCCCGGTCGGTCATGGCGAAAACCCCCAGCTCGTTGACCGCTCCGAACCGGTTCTTCACCGCCCGCAGCAAGCGGTAACGGCTGTCCAGATTCCCCTCGAAATAGCAGACCACGTCGATCATATGTTCCAGCACCCGGGGCCCGGCCAGGTTGCCGGACTTGGTGACATGGCCCACCAGAAAGACGGCGGT
>JBLRWU010000068.1:0-10784 GCA_047921155.1 Desulfurivibrio sp.
CACCTACGTCGAGATAGTTCACTCCGAGGAGTACAAGCTGGAAGTTCTCAACCGGTCGGTTAACGACCCCGAGTACGCCGCCAAGCTGGTCCCCTCCACCACCTGCCTTTTCTGCCACACCGACAGCGTCAACCAGCAGACCCGCCAGGAGACCCTGATGTCGGTGGGGCTTAAGTTCCGGATGCTGGACGGGGTCAAGAATCCCGAGTTTCGCCGGGACCGGGGGATGCGTGACATCTTCACCGAAGAGCTGAAAAGTGATATCGACCCCAACCACCGCAAACATTACGAGGCCGGGCTGAGCTGCATGGATTGCCACCACCGTTTTACCCACGGCGGCCCGGACTACGCCAAGGCGGATCTCGACCGTTGCGCCGAGTGCCACACTGCCCGTAAAAGCGAAATCAGCATGAGCGAAATCACCTTCGGCTCCGGGGAGAGCGCGGTTAAGTTCAGCCACGATTTTCACGGTATGATGTTCAACTGCAACCAATGCCATACCGAGCTGTTTGCGATGAAGGCCGGCTCCACCAAGATCACCTTCGAGGACCACAGCGGCAGCGGCAGTTGCTACTCCTGCCACAACGGCCGGATGGCTTCCTATAACTGCAACTCCTGCCATGGCCGGACCCCCATGCCCCAGGAGCCGATTACCTATACCATGCCGGGATTCGCCCCGGTCAACTTCAACCACAGCTTCCACGGCATGGCCTTCAGCTGTGACAAGTGCCACGAGCAGCCCTGGAAGATGGAGGCCCACGCCACCAAGATGACCATGAACCAGATGTACCAGGGTCAGTTCTGCGGCTCCTGTCACAATGGCCAGACGGCCTTTGCCGCTACTTCCTGCACCAGTTGCCATAAGTAAGCCCCGCCGGGGCCAGGAATAAAAAATCCCCCTCGCTTGCCAGGCAAGCGAGGGGGATTTTTTTATCGGATCACTCGAATCTGCACGGTTTCGACGAAATCGCCGCTGGCCAGGATGTCGGAGAGGACGATGATCCGGTCGCCCGCGACCACCACCCCCTTGCGCCGTAACTGCTCAATGGCGCGCTGGATCGAAACCTCCGGGTCGCTGGAAAGCTTGACCACAAAAGCGTGAACTCCCCAGTAGATCCCCAGCCGCCGCCGGACGTGGGTGGTGTTGGTGAAGGCCCAGACCGGGGCGTTGGGCCGGCATTTGGCAAGCAGGGCGGCCATCAAGCCCCTGCGGGTGACAACCAGGGTGCCGACGGCCTGGAGATTATTGCCCAGCATGGCGGCGCTGCGGGAGATTTCGATCTTGGAACGGGCCCGGGCCGACAACAGGGGGTCTTCAGCTTGCTCCGCCGCCGCCCGGGCGAAGCTCTGACCCGGGCAAACCGCCGTCGGGACCTGCTCCCTCTGGTGGCTCTCGATCCGCCGGGCCACCGTATCCATCACCTCCAGTGCCTTAAAGGGGTAACGGCCGGTGGCGGTTTCCCCGGAGAGCATGATGGCATCGGCCCCCTGCTGGACGGCATGGGTGATATCGGTAACCTCGGCCCGGGTGGGGGTGGGATTGACGATCATCGACTCCAGCATATGGGTGGCCACGATCACCGGCTTGCCTGCCCGCCGGCACTTGCCGACGATCTCGTCCTGGAGCAGGGGCACCTCTTCGTAGGGCAGCTCCGCTCCCAGGTCACCCCGGGCGATCATCACCCCGTCGGCCACCGCGATGATCCGGTCCAACTCGGGAATCGAGGCCGCGCTCTCGATCTTGGCCATAACCTCCACCGCCACCCTCCGGGCCTCCAGACGGCGTTGCAGCTCGATGATCGGTTCGGCCCCCCGCACGAAGGAGAGGGCGATGAAGTCGATCCGCTGGTCAATGCCGAACTCGATATCCAGCCAGTCCTGCTCGGTGATTGCCGGCAACTCCGCGCTTTTGCCCCGCACATTGAGATGGCGCCGCGAACCCAGCACCCCCTCGTCCAGGGACTGGCAGCGGATATCGGTTTTGCCGACCTCCAGCACCTTGAGTCGCAGCATGCCGCCGTCCACCAGAATGATATCATCCGGCGCCACCTCGGCCACAAAACCGTCGTGGCTAACCTCGACGCAATATGGTTCCAGCTCGGCCTGGCGGCGGGTGGTCAGGGTGATGATATCCCCCACCTTAAGGGGCAGATCCTGTTTGAGGTCGCCGCTGCGGATCTCGGCCCCCCGGGTATCCAGCAAGATCGCCAGGCAGCCGGCGAATTTTTTGTTGTAGCGCTTGATATTGCCGATCACCCGCCGATGCCACTCCTGGCTGCCGTGGGACATATTGAGCCGGGCCACGTTCATCCCCATTTCGGCCAGTCGCTTGATCGCCTCGAACGAGGCGGTCCTGGGCCCGATGGTGCAGACTATTTTGGTTTTGCGTAACGGCTGTTGCCCCGCCGCTGCCGCTTGTTCAACAGCCATCACTGCCCCCGCCGTTGATTTTTGGCTGACCGTTTACCGTCCGTTAAAGCAACAGGTTGTCGCCCCAGGCTCAGTATCCGCACTGTAGCAGGTTATGGACCAAGAGGGCAAGCCATGGACCCGACGCCGGCGCCAAATAGGCCCGGCCCGAAACCGCAATAAATGGTAAAATGAGATGATGACCAAACAGAGTCCCCGGACTTTCCGGGAAAGATATTTTACCGAACTGCGACAACTGATCAGCCTGAGCCTGCCGCTGATCCTGGCCCAACTCTCCCACATGGCCATGGGCTTTGTCGATACGGTGATGGCCGGAAGGGTCAGCCCGGCCGATCTGGCGGCGGTGGCCATCGGCAGCAGTGTCTGGTTTCCGGTCATGCTCTTTGTGGCCGGCATCCTGATGGCCATCACCCCCATGGTGGCTCAGAATTTTGGCGCCGCCAACCACCGGGCCATCCCCACCGCCCTGCACCAGGGGTTGTGGATCGCCCTGGCCTTGGGGCTGAGCGGCTTTTTGCTGCTACGCAATATGGAGTGGCTGCTGGATCTGCTCAATCTTGAAAGCCGGGTTCAGGATCTGGCCACGGGTTATCTGCAGGCGGTCGCCTGGGGTTTTCCCGCCCTGGCGATCTACCAGGCCCTGCGCTCCTTCAGCGAGGGGATCTCCCTGACCCGCCCCATCATGCTGATCGGTTTTTTGGGGCTGGCCTGTAATATCCCCGCCAACTACATCCTGATCTACGGCAAGCTGGGGTTTCCCGCCATGGGCGGCGTGGGCTGCGGCTGGGCCACCGCCCTGGTGATGTGGGTGATGATGCTGGCCCTGGGAGGGCTGATCCTGCACGGGCGCGGCTACCGTTTTCTGCCGCCGCTGCTGATCTGGGAGCGACCCTCTTTCCCGCAACTGAGCCGAATGATCCGCCTGGGGTTCCCCATCGGAATTTCGTTCTTCATCGAAACCAGCCTGTTTGCGGTGATTGCCCTGCTGGTGGCCTCCCTGGGGGCCGAGGTGGTGGCCGGTCACCAGATCGCCCTCAACTTCACCTCCCTGATCTTTATGGTGCCGCTCAGCTTTTCCATGGCGATCACCATTCGGGTGGGCCAGGCCATCGGCCGCCGCGACCCGGGGGCGGCCCGCTTCAGCGCCCTGAGCGGGATTCTTACCACCCTGGTCACCGCCGTCATCTTTTCCAGCGCCATTCTGATCATGGCCCCGGCCATTGCCGGCCTCTACACCCCGGATCCGGCGGTGCGTCAAATCGCCATCAGCCTGCTCTTCTTCGCCGCCCTGTTTCAGATCTCCGATGCCATCCAGGTGAGCGCGGCCGGCAGTTTGCGGGGGTACAAGGACACTCGGGTGCCGATGATTATCACCTTTATCGCCTTCTGGTTCGTCGGCTTACCCATCGGCTACCTGCTGGGACTCTCCCCGGGGGTGGGCCTGCTGATGGGGGCCAAAGGGTTCTGGATCGGCCTGGTGGCGGGATTAACCACCGCCGCCCTGCTGCAAGGCTGGCGCCTCTGGCATGTGCAGAAGAGCGGCGGCCCGAACCGCAACGATTAGCCCCGGAGCGGACAAAAAATCCCGGCCGGTTCTGGACCCCGGCCGGCTAATGATGTTACGCTGAACTTTGCTGCTGCAAAAATGGTCCAGCCGGATGGACCGGCTGGACAAATCATTGTGTTAGCAACATCACCCTGCACGTTTAGTATTTTTTTGCGAGGTCACCCACTAATGATTAATACCACAGAAAGGCAGACCGCCACCGGTACCACCCCACGGGCTCTGGCCTATTTCACCCTCTCCCCGTTACTGCTGAGTATTTATGGCGGCAAGGTCTGTCCACTCATCGAAACCCTGCCGTGGTCCCGACTCTTCCTTACCCTGCTGACCGCCTTTGCCGGGGCCTGGGTGCTTTATCATTTAGCCGGCCGCAGGTGGCTGGCCGCCGCCCCATTGGAGCAACAGGCCCGTTCCTTAGGCTGGCTGGTTGTCGTGCTGTTCCTAGGCGCCGGTTTGGCCGTGGCCCTGTTCCACTGGTTCAACCACGATTTCCCGGTGGTGGAAAGCGGCCTGAAACTGGTACTCGGCTGCACCACCCTGGGCTTTTTCGCCGCCTTGGACCTGGCCCTGGAACGGGACCGGCAGGTGGCCCGACAACTGGAGGCCAGCGGCCAGGAGTTGCTGCCGGAACACGGCTATTTTTCCCTGACCCGCCGTTTTCTGCTGCTCACCGTCATCGGCGTGGTTTTTCTGACCCTGATCCTCCTGCTGCTGGTAATCAAGGACATGCAGTGGCTGGCCGCCGATCCCACCCGCCAGTTGGAGGCGGCCATCCGCAGCGTGACCATGGAGTTCTTTTTCGTGCTGACGGTGTTGCTGGGGCTGACGATCAATCTTTCAATCAGCTACAGCCGTAATCTGCAGCAGCTTTTTCGGCGCCAGACCAGGGTGCTGGAAGAGGTCAGCCGGGGGCATCTGGAACAGCACGTGCCGGTGACCAGCCGCAACGAGTTCGGGGTGATCGCCAAGCACACCAACAATATGATCGAAGGACTGCGCCGGCGCACCGAGGAGTTACAGCAGACCCGGGATGTGACCATCGTCGCCCTGGCCAGCCTGGCGGAAACCCGGGACAACGAAACCGGCCAGCATATTCTCCGCACCCAGCGCTACGTCCGGGTCTTAGCCGAATACCTGGCGGAGCATGAACCCTATCACCCGCTGCTGCCGCCGGAAACCATCGATCTGCTGTTCAAGTCGGCGCCGCTGCACGATATCGGCAAGGTGGGTATTCCCGATCGGATCCTGCTCAAGCCCGGCAAACTCACCGATGAAGAGTTCGCCATCATGAAGGAGCACTCGGAGATCGGCAGTCAGTCCCTGGCCCTGGCCGAGGAACGGCTGGGGGAAAATTCCTTTCTCCGGCTGGCCCGGGAGATCGCCCTGACCCATCACGAAAAATGGGACGGCTCCGGTTATCCCCAAGGACTGCGCCAGGAAGAGATACCGCTAAGCGGCCGGCTGATGGCCCTGGCCGATGTTTACGACGCCCTGATCAGCAAGCGCATCTACAAGCCGGCGTTCAGCCATGAACAGGCCAGAGAGATCATCCTGGCCGGCCGGGGCGGCCATTTCGACCCGGCGGTGGCGGACGCCTTTCTCGCCCGGGAAAAAGCATTCATCGACATCGCCCGGGAGTACGCCGACCAGCAAAACATAGCCCCCTAACCACCGGATGTCAGCTGTTCGTAACCGACCCATGGTTCAAAGGGAAATTAGTGCCAGATCGGCCCCGGAGCCCTGAACGGCCTGCCGTTCAGGCACCAGCACCTGGCAGGCCACGACGGTTTTCGGCCGCGGCCCGGCTTTCACTTTTTTACCATGGCGGGTGTTACGTCGCAGGGGATCTCCAGGGAGCTGGCAATGGAGGCAAAACTGGTGAACAACTCCATCACCATGGCGGTTTCGTTGAGTTCTTCCTGGGTGGCCCCGGCCATCAGGGCCATGGTCTTGTGGGCCAGGTGACAGTACTGGCAGTTGCTCATCACGGAGACCACCATGGCGATGAGCTCCTTGGTTTTGCGGTCCAGGGCTCCCTGTGCCAGCATGATCTGCTTGACCCGAGTCCAGTTGTTCAACGCCCAGTCCGGATCTATTGCCGCCTGGGCTTTGAAAAAGTTGGGGACCATACCGAACTTGGACCGGATCTCGTCGTAGAGTTCCGCCGTTTTTCCCGTGGCCTGCTCTTCTTCCAGCATTTTGCATTCCATCTTTGCTTATCTCCCGTTCTATTTGTTTTAATAATTGTCGGCGCCGCAAAAAGTAGCGGCGCCGCCTGGTTGCGCTTCGTACATTATTGACCAACACGGTTGGTGGGCTTTGGCCAGGCCTCAAGGTTTTGCAGGGGCAATTTTAATTGCCGTTAAAACGCCGCGATATTTCACGACCGATGGCAAGGGCCTCCTGCCGGACGGGCTGCTGTTCCACCCGGGTAAGCCTGCCCGGGTGGTCTTCCGGTCAGACCAGCAAGTTTTCCCGGAGTCTTCCTTTGTAGATCGCGTAGCGGTGTGTTTCCACGGCCATCATGGTTTCCCGGCCCGAAAACTCCTCCCGGCCGTACTGGCAGAGAAAAAGATGGCCGGCCCGCAGCCTGGTGTTGGTCGTCTCCTCGACACTCCTGATCAGTTCCAGCGGCCATCGCTTCCTGCGGGTCCAGGCCATGTCGCCCAGCAGTCGCAGACGCCCGGGCGCCGTGGCGGCTATTTGCGCTATGTAGGCTGCCAACTCGGCCGGAGTATCCCGGCCTCCGTCATGATACAAGCGGTCTGAACAAACAAAAAAAGGGAAACCAGATCTGAAAGTCTGATTTCCCTTTATTTTTTCGTGGTGAGCGGAGCGGGATTCGAACCCACGACCTTTAGCTCCGGAGGCTAACGCTCTATCCAGCTGAGCTACCCGCCCACGAAGGCGAGCCCGCACCATGCTGCCAGTGCGGGTTTCACGCCCGCCTGATTACCATGGATTGCGGCTCCCGTAAAGGTTTTTATCGTGAACTCCGGCGGCGGGGGCCGGGGGCTCCGCGGGTAAATTTCAGCAGCCCGCCCTCCCTGCTCACCACCACTCCGGCGGCCAGGTGGGCGATAACTCCCTCTTTCGAGTGCCCGGCTCCGGCAAGCAACTGTTCGATCTGGCGAACGGCGGGACGCAGCGCCATGGCCCAGAGGGCCTTCTCCAACAGCCGACGGCGCAGAGCAACCGGCTGGGCGCTGAAAACCGCAAGATCCAGATGCAACTGGTCGAGCCGGTCAGCGCTGCCGGGCTGGGTAACAAGCAGGACCCGAGCGTAAGCCTCGGCGGCCAAACGCTCCAACAACTCATCCTCATCCCGCAGCACCGCGGCGGTTCGGCGCAGAGTTTCCCGGATATTGGGATTAAAACGCTCAGCCAGCCAGGGTAGCAGTTCCAGTCGCACCCGGTTACGCAGAAAACGGAGGTCGCGATTGGAGCTGTCTTCGGCATAAGCGATGCGGCGCTCGGCCAGGTAGGCAAGGATCTCGGACTTGGTCACCACCAACAGAGGCCGGATCACCTTCAGTTCGGTCCCTCCCCCCCCTTGACCCTCATTCCGATTGCCGGGGCGGCGGCGCTCCATGCCGCTGAGGCCCTTGCGGGCGGTCCCCCGCAACAGCCGCAACAGCAACTCTTCGGCCTGATCGTCGGCGGTATGGGCCACGGCCAGGCAACCGGCCCCCATTTCGGCGGCGGTGCGGATCAAAAAGCGATAGCGCCGTTCACGGGCGGCATGTTCCAGGGAAAGCCCCTCTTGCCGGGCATAATCGCGAACCATTACCGCACCGCTGCGCCAGGGAATCGCCAGCCGCCGGGAGGCCGCCGCCACCAGCTCCCGTTCCGCTCCGGTTTCAGCCGGCCGCAGACCATGGTCGACATAGGCCGCCGCCAGCCGAAAACCGCCGGCGGCGGAGAGGCGATGCAAGGCGTGCAGCAGGGCCATGGAATCGGGTCCGGCGGAAACCCCCACCAGCACCAGCTCCCCGGCCCCGATCAGCCGGTACCGCTCAATCTCCCCCCGGACCTTTTTTTCCAGCGGATGCATCACCACCAACCTGAATCATATGAAGTAAGGTGCAGCGGCCAAGAAACGGTTGCCAAGCCGCACGTTCTTGAACATACTGTAAACACTCGGTTCGCCGCCGATGGCGGTCGGGACTGCCGGTAAAGAATCAATCAAGAAGGAGCCGCAACCATGAAAGTTCGCAAGGCCGTTATTCCCGTCGCCGGACTGGGCACCCGCTTTCTCCCGGCCAGCAAGGCGATCCCCAAGGAGATGCTGACCATCGTCGATCGACCCACCATCCAGTATATCGTCGAAGAGGTGGTGGCCTCCGGGATCGAGGTGATCATCTTTATCACCAGCGAGGGAAAATCGGCCATTGAAAACCATTTCGACTACAACTTCGAGCTGGACACCCTGCTGCGGCAGAAAAACAAGATTGACCTCTGCGAGGAGGTCTGCCATATCTCCAACCTAATCGATATCATTTCGGTGCGCCAGAAAAAGCCCCTGGGCCTGGGGCACGCCATCTGGAGCGCCCGCAACGTGGTGGGCAACGAACCCTTCCTGGTGCTGCTGGGCGACGACCTGGTGCTTTCCGATAAGCTGCCCTGCTGCCAGCAGATGCTTGATCTTTACGATGAGGTCCAGGAATCGATTGTGGCGGTCCAGCGGGTCTCCCCCGAAGAGGTGAGCCAGTACGGGATCGTCGAGGGAAAAGAGCTGCGCGAAGGGGTTTATGCGGTGCAGCGGTTGATGGAGAAACCGGCCCCCGGCACCACCGATTCCGACCTGGCGATCATCGGCCGCTATCTGTTGCAGCCCGATATTTTCGATATCCTGGAAAGGACCACCCCCGGCCACGGGGGCGAGATCCAGCTCACCGACGCCCTCCAGGCCCTGGCCAAAAAACGGCCCATGTACGCCTACCAGTTCCAGGGCACCCGCTTTGACGCCGGCGACAAACTCGGCTATCTCAAGGCCATTGTCGCCTTTGCCCTGCGCCATCCCGGCCTGGGCAAGGATTTCAAAAAACATATCAAAGAGGTCTGCGCCGCGTTGTAGCCGGACCGCCCCCCATGCAAAGAGATTCTCCGCTCTACTTCGAGGTGGCGGTTCCGGCTCCGATCCACCACACCCTGACCTATGCCCCGCCCCCGGGGGTGGGGCGACTGGCCCCCGGCCACCGCCTGCTGGTGCCCCTGGGTCGCCGCCAGTTGACCGGTTATCTGCTGGCCTGCACCACCGTCAGCCCGGTTCTCAAAGCCGACCAAAAAGAGGAAGCCGCGACCGGCGGCGACCGACGCCCCGGTAAAATCAGGGCCGCCCTGGCCGTCCTGGACCCGGAACCGCTCTTCCCCGCGGCCATGGTTCCATTTTTCCGCTGGGTTGCCGAATACTACCATCATCCCATCGGCGAAATCATTCAAGCCGCCCTGCCCAGCGGGCTCAGCCGCCACAGCGTCAGCGTGATCGAGTTGACCCCCGAGGGTGCCCAAGCCCTGGCGGACGGCAAACGCGAAGATGAAACCCCGGATTGGCTGGCGGAGTTACTGGTTAAGGGCGAACTCAGCCCGTCCCGGAGTGCTCGCATTATCCGGGGCCGCCGGGGGGTGCTGAACCGCTGGCAAAAACAGGGCTGGCTGCAGATAACCAGCCGCCTGAAAACGGAAGCGGTGCGCCCCAAGACCGAAACCGTGGTCAGGCTTTTGGCAGCCGCGGCCACCTGCTCCACCGATCTCCCCCCTCCCCGGCTCAAGCCCTCCGAGGAGAAGACCCTGGAGCTGGTGCGGGAACTGACCGGCAACAGCCCCAGCGGTTTGCCCCGGCGGGAACTGATCAAGAAATATGCCGGAGCGGGCCGGGCTTTGCAAAACCTGGCCGCCCGGGGTCTGGTACAACTGACCGAGCAACGCCTCTACCGCGACCCCTTCGGCGAGCCGCCCCCCTTCTTCGCCAAACCCGCCCAACTGACCGGCGAACAACAGGAGGTGATGGAGCAGATCCTGCCCGCCATCGCGACCGGAACCTATGCGCCCTTTCTGCTCCACGGCATCACCGGCAGCGGCAAAACCGAAATCTATCTGCGGGCGGCCGAAGCTGTTCTGGCCCGAGGCCGCCAGGTGCTGATTCTGGTCCCGGAGATTGCGCTGGCCTCTCAGCTTGAGGGCCATTTCTGCTCCCGCTTCGGCGATACCGTGGCCCTGCTCCACAGCGGCCTTTCGGCGGGTGAGCGCTTCGATCAGTGGAGCCGGCTGCTCAGCGGCGCGGCCCGGGTCGCCATTGGGGCCCGCTCGGCGATCTTTGCCCCCCTGCCCGACCCCGGCCTGATCGTCGTCGATGAGGAGCACGACCCGGCCTACAAACAGGAGGATCAACTGCGCTACAACGCCCGCGATCTCGCCCTGCTCCGCGGCCTGCAGCAGCAGGCCACGGTGATTCTCGGCTCGGCCACTCCGGCGGTGAGCAGCTATTTCCAGGCTCAAAAGGGCAAGTTCCGCCTGCTGACCATGGAAAAAAGGATCGAGGACCGCCCCCTGCCGACGGTGGAGATCATCGACCTCAAGGAGGTAAAAACCGTCTCCGGCCACCCACCCCTCTTCTCCCCCCAACTGGTCCGGGCCCTGAAGGAGAATCTGGCGGCCGGGCACCAGTCTCTGGTGTTTCTGAACCGGCGGGGTTTTGCCAGCCTGATGCTCTGCAAGGATTGCGGCCGGCCGGTTCAGTGCGAACACTGCCAGGTCAGCCTGACCCTCCACAAACAGCGAGGGCAGTTGC
>JBLRWU010000069.1:0-10303 GCA_047921155.1 Desulfurivibrio sp.
GGGGATGGAGAGAGAGCAACGCCGGGTGGTGGTGGGGCTGGGAGATCGGGCCTACGAGATTATTATCCGTCAAGGGTTGCTGGCCGCGGTGGGTGAGGATCTGGCCGGTCTGAAGATCGCCCGCCGCTACGCGGTGGTGGCCGATGATCGGGTGGCCGGACTCTTCGCTCCGGCTCTGCTGGCCAGTTTGGCCGCCGCCGGGCTTAAGGCCGAGCTGCTTACCTTTCCCCATGGCGAGGCGGGCAAAAATATGGCCACGGTTGCTGAACTGGCCAGCGGCCTGGCCCGGCTGGGGATGGATCGCGGGGATGGGCTGATCGCCCTGGGCGGCGGGGTCAGCGGTGATATCTGTGGATTTCTGGCCTCCATCTATATGCGCGGCATCCCCTTCGTTCAGATACCCACCACCCTGCTGGCCCAGGTGGACAGCTCGGTGGGGGGCAAGACCGGGGTGGATATCCCGGAGGGCAAGAACCTGCTCGGCACCTTCTACCAGCCCCGCCGGGTCTATATCGATCCCGGGGTTCTGGCGGAGCTGCCGGCGGAGGAGATGCTCAACGGCCTGGCCGAGGTGATCAAGTACGGGGTGATTTACGACGCCGAACTCTTCCGGGAGCTTGAACGGCAGCGCCCGGCGGTTCTGGCCCGGGATCTCACGGTGCTGGCGGCGATTATTGAGCGCTGCTGTCAGATCAAGGCGGAGGTGGTGGCGGCCGATGAGCGGGAGGCCGATCTGCGCCGCATTCTCAACTTCGGCCACACCCTGGGGCACGCGGTAGAGGCCGCATCGGGCTATACCCTGGCCCACGGCTTGGCGGTGGCCATCGGCATGGCCACGGTGGGTGAGATCGCCGCCGCCAAGGGTTTGTGGCTCCGGGATGAGGCCGATGCCCTGCGGAGCCTGCTGGAGGATTACGGTCTGCCGGTGCAGGTTCCCGCCGGGCTTGATCGTAACGAGATTAAAAACTACCTGAAGACCGACAAGAAAACGGTGGCCGGCCGGCCCTTTTTCGTCCTGCCGACCACCATCGGTCGGGTAATCATCACCGACGAAGTCGATGAAGCCCTGATCGATCAGGTTTTGCAGTAAGCGGAACGATTAGAGCCAATCCACTCCGATTCTGCGGATGACGTTGAAGCCGCCTCCCAGCACCAGATTTTGCTTCAGGCCGACGCTGTCCAGGAAGATCTGGATCTCGGAGGAGCGGGTGCCGGCGTCACAGATAATCAGCAGGGTGCGGTCGGCTGGCAACTCCCGGTAACGCTCGCGGATCTCGACATAGGGGATGCTCAGCCAGCGGTCGTGACCGAACTTTTCCGCCAGCACCGAGGCCTCGTTGGGGTGGCGAATATCCAGGGCCGCCCACTCCGGGCGGGTGCTGAAATCAGCCATCCAATCGAGAAAATCGCGGGTCTCCACACAGCGCAGCCGGCCGGCGGCCAGGTTGTCGGCCACGTTGCCAGCGGCGTTGAGGGCATCCAGGGCGGTGGCAAAGGGCGGGGCGTAGGCCATCTCCACCTGGCTGACATCGTCGATGGTGGCCCCATGCAGCAGCAAGGCGGCGGCGGCGTCGATCCGGGCCAGCACCGCATCCCCCATGGGGCCGAAACCCTGAACGCCAAGCAGGCGGCGAGTGGGGCGCTCGAAGACCAGCCGCAGAGGAATGATCGCCTGGCTGGGGAAGAAATGAGCCCGGTCGGACTGGGCGGTGGTGACGGCGGCGGCGTCGAAACCTTCGGCTAAAGCGGCTTCCAGGGAGAGACCGGTGGCGCCGATGCAGCGCTCGAAGGCCTTGAGGGTGAAGCTGCCGACCCAGCCCTTGTAGCGGGTGGGGATCCCGGCCAGGTTGTCGGCCACGATCCGACCCTCCTTGTTGGCCAACGAGCCCATGGGGGCGATGCCGCTTTTGCCGGTAAGGCGATGGGGCACCGCGATACAGTCCCCGGCCGCGTAAATATCGGCATCCGAGGTTTGCAGCCGCTCGTTGACCACGATATTGCCCCGCCCATCGACCAGCAGGCCGGCCGCCGCCGCCAGTTCACTGCGGGCCCGCACTCCCACCGCCATCACCACCAGGTCGGCCTCCAGCACCCGTTGGGGGGTCACCACCCGCTTTACCTTGCCATCCTCACCCTCGATGGCGGTGGCAGCTTCGTTGACCATAATATTGACCCCTTTCTCCCGGAGGTGGTGGGCCAGCATCCGGGAAAACTCCCAGTCCACCAGGCGGGGCAGCAGTTGCGGCATAAATTCGAGAAGATCGGCCGAAAGTCCCCAGAGATCGACAAAGGCCTCGGCCATTTCGATGCCGATGGCGCCGCCGCCGATGATCACCGCCCGGCTCACCTCGCCCCTGGCGATCCGCTCCTTGATTTTGATCGCCTGGTGGAGATCGCTGATGGTGAACACCCCGTCCAGGTCGACGCCGGGGATCGGCAGCAGGTTGGGCTTGCTGCCGGTGGCGATGACCAGTTGATCGTAGGGGATCTCCTCCCGGCCGCCATCGTCCAGGCGCTCAACCTCCACGGTTTTCTCCCGGCGCTTGATGGCCAGGGCCCGGGTCCGGGTCCGGACAGTAACCCCCTTGGCTCGCAGGAAAAAATTCTCGTCCCGGGTCAGGTGAAAGGAGGTGTTGCGCAACTCCTTTTCATCGGAAACATCGCCGGAGACGTAGTAGGGGATGCCGCAGCCGCCGTAGGAGATCAGGCTGTCCTGGTCGATGATGGTTACTTCGGCATCGGGAAGCAGGCGCTTGACCCGGCAGGCGGTTTTGGGGCCGGCGGCAACCCCCCCGATAATCACGATTTTTTTCTTCATTTTGACTCCCTCTGAATATTGGTGGAAAGCCACAACATATCGTGGAAAGAACGGTCTGTCAAAGAGTGTGAAAAGGTGGGTGCAGGCGGGTTTATTTTTTATTGACAAAGCCCGGCCGGCTGGATATTGTCCTCAGAATCTGAATAACCATTCAGGTTTCGTGTCGTTTTGCCACCCTTTGCGGTCCTGACCGATCCAGCAAGGACGCCTGTCGCAATCCCTGTGGTTAAGGTGCGGAGGGTATGGAATTTGTTTCCGTTTAATCCATTTCAACCAAGGAGGAGAAGAGATGCCGAAGCATGATACGCCGTTGATGGACGAGCTTGAGAAGGGTCCATGGCCAAGCTTTGTCAGCGACCTGAAGCGTCAGGCCGAAAAGAGTCCCCAGTGCTGGGATATCGTCGGCCAGATGGAGTTGTCCTTCAAGGACAGAATGACCCACTGGAAACACGGCGGTATCGTGGGTGTTTTCGGTTACGGCGGCGGTATCGTCGGCCGTTACTCGGACGTACCGGACAAGTTTCCCGGTGTGGCCCATTTTCACACCGTGCGCCTCAACCAGCCTTCCAGTAAGTTCTACCGCACCGACCTGCTGCGCAAGCTTTGTGATCTCTGGGAACGTCGCGGCTCGGGTATGACCAACTTCCATGGCTCCACCGGCGACCTGGTTCTGCTCGGCACTCGCACCGAGGAACTGGAGCCCCTTTTCTACGAGCTGACCCACGACCTGGAATGGGATCTGGGCGGTTCCGGCTCCAACCTGCGGACCCCGGCCTGCTGCATCGGCAAGGCCCGCTGCGAATGGGCCTGTTATGACACCCAGGCCACCTGCTACGGGATGACCATGAAGTATCAGGACGAGATCCATCGTCCCGCCTTCCCCTACAAATTCAAGTTTAAATTCTCCGGCTGTGCCAACGACTGTGTTGCCGCCCTCGCCCGCTCGGACCTTTCCGCAATCGGCACCTGGCGCGATCAGATTCGGATCGACCAGGCCGAGGTTAAGAACTACCTCAACGGCGCCAACAAGGCCAACGGCGGCGGAATTCCCGCCAAGGCCAACAAGTTCGATATCCAGAAGGAAGTGATCGACCTCTGCCCCACCGGCTGTATGTGGATGGAAGGCGACACCCTGAAGATCGATGATGCCGAGTGCACCCGCTGCATGCATTGCCTCAACGTCATGCCCAAGGCCCTGCGGCCCGGCCTCGACCAGGGCGCTTCGATCATGATGGGCGCCAAGGCTCCGATCCTCGACGGTGCTCAGCTTGGTACCCTGATCGTTCCCTTCATCAAGATGGATCCCGAAAACGAGTTCGAAGAGCTGGTGGACGTGATCGAGAAGTGCTGGGATTACTGGATGGAGCATGGCAAGAACCGTGAGCGTCTCGGTGAGACCATTCAGCGGGTCGGCCTCCCCACCTTCCTGCGGGTTATGGAGATCGAGCCCATTCCCCAGCACGTCAAGGAGCCCCGTTCCAACCCCTACGTCTTCTGGCGTGAGGATGAGGTTGAGGGTGGCTGGCAGCGTGACGTTAAGGAGTTCCGCAAGAAGCACGCCCAATGATCCTGACTGGCATTGATAGATCGATATATACTGCTATAAATATTTTAGAATCTTAAGGAGGTATCAGATATGGGTTACGATCCGCAAAATCCGATGAAAGACAGGATCACGGATATCGGTCCGCCACACTATGAAAAAATGTTTCCCCAGGTGATCAAGGACAACTACGGCAAGTGGTTGTACCATGAGATCGTGCGTCCCGGCGTACTCAAGCATGTCAGCGAAACCGGCGCCGAATGCTACACCGTTCGGGTGGGCAGCGCCCGCCTGCTTTCTCTTGAGTTTATCCGCGAAGTGTGTGATATCGCCGATAAGCATTGCGACGGGGTAATGCGCTGGACCACTCGGAACAACATTGAGTTCATGGTTGACGCCGAAGCCAAGGTTCAGCCCCTGCTGGACGACCTGGCCGGCCGCGGCAACAAGTTCCCGGTGGGCGGCACCGGCGCCTGTGTTTCCAACGTGGTTCACACCCAGGGCTGGATCCACTGCCATACCCCGGCCACCGACGCCTCCGGCGTGGTCAAGGCGGTAATGGACGAACTGTTCGACCACTTCACCAACATGGATCTGCCGGCCAAGTGCAAGATGGCTCTGGCCTGCTGTCTGAATATGTGCGGTGCGGTTCATTGCTCCGATATCGCCATCCTGGGTGTGCATCGCAAGCCGCCGATGATCGATCATGACGCGATCACCGGCCTCTGCGAACTGCCCCTGGCCATCGCCTCCTGTCCTTTGGGCGCGATCAAGCCGGCCACCATTACTTTGGACGACGGTAAAGAGATCAAGTCGGTTAAGGTAAATGCCGAGCGCTGCATGTTCTGCGGTAACTGCTACACCATGTGCCCGGCCATGCCGCTGGCCGATCCCGAAGGTTCCGGTATCGCCATTCTGGTTGGTGGCAAGGTGTCCAACACCCGTTCCGGCCCTGCCTTCTCCAAGATGGTTATCCCCTTCCTGCCCAACACTCCGCCGCGTTGGCCGGAGACCGTAGCGGCCGTGAAGAATATCCTGGAGACCTGGGCTGCCAATGCTCGCAAGTATGAGCGGGTCGGCGAGTGGGCTGAGCGGATCGGTTGGGAGAAGTTCTTCGAAAAGTGCAACATTCCCTTCACCGACAAGTCCATCGATGATTACCGGTTGGCTTATACTACCTGGCGGACCACCACTCAGTTCAAGTTCACCAGCCACGTTAAATAATTCCGGGATCAAGGAGAACTCTTATGGCTTTAAGTAACGACGAACTGAAAGAGAAAATTCTGGAAAAGTCGCTGAAGAGTCCCAAAGGTCAGCTTTACGTAAAGGACTTTTACGCATGTGATCCCGAGGCCAAGCCCCGGGCCGTAAAAAACGCCGCCAACGACCTGGTGAAGGAAGGCAAGATGGTTTTCTGGTCTTCCGGCAGCACCACCATGTACGCGCACAAAGATCGGGCCAAGGAAGGCGATAAGTAGCAGATCGTCGTCACCGTTTTTTGTTAACCGGGTCAGCAGTTGCTGGCCCGGTTTTTTTTGTTTGGTAAACGGCGGGCGGTTTCGCTGGGCGTTTGCCGGGTTAGTTCCGTAAAATCATGAGGAAAGACATTGTCCAACCAGTTGGCGAAAGAGATTGCCCGTAGACGTACTTTCGGGATTATCAGCCATCCCGATGCCGGTAAGACCACCCTGACCGAGAAGCTGTTGCTTTTTGGCGGGGCGATTCAGCTGGCAGGTTCAGTCAAGGCCCGCAAGGCATCCAGCCATGCCCTGAGCGATTGGATGGCCATCGAGAAGGAGCGCGGGATTTCGGTGACCTCCTCGGTGATGCAGTTCGATTACCGGGATTACACCATCAACCTGCTGGATACCCCGGGACATCAGGATTTTTCCGAGGATACTTACCGGGTCCTCACCGCGGTGGACAGCGCCCTGATGGTGATCGA
This sequence comes from Desulfurivibrio sp., assembly GCA_047921155.1. Classification (GTDB taxonomy): domain Bacteria; phylum Desulfobacterota; class Desulfobulbia; order Desulfobulbales; family Desulfurivibrionaceae; genus Desulfurivibrio. The sequence continues at coordinate 6,307 of JBLRWU010000069.1, forward strand.
CCACGCCAAGGGGGTGGAGCCTCAGACCGAGAAGCTGATGGAGGTTTGCCGGATGCGTAATACCCCGGTGATCACCTTTATCAACAAGTTGGACCGGGAGGGGCTGGAGCCCCTGGATATTCTGGCCCAGATCGAAGATAAACTGCAGATCGAATGTGTTCCTCTCTCCTGGCCCATCGGGATGGGCAAACAGTTCAAGGGGGTTTATAACATCTATCGGGGCAGCCTCCATCTTTTCAGTCCCGGGCGCGACACCCAGCCCGACCAAGGGGGGGTGACGATCAAAAATCTGACCGATCCGCGGCTGGACGAGCTGCTGGGGTCGGCGGCCGACAAACTGCGCTTGGACCTGGAACTGCTGGCGGGAGCTGCCAACCCTTACGATCATCAGGAATTTCTCAAGGCCAGCCAAACCCCGGTCTTCTTCGGCAGCGCCATCAATAACTTTGGCGTTCAGGAACTGCTGGACGCCTTTGTCGAACTGGCGCCCGCACCCGGTTGCCGGCCCGCCGCTCCGCGTCCCATCTGTCCGGAGGAGGATGATTTTTCCGGATTCTCCTTCAAGATTCAGGCCAATATGAACCCGGCTCACCGGGATCGGATCGCCTTTTTTCGGATCTGTTCCGGCCGTTTTACCCGGGGGATGAAGGTCCGCCACATGCGACTGGGCAAGGAGGTGGTACTCAGCAATGCTACCATCTTCATGGCCCAGGATCGGGCCAATGTCGAGGAGGCCTGGCCTGGCGATATCATCGGCATCCACAACCACGGCACCATTAAGATCGGCGATACCTTTACCACCGCCAAGGAGGAGGTCCGGTTCAGCGGGGTTCCCAACTTTGCCCCGGAACATTTTCGCCGGGTGATCCTGAAAACTCCCCTCAAGGGCAAGCAGTTGGGCAAGGGGCTGGTGCAGTTGGCGGAGGAGGGGGCAATCCAGGTGTTTCGTCCTTTGCAGGGCGGGGACTTTATTCTGGGAGCGGTGGGGGTGTTGCAGTTTGAGGTAACGGTGGCCCGGCTGAAAGCGGAGTACGGGGTCGATGCCCTTTATGAACCGGTACCCTTCGGGGCCGCCCGCTGGATCGCCAGTGATGACCGCCGCAAGCTGGAGGAGTTTAAGGCCAAAAACCAGGCCCATCTGGCCCTGGACGCCGAGGGGCATCTGGCCTTCCTCAGTGAAAGCCCCTGGATGCTCTCCCGGACCATGGAGCTATATCCCCAGATCACTTTTCACAAAATCCGCGAGCATGGCTAAACAATAGTCGGCCCCCTTTTCAGGGCTTGAACTTGAGCTTGGCCGTGCCGCAACCGGACCCGGTTTCAACCTGGTGTTGCTGGACCGCGGGCGGAGAGATGAACAGGCGGGAGGGGGCGGTTGCCGGCAGGCTTGCCGAATCTCCGTTTTCGATGCCCAGCGCCATGGCCAGTCGCCGGCGCACTTCCTGCTGGCGACTGGCGGCCAACTCAAGCAGTTCCGCCTCGCCGGTCACAATATTTTCCGGCCGTAATCTGCCGATCTGCTCTGCCGTAACCGTAATTTCGCCCCCGGCGGCCAGCTCGCGGGCCAGGGTGGCCACCGCCTGTCGCCGCTGCTCCGCCATCTGCTTTTCCCGTTTGAGCTGCAAGGCCTCCCGGTCGCAGGCAAAAACAGCCACTCCTCCGATCTCCAGCCGCAACAGGGGACGGTCGCCGAGGGCTGCCGCCAGCAGATCGAGATTTCGCCCAGCTTCTCGGCTAAGCTCAGCGCCGCCAGCGGGAAAGTCGATCCGCTTCACCAGATCGGGATAATTTGCGGCCAGCAGGGAGAGGGGAGTAAGGGCCGCCTGTTCCAACCGGGAATCCAGCGCGGCGGCCAGTTTCCGAAGATAGGGTGAATCGCGGCGTTTGGTCTGGATCTTAAGGGGCAGGTCCAACCGTACAATATGGTCTCGGCCGCTGAGCAGAGCCTGCAACAGTTGCGGGCTCCGTTCCTCGTTATGGTGTTCGAGTTTGCGCCCCAGGTGCAGCTCCTCCAGCTCCACCCGCTGGTCGATATGCAGTTCCGGGCCGGGGCCCGGGCGGAAGCGGGCCTGGATGCTCAAGCGTCCGCCGTCGATCTCCCGGGCCAACAGGGGATGCAGATAGTAGGCCAGGAGGGTCAGCGGTAATCCTTGCACGGTCAGCTCCAGGTCGCTGGCGGCGGTTGAGCTGCCAAGAGCCAGCCAGCCCTGTAACCCGATTGCGGCGGCCTCGGGACCGGTTGCTCTAAGGTCGAGAGCGAGCAGCTCCCCGGGATCATTTGCCGGATCAAGCTGCCAGCCGCCGTTGATCTCCCGCACTTCCCCCCGGAACTCCCTCCGATTTCCCTCGGGTTGGGAGGGAAAAGAGTTGCCCCGGTCGGTGTAGAGCAGGCGGCCGTTGCTGATCTTGACCGCTTGGGGCCGCCATCCGCTCCGGATCGCAGCGGGATCGGGCCAGGGCAGATTGTAGCCGCCCTCCTGGTCGCGCAGCAGGTGGAGGAAGGGCTGTTCAAGGTGCAACTCCTTGAGCAGCGAGCCGGAGTGGAACAGAGCGGTTGGCCGGAGATCGACCCTCAAGGAGCGAAAGGAGAGCAGCGGGTCAATCCGGTCGTGGGGATCGGCAAGACGGGGACCGACGATGCCGTTATGCAGGGTCAGGACCAGGGCCAGGGGTTGCCATTCGGCCCGGGCGATGGTCACGGATCGCTCCAGGCTTTTCCCCCAGCGGTCGGCCAGCAGCCGGGGGAGGAAGAGGGAGACAAAGAGCTGGGAAAGGAGCAGGTAACTCAACAGCAGGCCGATCATTGCCAGGATCGAGGGCCACGGCCGCAGGGGCCATGAGTATTTGACCCGGCCCTTGCGGCCCGTGGATTTCGGGGTCGGATAGGACGCCTCCTCCATCGGCGCCTTTGGTTCCGGGGTCGACTCAAGGGTAGCAGCGGCGGCTTCCGGCTGGGGGGCGCTGTCCCCTCCGGTAATCGGAATGGCCCCGACATCGAAGGGGTAACGGCGAGGGGTGGAATCTGCTTTTTTGTCGTTCATAATCCAAGGAAGAGAGAAGCGCCGAGTAGCCTCGCGTGCTATAGTGGGCAGCCGCAACCGCGTTGCAAGCCGAAGGAGGCGGTGCGCGGTCGGACGGGCTTCACATCTTACCCAGCTTGGCGGCTGGTGGCAACAGGGGAAAGCGGGGGAGTGACGATGCGCTATTTGCGGGAGATCGAGATATTTTTACGGGGAGTGCTGGCCCTGGTGATGATTCCCCTGCTCACCGGCCTGGTGAGTCTGATCGCTCTGCTGCTGGTTTTTTTGTGGGGTTGGTCCGGGGAACGCTTACAGTTTCTGCCCCGGTGGTGGGGGCGTCTGATCTGCCGGTTGGTCGGGGTGCGGGTCCAGATCGACGGCTTGCACCGGCTGGATCGGAGCAAGCCCTATATCTTCGCCGCCAACCACCAGAGCCAGTTTGATATTTTTGTTCTTCAGGGCCATCTTGGCTTCGATTTTCGCTGGCTGGCCAAGAAGGAGCTCTTTGATATTCCGGTGTTCGGACGGGCGATGCGGCGGGCCGGGTACATTCCGGTGGATCGCAGTCACGGTCGTCGGGCCCTGGCCAGCCTCAACGAGGCGGCCGAACGGATCGCCGCCGGCACTTCGGTAATCATCTTTCCCGAGGGTACCCGCAGCCCCGATGGCAAGATGCAGCCATTCAAGGCCGGGGCCATGGTCCTGGCCATCAAGGCGGGGGTGGCGGTGGTGCCCATGGCGATCTCCGGCACCCACCGGATTTTGCCCAAGGGCCGCCTGCTGGCCCGGCCCGGCCTGGTGACCATCAGGGTGGGGGAACCGATCAGCACGGCCGACTATGGCATCAAAGAGAAACAGGATTTGGCCGGATCGCTGGAAGCCCGGGTCCGGGAACTGTTGGCGTAGGCATTTCGGTGCGGTGATGGTCAACGGCCGTAGAATGAGAGGCTCCGCTGCTCCGAATCGAGGTCGGCCTC
>JBLRWU010000070.1:0-7328 GCA_047921155.1 Desulfurivibrio sp.
ATGCGTACGCCAGTACGTGAGCCGGCCCGATCGCCGCAAGATGCGGTGCCCCGTGGTCGCTTATCCCAGTTTCTTGCGCCGCGGCGGCAGCCCCAGCTTGCGACAAAAGCGGGCGATCGCCTCGAAGTAGAGATGGCCGACCTGGTCGATGATGCTGTTATGGTCCGCCCCCGGCACGATTTGAAACTCCTTGCTCTGGGCCCCGCAAAAGGCCTGGAGAGATTCGGCCAGGGTTACCGGAATCAGTTGGTCGTGCTGGGCATGGAGGATATAGGTCGGCTTGGTGAACAGCCCGATCTTCTGGACATTGCAGAACCCGTCGGCCTCGCTCTCCAGACCGCAGGCCCCCACGTCCACCCCCAGACCCAGCAGCAGCGGGATGGTGTGGGCGATCCCGCTTTCGATGATCAGCCCATCAACCAGGGCCGGGTCGGCGGCGGCGGCCAGATCGATGGCCGCCACGCTGCCCAGGGAACGGCCCATCACCGCCAGATGCCCGGTTTTCCCCTCTTGCCGAAGGGTTTCCCGGACCTGCGGCAATATTTGATGAGCGTCACGAATCATGTTGCGCACCGTCGGCTCTCCCCCGGCCCGGCCATAGCCGCGATACTCGGCCACCACCAGGTTGAGCCCGGCATCGTTGAACCGGGACGCCAGCTCGTCATAATCCGAGGCCACCTCGGCGTTACCGTGAAAAAAGAGAATATTGACCGCGCCCGGTTCCGCCGCCCCGAGATGATAACGCAACGGCAGCACCACCCCCGGCTCCACCTCCACCTCCCGATCGAAGGCCCCCGCCGGAGGCGGGTTCCAGTCGGAGCGGGGATAAAACAGCACGGCTCGCACCGCCTGCTGTTCCAGTTTCTCGTAACCCATGCCCCGGATATCCATAATTTATCGCCCCTGCAATGGTTATGACGCCGCCGGAGCGGGAATCAGTTCGATTAAAGTCACTTCCGGCGGCGCCAGGAAGCGGATGGGCGGCCCCCAGGTTCCGCTGCCGCGCCCCACGTAGAGGTAGCGGCCGTCGGCGGCCACGCTAAGGCCGCTGGAGACCCGGTAGGCCAGCCAGGTAAAAAGGTTGAAGGGGAAAATCTGGCCCCGGTGGATATGCCCTGAAAGCTGCAGGTCCAACGGGCCGCCCGGCACCACCACGGGCTGATGCCGGAGCAGAATATTAAAGGTGTCCTCGGGCAGGGCCGCCAGCAACCGTTCCTCCTGTGCCGGCGGAGTAATCCCCAGCCGAACCCCGGTGACATCATCCACCCCGGCCACCGTCAGGTGGGGGGTGACTCGCAGGGCTTCCCCCCGCAACAGGGTGAAACCGGCCAGCTCATGGAAGGCCACCGCCGCGGCTTCGCCCACGTAAAACTCGTGGTTACCGAGAATGGCCAACTTGCCCAGCGGGGTCTCCAGGCGATGGAACCCCCCGGCCAGACTAGAGAGATTATCCCCCTGCCCGTCGACAATATCACCGGTGGCCAGCAGCAGATCCGGTCGCGCCGCCGCCGCCACTGCCAGGATCCGGGCCAGCCGTCGCTCCCGGACAATCAACCCCAGATGGATATCGGTCACCTGGACGATCCGCAGCGGTTCCTGTCCCGGTGGTAACTTATCGCTGACGATCTCCACCCGCTCCAGCCTGATCTCAAGAGCTTCCCGGTAACCATAAGCACAACTGGCCGCAGCGACAAGGAGGGCCAGCCAAAAAATAGCGGCCGGGGTCAGGAGGCGGGTCGCCAGGCCCGAACCCCCACCGTCGGGCAGCACCAGCCTCGTCGGCCTGACCAGCCGGGAATGGAGGAGGCGGGCCCCATCCAAAAGCCCTGCCAGTACGCAGAAGAGAAAGAGCAGTCCCATCCAGCCGAAACCGAGGTGGGCCAGCAGCAGGGCGGCCAAATCCCAACCCCGCTGTTCCAGCAGGCGCACCAGCACCGGAGCCAGCACCATCAGGAGCAGGAAGAGCAGGATCGGGAGCCGTGCGGCTCCCAAGCCCAGGGCGGCACGCAACCGCCAGTAAAAATAGCCGTGCATGGCTCCGTAAATCAGCAAAAAGGCGGAGAGGAACAGTAACATAAAGATTATTCGCCCAATTGAATTTTTCCGGTCATCCCGTTGCGTTACACCAAAAGACCGGGTAGAATGCCGGGCAGCACAAGCCCCGGCGCAGCCACGCAGAACCCCGGCGACCGGGACTTTTCTTTACTTTCACCCAGGAAACACCAGCATGGAACTGATCAACGTTGACCGGAGCAAATGCAAACGGGACGGTATCTGTATAGCGGAATGCCCGTTCAGCCTGATCGACGAAAGCGAGGATGGCGGCTTTCCCGTAGCCCGGCGGGCCGCCCCCAAGATCTGCATCGATTGCGGCCACTGCCTGGCGGTCTGCCCCCACAGCGCCCTGACCTTCAAAGACCGGGGGCCGGAAAGCTGCCTGCCCCTGGACCGCAAGCTTAACCCCAGTCCGGAGGCCGCCGCCCAGTTCCTGCGCAGCCGGCGCTCCATCCGTACCTACAAGGACAAACCGGTTCCCCGTGAAATTCTGGAGCAGTTGCTGGATATCAGCCGCTGGGCGCCGTCGGCCAAGAATGCCCAGCCCACCAAGTGGCTGGTGATTGAATCGACCACCGAGGTGCGCAAGCTGATCGGTCTGGTGGTGGAGTGGCTGCGGGAAAAGGGCGCTTTCCCCGGGGTGGTCGCCGCCTGGGATCTGGCCGAACGGGATCTGGTGCTGCGGGGGGCGCCGCACCTGGTGATCGCCTACGCTTCCGAAAAAGCGCTGAAACCGGAGATCGACTGCACCATCGCCCTTACCTACCTCGACCTGGCCGCCCATGGCATGGGGATCGGCGCCTGCTGGGCCGGGATCTTTCTGGGCGCCGTCTTCAACAATTACCCGCCCCTGATCGAAGCCCTGCAAATCCCGGAAGAGCACCGGGTCCACGGTGCCCTGATGCTGGGCTATCCCAGGTACCGCTATCAGCGGATCCCTCAAAGAAAGCCCCTCGACGCCATCTGGCGCTGAGGGGTAAAGGCCCGGCGGCACCGCACATCGACACGCCGCCGGGTTATCCCTTCCTAAATACTAAACCGTCAAATCGTCGCGAACCGCTTTCCTGGGGCCACCATGGCCGGCGGGGCGCCAGTCGCGAATGGGGGCCACCCGGGCCAGGTCCTCGGCCTGTTCAAAACGGCTGAGACGTTCGTGGATCGACTGCCAGATACAGGGCACTTCCCGGTGGATCTCGCAGCGGCCATCCACCGAACCGCCGCAGGGGCCGTTCATCAGGCTTTTGGCGCAGCGGGCCACCGGACAGAGACCGCCGGTTAGGTGCAGTACGCAGTCACCGCAACCGGCGCACTGCTCGCTCCACTCACCCTGGAGGGAGGAACCGCCGAAAAAGCTGGTATTGACCGCCGGATAGACCTTGTCGAAGGGACGCAGGTTGGCGATGAAGTTGACCCCCACCCCGCAGGCCATGGAGATGATGGCGTCATACTCCCCCTGCCAGCGATCGATCTCATCGACATACTCCTTGTCACACTGGCGCACCAGGGTGGCGCCCTCAACCTTGGCCTGCTGCCCGGCCTGCTTCTTGCCCAACCGGATCAGGGAACAGAGCAGTTCCACCTCCCGCTCGCCGCCGGCGGAGCAGACCGAAACGCACCCCCGGCAACCCAAGACCAGGATCCGCTCGGCATCCCGCACCATTGCCACTATCTCATTAACCGGCTTACGCTCAGCGATAATCATGATTTTTCCCCCTTGAACGGGCTGGGACCGAGCTTGCTCACCTGGTCGTTCAACTCCTGAACCACCCGGACAAACTCGGGGTGAAAGCCCCGCTCCAGGTGATGAAAGGCGATCCGCCCCTCTTCGGCCCCCAATTCGGCCAGGGCCTTCTGCACCGCCAGCACCCGGCGAGCGGCCCGCTGGCTGCCCATCAGGTTATGGCACGCATCGGGCTGGCAGCCCACCACGCAGACGCCGTCGGCCCCCTCTTCAAAGGCCTGGAGCAGGGCGGAAACCTTGAGCTTGCCCCCGCAGACCAGACGATTGATGGCGGCGTTGGCCGGAAACCCGTCGACGGCCAGCCCCTCCTTGCCTTCGGCGCAAGCCTGCTGGGAGGTGTAATGACAACAAAAAACTTGAATATCCGGAATAAAAGCCATCGGTTTTTCCCCTCCCCGCTCAGCGGCCGGTGCCGCAGGCGGCGATCAAACGCTCGTCGGCGGATTCGTTAAGTTTAATGGCAGCGGCCGGGCATTCCGTCGGACAGATTCCGCAGGCCCGGCACTCCCGGGGATCGATATAGGCCTTACCGCCCTGGTCGATTACCGGAATCCGCCAGGGGCAGACCCGCACACAGGTGAGGCAGGATACGCATTCATCCCGCTCCACCCGAGCAGCCTTGCCTTTGTCCAGCAGATCCTGGTCACTGACCAGGCCCTGCTCCAGGGCCAGCTTGCGCAGGGCTCCGACGATCTCGGCAAAGCGCACATCCTGGGGGCAGACAAAAACGCAGTTCTGGCAACTGGAACAGTACCAGAGCAGATCCGAGGTGAGCAGGCGCTCCTTGAGGCCCATCCGGATCATATGGATCATCCGCCGGGGATCGAAATCCGGGATCGCCTGACTGACCGGGCAGGCGCCGCTGCAGGCGCCGCAGGAGTAGCAGCGATTCAGGTGCTGGCCGCCGGGCTGGGCCGTGACCTCGGCACTGAAAGCCGCGTTCACTTCTTTGCTGGTAATTGCCATAAATAGTCCCCTGTAACAAAATATTGAAACGGGACGCCGGGCCTTGTCAAACCCCGCCCCGCAGCCGTAACCGGAGCCAAATCAGCCGCGAATGCTACCGAAAAACCGTCGCCTTGTCAACCACAAGCGGGCCAGAGCGCGGCGGCGAATTCGATAAAACTAGACCAGGAAACGGAACTCCCCTTTGCCGATCATGTCCTGCAGATGAAGAATGCCGACCAGCCGCCGCTCACTGTCGGTAACCGGCAGCACCGTCACTTCATGATTCTGCATGATACTGAGGGCATCGGCGGCCAGCAGGTCGGCGGCGATGCTTTTGGGGGCGGCGGTCATCACCTCCGCCAGGGTTGGAGCACCCCCTTCGCCGGCCTGGCCTCCGGCCACCATCCGCCGCAGATCCCCGTCGGTGAGAATCCCCAGCATCTCCTGGTCATCCGCCGCCATCACCAGCACCGCGCCCAGATTTTTACGGTTGAGCTCGGCCACCGCCTCGGCCAGGGTGGCACTGATCCGCACCCTGGGAATCTGGGAGCCGGTCAGCATCACCTCGGAAACCCGGACCTTAAGCCGCTCGCCCAGGCTGCCGCCGGGGTGATTGCGACGGAAATCACAGGCATCAAACTTCTTGCGATTGAGCAGCACCACCGCCAGGGCATCACCCATGGCCAGCGAGGCGGTGGTGCTGGCGGTGGGCGCCAGGCCCAGGGGGCAGGCCTCCCGAGGTACGGCCACGGTCAGCACCGCATCGGCCCCGGAAGCCAGGCTGGATTCCCGGCGGCCGGTCATGGCGATAATCCCCGCCCCCCGTTTTTTCAGGGTGGGCAGCAGCATATTCAGTTCCGCGGTCTCGCCGCTGTAGGAGATGGCCAGCACCACATCCCGGGGATCGACAATCCCCAGATCACCGTGCATCGCCTCCACCGGGTGGAGGAAAAAGGCCGGGGTGCCGGTGGAGTTGAGGGTGGCGGCGATCTTCTGACCGATAATGCCCGATTTACCGATCCCGGTGACGATCAGCCGGGTGGGACAGGCCATGATCATCTCCACCGCCCGCTGAAAATCATCCCCCACCTGCTCGATCACCGCCAGGATCCCTTCGGCTTCAAGGCGCAACACCTCGCGGGCCTGGGCAATATCCATGCCGGTCGCTCCGGCCGAATCGCTCATCACCGGATCCGGGCTCACACCAACTGCTCGGCGATGCTGACCGTACGATCGCCAAGCATATTGGTATAGCTGCCCAGCTCGTTGTCGTACCAGCCGTAGATCACCGCCTGGGTCACCGGCACCTCCACCCGATCCGGGGCGCCGGAGCAGTTGAACTGGCCCAGGTTGACGCTGATATTGGCGGTGCGGGTGTGGGTTTCCCGGCCCTCGATCACCGCGGCGGCGGCCGGATTGCCCACGATATCGCAGGAGACCAACTGCTCGTCGGTGTATTGCAGGTAACCGGTTTTCCGGCCGTAGTCGCTGTAGACCGAGTTGATCAGCTCCCGCTGGATCGGTTGCTCGCCATCATCCTGGAAGTTGACCACCAGGATGATCAGCGAACCGCTGGAGGTGGGAATCCGCACCGATTCGGCGATAAAACCGATCTTCTTCATCTCCGGGATCACCAGGGGCAGGGCCTTGGCCGCGCCGGTGGAGGTCAGGATGATATTGTTGAGGATACTGCGGCTCTTGCGCAGATCGGTGGCGCCGGCGGCGGGCACCCGATCCAGGACCGGCTGACTGCCGGTGGCGGCATGGACCGTAACCATCGAGGCGCTGAGAAACTTGTCGGCCCCGAAATAGTCCATCAACGGCTTGACCATGAAGGAGAGGCAGGTGGTGGTACAGGAGGCGGCCGAAACCATGAGATGACGGGAGGGATCGTAATCGCCGTCGTTGATCCCCATCACGGTGGTCACCACATCTTCCGGCATCTCCAGGCCCTTCTGCTTGATCTTGAAGGGGGCCGAGAGGATAACCTTCTCCGCCCCGCCCTGAAGATGGCCGCGCAAAGACCCCTTGGGGGCATCGGCATCGGCGGTGGGATCGGTGAAAGCGCCGGTGGTATCCACCACCAGCCGCACCCCGTTCTCCTTCCAGGCGATCCCCCGGGGATCGCGGGATTGACGCAAAATCCTGACCGGCATGCCGTTGACCACCAGGCTGCCCTCGGCCTCATTAAGTTTTTCGATCACCGAACCGGAGGATTTGCAGCCGTGCAGGTAGGGGCCCAGGCGCCCGTAGGTGCTGTCCCGATCGATGATCCCGGCGATATCGTTAAGCGAGGTGCCGACCTCGCGGCCGACATTAACCACAATCTCGGAAAAAAATTTACGGGAAACATGGTGCCAGAGAGAGAGCTTGCCGATCCGGCCCAGGCCGTTGATCCCTAACTTCATCGTAACCGATCTCCTTGGGGTTGAACTGCGTGAAACGTCGCTGGAAGTCCGTGCCGCCACCAGCGGTGACCGGACATTTACCACCGATCCAGTAAAAAGAAAACGAATCGGCGATTATACGAAAAGGCGTGGTTTCAGGCAAGGATAAAGTGCTGATAAACCGCCGGCGGTGGCTA
>JBLRWU010000070.1:7428-10263 GCA_047921155.1 Desulfurivibrio sp.
AGATCACCACCGTTTTCCTCGGCCAGTTGCAGCACCCGGGGCTGAAGATCCAGGGCCTCGGGACTCTCCAGATCCTTGCCCATGGCCGGGTCCAACTCCTTGAGCTTGCGGGCCGTAACCAGCACCCGGCTCTCCAGCGAGCCCACCGCCTTGTTGTAGGACTCCACCGCCACCCCCAGACCCCGGCGCACCGCGTGAAAATGGCCGGCCATCACACAGAGCCGGTCGTAAAGCTGGCGCCCCAGCTCACCGATCTGGTGGGCATGCTCGGCGATCTTCTCCTGGCGCCAGCCGTAGGAAACCGCCCGCAACAGGGCAATCAGGGTGGTGGGGGTGGCCAGAATAACCCGCTGGGCCACCCCGAACTCGATCAGCTCCGGATCCTGCTCCAGGGCGGCGCTGAAGAAGTTCTCACCGGGCAGGAAGAGGACGACAAACTCGGGACTGGGCTGAAACTGCTCCCAATAGGCCTTGGAGGAGAGCTGGGTGAGATGGGTCCGGATCTGGCGGGCGTGCTCGGCCAGTTTGAGGCGGCGCAGCTCCTCATCGGGGGCCTCGATCGCCTCCAGATAGGCCGACAGGGCGGCCTTGGAATCGACCACGATATGTTTGTGGTTGGGCAGCTTGATCAGCAGATCCGGCCGCAGGCGGCCATCGGGGCCCTGAACCGATTCCTGCTCGATAAAATCGCAGTACTCCACCATCCCCGCCATCTCCACCACCCGCCGCAGCTGGATCTCACCCCAGCGGCCGCGGGCGTTGGGAGTGCGCAAAGCCCGGACCAGGTTGGCGGTCTCCCCCTGGAGACGAACCTGACTGGTGGCCAGGTTTTTCACCTGCTCGGTGAGCCCGGCGTAGGCGTCGATCCGCTCCTTTTCCACCTGGCGCAACTGGTTATCCACCTTCTGCAACGACTCTTTCAGGGGTCCCACCATCTCCTGGATCGCCTGACGGCGCTGCTCCAGGTCGCCGCTGGCCTTCTCCTGCAAGCGGCCGAAGGTGGCCTTGGCCAACTCCAGGAAGGATTTGCTGTTCTGCTGAAAGATATCACCGGAGAGCGCCTTGAAGGCGTCAGCCAGCTCCTTGCGGGCCTCGATCAGCAGGGCCTGCTTCTCCTCGGTGACCCGGCGCTCCCCCTCCAGGCTGGTGGCCAGTTCGGCCACCCGACCGCTGAGCGCACTGTTTTCCGCCTGCCAGAGGGCCAACCGCTCGCTGAGCCGCCCGATCTCGCCCAAAGCCTCGGCCAGCCGCTGATCGCGACCGGCCAGGCGCTCATCCCAAAGGGCCTGGTCGGCCTGGCGCCTGGCCTCGGCGATCTCGGTCAGGCGCTCCTGCTGCCGCGCCGCCCGCTGCCGCCAATAAACCCAAACCACCCCCGCGCCCACCAGCAAACCGAGCAGACCCACCAACCCCAGATAAGCCGCCATCGGCATAATTTATCTCCATTTCCGTTTAATAAATGGTTCGCCGCAACCACCGTCAAATACCACGGCTGTTGCATCCTACCACAAACATTGTCATCACGCCCTGACTTGACTTTTGCGACCAAAAACGGCACATTGACGCAACTGAAAAAATCGACGTTCTATCCCAGACAACCCCCTTAGCGACGGAGCCCGAAAGATGCTTAAAGATGGAGAAAAAGGCGCGGTTTTACAGCGCGACAAGGAATCCTACGCCATTGTCCCCCACCTCCCCCTGGGCCTGATCACCCCCCAACAGTTGCGGCGCATCGCCGAGGTGGCGGAAAAGTACCAGACGGCGGCAATCAAAATCACCAGCGCGGCCCGGATCGCCATTGTCGGCCTCAGGGAGGAGGATATCGATTCGGCCTGGCGGGATCTCGAGATGGCCCCCGGGGCGGCGGTGGGCCTCTGCGTGCGCAGCATCAAGACCTGTCCCGGCAACACCCTGTGTCGCCTGGGCCAGCAGAACTCCATGGGCCTGGCCGGAGAGCTGGATCAACGCTACCACGGCCTGGAGCTGCCGGGCAAGGTCAAGATCGGGGTGTCCGGCTGCCCCAACCAGTGCGGTGAAAGCTCGGTCAAGGATATCGGCTACATTGGCAAGGCCAAGGGCTGGACCATCGTGGTCGGCGGTAACGCCGCCTCCCGGCCCCGGCTGGCCGAGATCCTGGTGGAAGGCCAGGATGACGCCGCGGCCCTGCGGATTACCGCCAATATCCTCGATTATTTCAAGGAAGAGGGCAAAAAGGGCGAAAGAATCGGGCGCTTCATGGACCGGGTCGGCTTTGAAACCTTCAAAGAGAAGGTCTGTCGATAAAAAAACTTGACAAGCCCGGCGCTTGTCGATATATGTAACGGTTTTCCAAACCGATGGGCCTATAGCTCAGTTGGTTAGAGCCACCGGCTCATAACCGGTCGGTCCCTGGTTCGAGTCCAGGTGGGCCCACCAACTTTTTCCTCGGCAAATCGTGATAATGGGCTGCATAAAACCTAGCTTGGCAAAACCGGCAAAATCAACAGCGCACGGCCTCACCGCCCAGCGACCGGAAACCATAAACCATCCAAGGTGCACCCCTTTCGGGGCGGCACCTTTTTTTACGTCCACTTGCGACCAGCACCACCAACCTTGACCCGGGAAAGCATGACCGCCCCACTCAAAATCGATAAACTACTGACCCTGCTCGACGGCATCAGCCCCTTTGCCCGAGCCGAAGCCTGGGACAACGTCGGGCTGATGGTGGGCGATCCGGATCGGGAGGTGCGCGGCATCCTCCTGGCCCTGGACCCCACTGAGGCCCTCCTGGAAGAGGCCCGCGCCCGCCACTGCGACACCATCAGCTACACCCTGCTCACCGGAGTGCTGCCCCGG
>JBLRWU010000071.1:0-10148 GCA_047921155.1 Desulfurivibrio sp.
CTGGCATGGGCTCCGGCATGGGTTGTGGGGCGGGGGCCGGCGGCGGTTGGGCCCCGGGGGCCGGTTTCGGGCTCGGGGTTGGGGATGGGACCACCGCCGCCAGCTCCAGGGTCAGCTCCCGGTGGCCCAGATCGGGCCGGGCCAGTGGTTCCAGCCGCCAATTTCCCCACCCCAGCAAACCGGCGTGGAGCAGCAGGGCCAGGACCGCCGCCCCCAGCAGCCGTTTCATGGTCCGTCCGGGGCCTCGGCCTGCAGGGAGATCCGCTCGATTCCCGCCTGGCGGATCAGGTCCAGCACCCGAAAAAGCTGCTGATAGTCGAGATCGCGGTCGCCAAAGAGCAGCACCGTGGGCTGGGGCAGCTCTTGGGCCTTTGCCGTCAGGGTCTCCCGTAACGCGGCCGGGGTCACGGGCCGCCGGTTTAAAAGCAGGGTGCCGTCGGCCAGGAGATTGATGGTCAGCCGGCTGTCGCTCTCCACGGTGGTGGCCGCCGCCTGGGGCAGCACCACCGGCAGCCCCCGATGGACCGCCATGGAGAGCATGGCGTAGATAAAGACCACCAGCACCAGAAAGACGATATCGATCAGCGGCAGCATCTCGATCCGGGCCTTTTTCAGGCCGATATGGGCCGGGTTGAGCTTCATGGCCGGTGGGCGCTCTGCTCGTGCATGGTCAGCTTCTGGTAAACGATCTCCAGACTGGTGGCGTATTTTTCGATGCTGCGGGCGGCGTTCTCCACCCGGGCGTTGAAATAGTTGTAGGGAAAGACCGCGAAGATGGCGATACTGAGCCCGGCGGCGGTGGTGATCAGGGCCTGGGCGATGCCGGCGGTCACCGCCTGGGGTGCTTCGATCCCCACCGAGCCGATCATCTCAAAGGAGTTGATGATCCCCACCACCGTGCCCAGAATCCCCAGCAGCGGGGCCACGGTGATCATGGTGTCCAGGGCCCCCATATAACGGCGCATCTTCTTCAGCTCATCACCGGCCGCCGCCTCCATCGCCTTGGTGGGGGAAAACTCCCGGTGGAGAATGCCGCTGATCAGCACCCGGATCACATAGTCCCGGCTGCCGGCCACCTTTTCCCGGATCGTTTCCCACCGGCCCCGCCGCGAAAGCTCCAGCACCTCGTCCACCAGCTCCCGTCGGCGATGGTAGTCCACCATGAGCCAGAAGATGGCCCGCTCGATCACCACCGTCAGCATGATGAGCGAGCAGGCCAGCAGGGGATACATCAGCGGCCCGCCACTGCGAAACAGTTCCAGCATTTACCGTTCTCCTTCCGTTGTCGGGGGCATGGTTGGGTAAATTCCTCGGGCCAGTTGGGTGACAAAAAGACCGATATCAACCCCGGCCCGGCAGGTAAGATCGCAATGAAACGATAATACCCTGCCTTCCCGGACCGCGGCAAGTCCCTCCAGGGCCTGGTTGTTCAAGATCCGTTCCGCCCCGCTGGTTCCGCAGACGTAGATGACCTGGGGATCGAAGGCGGCAAGCTCCTCGATACTCAGGGCAATGATATCGCCATTACGCCCGAAGGTCGGGGGGATGCCGCCGGCGGCCCGGATATAATCGTTCTGGAACGAATCGTCGCCGGGGGCGGCCAGCGGCTCGGTGCCCATCAGGCGGATGGTTCGGGGCCGTCGGGCCTGGGGAACCATTTCCAGGTCGGCGGCCACCCGCTCCAGTTGGTTCTGATGATCGGCGATCAGGGCCGCTGCCTGTTGGGGGCGCCCCAGCAGGCGACCCAGCAGTTCGATATGGCTGAAGGCCTGCTCCAGGGAGCCGGCCCGGAGATTGAGCAGGGGCACCCGGCCGGCGAAATGCTCCTCAACTCCCCGGTGCAGATTGCTGATAATGATCAGGTCGGGCCGGCGGGCCGCGATCAACTCCGGGGAGGGGGAGAAAAAGTCCCCCACTATCCGGGGATCATCGCCGGCGGCGGCCGGCAGATCATGGACCGTCAGCCCCACCAGCCGCTCGGCGGCGTCCAGGGCCCGGATAATCTCGGTTACCGTCGGGATCAGGGAAACCACGCGCTGGGGCTGGGCAGACAGCGCCAGCGCCGGTGCCGGGGCCAAATCGGGCCGGTCGGCCGCCGGGCTCAACGATCGCAACGGCCCGGTCAGCAGGCAGCCCAGACCCAGGGCCACCACCAGCAGTTTGGGGGTCAGCTTCATGATCTCCTCCCCTTAGAAGCTATAGGTAAGGGTGGCAAAGGCGACCCGGCCGGGAGTGTTGTAGGTTGCCACCTCCTGGTACTCCTTGTCGAACAGGTTCTCTATTTTACCCTGGAGCAGCAGGTTGTCACGGATATCGTACTCGGCCCGCAGGTTGACGATGGTGTAGCCGGAGAGTTCGATGGTGTTGGCGGTATTTTCGTAACGGGAGCCGTAGGTCCTGAGGGCCGTGCCGACCCGCCAGCGCCCGAAATCGCCATCCAGGTCGATGGTGGCCATCCTTTTTGAGCGGCGGATCAACTGATTGCCGCTCTCCCGGTCCTGGGGGTCCAGCAGGGTCAGGGTGGCGGCCAGATGCCATTGCCGGCTCAGTTGATGGCCGCTTTCCAGTTCCAGGCCGTCGATCCGGGCCTGGTTGATGTTGGAGGGCAGCCAGTTCCCGCCGCCGGTATCGGCCCAGGCGATCATATTGTCGATCTCGGTGCGGAAGATCCCCAGCCGCCAGTAGCCCTGGCCATACTGTTGGCGCAGGGCCAGTTCATAACTTTTGGATTTCTCCGGCTCCAGACTGGGATTGCCGCCCCAGGGATAATAGAGATCGTTGAAGGTCGGCGCCCGGAAGGCGGTGCCGTAGCTGGCGATCACGCGCAGATTGCGGGGCAGACGCAGGCCGTAGGCGATATTGTAGGTGTTGTGGGTACCAAACTGCTGATTGTCCTCATGGCGTACCCCGGCCAGCAGGTCGTGGGGGCCGAGATCGATGCGATGCTGGAGGTAATAGCCGGTGGTATAGCGGCTGTCGCGAGCATAGCTGTCGGAACTGCTGATCCGGTCCTTGAGATAGTCGACCCCCATGGTCAGCAGTTGGCTGTCGCCGATCAACAGGTCGTTCTGCCAGGCCAGCTGCTCTTTTTTGGTGTTGAAATGGGAGTAAAAATCGCCATTGAGGAAGTTTTTGCCCTCGTCCCGGCTCTCCCCGCCCCGGAGGGTGATATCCCAGAAATCAAGGGGGCGCAGTTGCAGGTTCAGCCCCAGATTTTGCTGGCGAAAATCGGTTTCATCCGGGGTGCCGTCAAATTCGTTGGTGCCCGAGGAGTGCAGGCCGTAAACCTCCACTTCGTTGCCCGGGGAGAAGCGATGGCCCAGGCGCAGACTGGCCGCCGCTTCCCGGTAGCCGTCCCGGTCCGGTTGGTTGGGGGTGTTCCAGCCGCCGGGGGTGGGCACATCGTTGGCCTGGGCGTCGAACCCCCGGGTGCCCATCTGGGAGAGGGCAACGCTGTAATGGCTGTCGCCGTAAGGCCCGGAGAGGGCGGCCCGGGCTTGGTGGGTGCCGTGGCTGCCGCCGCCCAGCGCAACGCTGCCCTGATGCTCGTCGGCGGCCTTGCGGGTGAAGATGTGGATAACCCCGCCCACCGCGTCGGAGCCGTAAAGGGTTGAACGCGGCCCCCGGACCACTTCGATCCGTTCGATCTGGCTTAAGGGGATATGCTGCAGGGCCGCCTCGCCCATGGTGGCCGAACCGACCCGCAGGCCATCGATCAGCACCAGGGTGTGGGTGCTGGCGGTGCCGCGCAGGTTGATCCCCGTGGTCTTGCCGAGCCCGCCCCGACGGCTGAACTGCAACCCGGGCACGGCGGCCAGGGCATCGGCCACGCTCTGATACTGGCCCTTTTCGATCTCCTCGCGGGTGATGACCGTGACCGCCGCCAGGGACTCATCCACGGTTTCGGCGGTGCGGCTGGCGGTAATCACCACCTCCTCCATGATTCCGGCACTGTAGGAGGCGGCCGGCTCCGCTTCGACCTGCCATGGCGCCAGCAGCAGCGCACTAAAACCCAGAACTCCGATCCTCTTTTTCATCCTTAGACCCCTTGACGGTTGTTCGGCGCCGGGGCAAAAAAAACCCGGACCGATAATTTAATATCGATCCGGGATTCCCTTTTTTATCCGCAAGATCGGCCGCACAACCCCGGTCCACGGGGGCTGCTTCCACTATCCAGGCAGGTCTTCTGACTCTCGGCTCATCCTACTTACCGCGCCTTCCCGTTCGGCTGATCCAAACAGTGGCAAGTTGCGGCTTTCGTCCCCGATTACAGCGGCGGGCCCGTTTCCGATTTACACGGAATTCCCTCTTATGCCCTGGCGGGCACCTGGATATCTAAGGCGGCAGGATTCCCGAAAAAGGGGTGCAAGTCAAGTTTTTTGTGGCTGTCCGGTAGTGCAGCCCATCTCCCGGCCCAGTTCGGCCAGGTAGGCGGCATCACCCTCCAGGTCGTCGAAGGCGTAGGGGTTGAGGAACTGGCGCTCCCGGAGCATGGTGTGGTCGGTAGCGGACAACTTTGCCGCCTCGCACACTTCAGCCCAATGTGCTCCCAGGGTAAGCAACTGGGTTTCGACCAGGGCCAGCGCCTCTTGGCGCGAGAGCAGGAAGTGGTGGGCGGCGGCGAGGCAGGCCGAGATTCGGCTATGACGCTCCTCTCCGGAAATCAGCATCGCCTGGGTGGCTTCGTTGCCGGCTCGGGCCTGCGGGCAGATGTCATAGGCCGGGGTCAGGGTCAGCATCCGGCCGTCCCAGAAGGCGGCGTGGTTACGGGCATGATCGTCGGTGTTACCGCAGAGGATGTTGAATATCAGCCGGGCGAACAGTTCGCGCAGGGTGGCGGCGGGCCTGGTGAAGCGGTGGCGTACGATCTCCGCCAGTTCTTGGTAGCCGGCATAGCGCGCCAGCATCTCGTCGAGACCGAACAGGGTGAGGGCGGAGACCATCATCTTGCGCTGCCAGCCCTCTCCCGCCGCAATCCGGTCGAAACGCTCAATGAGCAGGACATCCTTGCCCGCAGCTCGAACCAGATCGACCGGAGCGACATTCAGACCCACTTTTTCGGCCAGGCGCATGGCGATAAACTCTGCCTTAACCACGCTGTAGAGGTCGGAGGTGGAGGAAAATTTGGCAATGAACTTCCGCCGCCCGCTTTCAATCAGGGCCTTGGGGCGAGCGCCGCCGATGGAACTGCCGTGATATAGGGCCTGATCCAGCTCCGGGGTCAGAGGAATCCCCCTATCCACCCGCTCCGCCGAGGCCAATAGCTCGTCCAGCGTTGCGTTGGCGGCACGACGGGGGAGATATTCGCTGGGTGAACGTTGGAAATCGAGTGCTCCGATCCGGTCGGATCCCGACTCCAAAAGGTAGGTCAGCTCATCTAATTGGACACTGTCGGCTCTAACTCCCCTCAGGCCCAGCAGGCGGTTGATGACCACCCGCCGGCCCCAGGCGTCCGGCGCAGCATCGCGCAGGGAGTTGGGCATACTGAGGCCGGGCAACAAGGGCAGTACGCCGGGCTGCAAGGGCAACTCCGGTTCATACAGAGAAATGGCGTTATCGCGGGCCAAATAGCTCTGGCCGTAGTTGAACACCAGTTGTCCGTCGGTTGTGGCCAGGCGCCCGGCCACCACCGGCTCGGTGGCTCCGGGCAGCCAGACCCAGACGTAGGCCTCGCGCAGCTCAGAACTCATCGATTATCACCGTAGTGCTCTTGCGCACCGCCTTGGGCAGCAGGGCCAGCTTCTCATCCAGGCGCTCATGCCGGTCAGCCAGTCCGGGCGAATCAGGCTCAAACAGCGTCACGCCCGCCAACGCCGCCACCTCGAACACCAGCCCCACGGCGCAGCCGGGATCGCCCTTCTCGATCTTCTGCAGGGTAGCCCGAGCAATCCCCGCTCGCTCCGCCAACTCATGCTCGCTCCAGCG
The DNA here is from genome assembly GCA_047921155.1 of Desulfurivibrio sp. Taxonomy (GTDB): domain Bacteria; phylum Desulfobacterota; class Desulfobulbia; order Desulfobulbales; family Desulfurivibrionaceae; genus Desulfurivibrio. The sequence goes on from JBLRWU010000071.1 coordinate 5,926, forward strand.
GCGTTGCTTGCGCCCCAGGCGGATCTGCTTGCCCAACAGGGAGATCGCCTCACGGGTGTACCTGGAATAGGTCCTGGTCGTCGTCATCCCGCCCCCCATCGGTTCATTATTGGCTAATTTAACAGGCTATAAGCTACCAAATGACTTTTATTGTAGTCAATAATCAAGATGTTGTCAACTACCACCATCCGCAGTGTCAACAAATTAGTATACGTTCAGCGGTGTCGGCAGAATTGCCGACACCGCTGAACGTATACGGCCCGTTAAATCAGCAGGTTAGTACCCCCGGTGAACGGTTACACAAATTAGACACTCCAGCCAATTCGCCGCAAGGAGATACCCCCCCTCACCGTTTGGCCGGGCTGGTGCAGTCGTGGAAGATGGCCTCGGCGTTCTTGGCGGCGCAAAAGTCGCCGCACATGGTGCAGGTGTCCTGGTCGGCCGGGCTGCGTTCGGCCCGGATCTGCCGGGCCTGGGGGCCGAAGAGGCCCAGTTCGAACTGGCGCTCCCACTGCATGTCGCGCCGGGCCTTGCCCATCTCCAGGTCGCGTTGGCGGCCACGCCGGCCCAGCTTGACGATATCACCCATATGGACCGCCAGCCTGGCCACCCGCACCCCTTCGCGGACATCTGACTCGTTGGGCAGGGCCAGGTGTTCGGCCGGGGTGATGTAGCAGACCAGATCCGCGCCGTAGCGGGAGGAGGAGGCGGCCCCCACTGCGGCGGTGACGTGGTCGTAGCCGGCCCCGACATCGCAGGGCAGCGGCCCCAGCACATAGTAAGGGGCGTCGCCGGACATCCGTTTCTGCAACTGGATATTGCCCTCGATCTCATCCAGCGGCACATGCCCCGGTCCCTCCACCATCATCTGGCAGCCCATCTCCCGGCCCAGCTCGGCCAGCTCGCAGTTGATCACCAGCTCCGCCACCTGGGCCCGGTCGGAGGAGTCGTGGATCGCTCCGGCCCGGATCCCGTTGCCCAGGCTCAGCACTGTGTCGTAGCGGCGCAGGATCTCCACCACCCGGTCGAAGTGGACGTAAAGCGGATTGTCGCGCTTGTTGGCCAGCATCCAGGCGATCATCTGGGTGCCGCCTTTGGAGACCAGCCCCCCGTAGCGGTAGCCCTGTTTTTGCAGGCGCTCCAGGGTGTAGAGGTTGATCCCGCAGTGGATGGCCATAAAGCTGATCCCGTCGGCGCACTGCTGTTCGATCAGCTCAAAGAGCAGTTCCTCGTCGAGCTTGTTGGGGTTGCCGTAGCGGCGGGCGGCCTCGCAGAAGGCCTGGTAGAGGGGGACGTTGCCCACCGGCAACTCGGTGGCGGCCAGCACCCGGCGGCGCACCTCATCGAGATCGCCGCCCACCGAGAGTTCCATCAGGGTATCGGCTCCCTCCTCCTCGGCGGCCCTGGCCTTGGCGACTTCGGCCTGGTAATCGATGATGTCGCTGGAGGTGCCGATGCTGGCATTGACCTTGGTCCGCAGCCCCCGGCCGATCCCCACCACCCGCTGCTGCCGGTTGCCGCTGCAGGGGATCACAATCGTTCCCGCCGCCACCTCATCCCGGATCAGTTCCGGGGCCAGCCCTTCGTCGGCGGCCACCCGGGCCATCTCCCTGCTGATCTCTCCTGCTCTTGCCCGTTCAATCTGCGTTGCCATAGCCTTTTTCTCCTTTTATGAGGCTGTGGCGGGGGCGGAAAATAAAAAAGCCCCCAGCCGTTAAAGCGCATCGGGGCCTGGTGGCTCGATGCGCCAAGGGCTGGAGACTTTGCCATCATCTCCAGTACGCCCCCGTCACACGCGGGGGCTACTCTATAATCGATCAGCGAACGTTATGCTGACCATTGCACCACGGGGCAGGCCTTCTGGCTTACGGATCAGGGCTCTCCCGGACCTTCCCGACCATGTGGGCCAGTGGTATTACCCGGAATCACTCCCCGTTCACAGCGGCGGGACCGCTCGGGATTCACACCCGATTTCCTATTCTCCCCACTGGCAACAAACTCCATTGCCGGGGCACCCCGTGATCGCTTAAGGGACAAAGCCTGTGATTGGTTACACTGCTTTGAGCCGCCGACTATAACCGGCTTGCCGCCGGGAAACAATCCGCTTTTTTTGTCGGTTGGCTCTTAAGCAATCTCTCTCCCCGTGTCGCCTTGGTCGAGGTCCTGGAGACGATCCGACCCAGCTTGCTCAGCTCAACCGCGAAGGCGCCATGGCGGCCAGCAGGCGCCGGTTCTCCTCCCGGCTGCGGATCGCCACCCGGAGGAAATGGGGGCCAAGGCCGCGGAAGTTGGTGCAGTCGCGCACCGCGATCCCTTGCGACAGTAGACCGTTGAGCAGGGCCGGGGCCCGGGGGGTTTCCAGCAGCAGGTAGTTGGCGGCGGCGGGATAGACCCGGGCCCCGGTGAGCCGGGTAAGCTCTTCGGTCAGCCACGCTCTTTCCCCGGCCATGAAAGCGAGAGTGCGGCGGCGGAAATCTTCATCGGCCAGGGCGGCGACGGCGGCTTTGGTGGCCAGGGTGTTGACGCTCCAGGGCTCCTTGTGGGCCAGGAAACGGGAGCGCAGCCGGCGGGGCAGGTGCAGAAAGCCGAGCCGCAGGCCGGGCAGGGCGTAGAACTTGGTCAGCGAGCGCAGGATCAGCAGGTGGGAGTTGTGATAGTGGCCCAGCAGCGAAAGCTCCGGGCAGAAATCGGCAAAGGCTTCATCCAGCAGCAGCCGGCAGCGGCAGCCTTTGGCGGCGGCGGCGACAGCCATGACCTCCCGGCGGCTTAAGGCCTGGCCGGTGGGGTTGTTGGGGTTGCAGAGCAGGGCCAGGTCGCACCCGGCCATGGCGGCGGTAAACGCGGCCGGATCGATCCGGAAATCGTCTTGCCGCCTTAAGCGCAGCCATTTGATTTTGGCCCCCACCAGGCGGGCGGCCCGTTCATATTCGCTGAAGCCGGGGGCGGTCAGCAGCACCCTGCCGGGCCGCAGCACCCGCAGGGCCAGGTAGAGCAGTTCGGTACTGCCGTTGCCGGCCAGCAGCAGTTCGGAGTCCAGGTTGTAGGCCTCGGCGATTGCCGCCACCAGCTCTTCGGCCAGGGGGTCGGGATAGTGCCCCAGTTGCTCGATGCCGGCGATGATCGCCTGGCGGGCGGCCGGCGGCATCCCCAGGGGGTTGATCGAGGCGCTGAAATCGAGCATCACCTGCGGGTCGATGCCGGCTTTGGCGGCCAGCATGTTCAGATTGCCGCCATGGGCAAAGGGTTCTTTTTTCATGGTACTCCCTGCAGGCCGGCCAGCAGCACCGCCGTCAGCAGGGCCAGCAGGGCGGTGAGGCGGATGATGGCCAGGGCGTCGGGCGCGGCGGCCCCCGGATCGCTGGGCCGGTTGTCGCCGATAAATGGTTTATCCTGCATTTGGCCGAAATAGCTGGTGGGGCCGCCCAGTTGGATGCCCAAAGCCCCGGCCAGGGCCGCTTCCGGGATGCCGCTGTTGGGGCTGGCATGGTTGCGGCCGTCCCGGCGCATGATCCGCCAGGCTGCTCGTGCCCGCCGCGGCCGGCCCCGATCCAGCAGCCAGGTGGCCAGGATGATCAGCAGGCCGGTGAGCCGGGCAGGCAGGTAGTTGGCCAGATCGTCCAGCCTGGCTGAGGCCCAGCCCAGCTCGCGGTACCGTTGGTTTTTATAACCCACCATCGAATCCAGCGTATTGACCGCCTTGTAGGCCAGGGCCAGGGGCAGGCCGCCCAGCCCCAGGTAGAAGAGGGGGGCGACAATCCCGTCGGAGGCGTTTTCGGCCAGGGTTTCCAGGGCCGCCCGCCGCACCCCGGCGGCGTCCAGGTTGGCGGTATCCCGGCCCACCAGTTGGCTGACCAGCCGGCGGGCCTGCTCCGGATCGTCGCAGCGCAAAACCTCCCCCACCCGCAGCAGCAGTTCCCGGCTGGCGATGGTGGTGGCGGGCAGGTAGATCAGCAGCAGCACGGCCAACAGGGCGGGCCAGCCGCTGCCGAATCGGGCCGCCACCTGCCAGATCGCGGCCCCGACCGCCCAGGTGCCCCCCACCACCAGGGCAGTCAGAAAAATTCCGGCCAGGCGCAAGCGGCGGGCCAGCACTCGGCGCAGCACCTTTTCCAGCCGGTCGATCACCCGCCCGAGCAGCCGCACCGGGTGGGGCAGGCGGGGCGGGTCGCCGATGAGGGCATCGAGGAGAAAGGCCAGGGCAATTATGAGGGAGGAGGAAAAGA
>JBLRWU010000072.1:0-6481 GCA_047921155.1 Desulfurivibrio sp.
TATCACCTGGACCAGTTGGACAACTGCCTGATCATCGATATCGGAGCCAGCACCGTCGATATCTGCGCTCTCAAGGGCGCGATCCCCACTGCGCGAGACCAGACTACTCTGCTTAAAGCCGGCGATTATATCGACCGGCGACTGCAGGATCTGATCAGCCGGCACCATCCGGAAGCGCAGCTCTCCCGCTACCTGGTGCGGGGCATCAAGGAGAGGCACGCCTTTGTCGGCCAGGCCGAAGAGCCCGTCGTTACTCTCCTGCGCATCCACGGCAAGCCGAAATCATATGATCTGACCGCGGAAGTGAAAGCGGCCTGTGAGAGCATCGTGCCGGATATAATAGAGCGGTTGACCACCCTGCTCCAAAGCCTGGACCCCGAAGACCTGGAGAAAACTCTGCAAAATATCTACCTGGCCGGCGGCGGGGCGCGCATCCGCCACCTGGAGGGCATGATCGCCGATTCCCTGCGCGATTATGGTCAGGTCCGGGTCAGTTGCATCGACGACCCCGAGTATGCCGGAGCCAGAGGGGCGCTGCGTTTGGCCGCCGGCCTGGGCCCGGAACCATGGCCGCAGTTCGACTAACTGTTCATTTGGAGCTCCCAATTTAAGGCGCGAAGGAGATTGAATGGAATCCTTGATTCTGTTGTACATGTTGACCGGCGGAATCCTGGGCGGCGGCGCGATCTGGTTTTTTCAGCAGCGCAAGCTCCGCCTGGCCGAAGAACGAATTGAGTCCATCGACGAAACCACCCGCCAGTTCATCGGGAAAACCAACGCCGAAATCAATAAGCTCAACGAGGAACTGGCGGCCCAGCAGCAACGGCTCGACCTTCGGGCCGGCGAACTCGCCGCCATGAACAAGAAACACGCCGATCTTTCCCAGCTATTGGAAACCACCCACGTCGAATACCGGGAACTGGTCAACCAACTGCGGGAGAGCGAGCGAAAACTGGCGGATGCAGCGGCGGAAAACCGCAGGATTCCCAAGTTGACCTCCGAGTTGGAGCGCAAGGAAGCGGAGCTTCGGGCCTTACGCCGGGAGATCGAAACCCTGACCGCCGCCCGAACGGACCTGGAGCAGCAACTGGCCGAGGAGCAAAGCTCCCTGGAAGAGTGCTTGATTTTTGTGGAGGGCAGTCATTACCTGCCGGGCCGGGTTGTGCGCAATCTTATCGGCAGCAACCAGACATGACCAACCCCTGAAGAGAGGAACAAGGAAGATGACAATGTTTGAGCAAGAGGAAGAGATGGCGGCGGCAGTGAAGACCGAAGAGCGGCAACCGGAAGAGCCCCGGGCGGAGGAATCCAAGCCGGCCGAGCCGGTGGCGGCAACCAGACAGATCACCGTGGGGATTGATCTGGGTACCTGCCGCACCGTGGTCATCACCGCCGACGGCGAAGAGTTGGCAATCCGCTCGGTGGTCGGTTATCCCCGGGATATCATCAGCCGCCAGGCGGTGGGTGACGGGCCGCTGTTCGGAGCCGAGGCCCTGGAAAAACGCAACTTCCTCGACCTCTGCTTTCCCTTGGCCGAGGGGGTGATCCGCGACGCCAGCGAACGCGACTACCAGGCCGCCCGGGAGTTGATCCACCATCTGATCGACCAGGTCCGGGGCGATAACGGCGGGGTCGAGGTCAACGGGATCATCGGGGTGCCGGCCCGGGCCTCGGTGGTGAACAAGGAGGTGCTGCTCAAGGTGGCCCACGAGGTGATGAACCGTACCCTGGTGGTTTCCGAACCATTCATGGTCGCTTACGCCCTGGGTAAACTCAACCGTTGCATCATCGTGGATATCGGAGCCGGCACCGTCGATATCTGCTGCATGAAGGGGTCGGTTCCGGCCCCGGAAGACCAGGTGACCACCTTTAAGGGCGGCGATTACCTTGATGACCGCCTGGAAGCGGCCATTGTCCGCCGCTATCCCGGAGTCCAGATCACCCGCTCTTTAGCCTGCCGGATCAAGGAGGAGCACTCCTTCGTCGGCGAACCGGAAAAGCCGGTGGAGGTAACCCTGCGGGTGGACGGCAAACCGGCCCGTTTTGATATCACCGAAGAGGTCCGCACCGTTTGCGAAAGTATGGTGCCCAATATCGTCGAGCAGGTGGAGCTGCTGATCGCCTCCTTCGATCCCGAGGACCAGGAGGAAGCCCTGCAGAACATCTACCTGGCCGGCTGTGGCTCGCGGATTAGGGGACTGGACCGGATGATCACCGCCGCCCTCAAGGATTACGGCACCGTAAAGGTTACCTGTGTTGACGACCCGGAACGGATCGGGGCCACCGGGGCGCTCAAGCTGGCCCGGGAGGTTCCGTCGGCCCACTGGGCCGAGATCGGGCTGATGTTCGGGGGCTGAATCGCAACCTCCCGACTTCAGGCGTGGTGGGGAGCGCGATAACCGCCGGGGATCCCGTTGGGGGTCAGCACCAGTTGCCAGAGCTGGTTGCGGCGGGCCCGAAAGGTGCCGGCGCAGGCCAGCAGGTAGTAGTTCCACATCCGGCGAAAACGCTGATCATAACGGTGGGTCAGCTCGGGCCAGTGACGCTCGAAGTTGGCCTGCCAGCTCATCAGGGTGCGGTCGTAGTCGGGGCCGAAACTGTGCCAGTCCTCCAGAATAAACAGGCCTTCAAAAGCGGCGGTGATCTGGCGCGGCGAGGGCAGCATCGAGTTGGGGAAGATATAGCGGGCGATCCAGGGATCAAGCGCGGTGGTGGAACTGTTGCCGCCGATGGTGTGCAGGAGGAAGATCCCGTCGGGGGCCAGGCAGCGGCGCGCCAACTCCATGAAGGTCCGGTAGTTCTTATAGCCGACGTGTTCGAACATGCCGATGGAGATAATCCGGTCGAAGGATCCGTCAACCTCCCGGTAATCCTGCAAACGGATCTCCACCGGCAGGCCGTGGCAGGCCTCACGGGCCAGCCGCGCCTGCTCCTCGGAGACGGTGACCCCGACCACCGAAACCCCGTAGCGTTCCGCCGCGAATCGGGCGGTCCCCCCCCAGCCGCAACCGATATCCAGCACCCGCATCCCGGGCTCAAGCAGCAGCTTGCGACAGATCAGGTCAAGCTTGTGTTCCTGGGCCTGCTCCAGATCGGCGGCCCGTTTCCAGAAACCGCAGGAGTAGATCATCCGGGAGTCCAGCATCAGCCGGTAGAGATCGTTACCGATATCATAATGACGCTGGCCGACCTCGAAAGCCCGGCAACGGGCCTGGAGATTGCACAATCTGGAAAAAATCACCCCCAGCAGGTGGGCCGGACCGGTGACCCGCCGATCGAGCCGGGCTTTGACCAGACGGGCGATAAACTCGTCCGGTTGCCGGCAATCCCACCAGCCATCCATGTAGGACTCGCCCAGCCCCAGGGAGCCATGGGCCAGTACCCGGCCATAAAAACAGTCGTTATGGATCTGAATATCCCACGGCCGGGAGCCGTTGATCTCGACCCCGGCTGCGGCCAGCAGTTGCCGTACTCTCTCCCTGCAACGATTCCGCCACATTCCTCGTCTCCTGGTCTTTTTCGGGAATCAACAGATGACCTGACGGTCCAGTAACCGTTAACCCTAAGGGGAGTATGGTACAATGAGTGACACCTTGTCAAATCCCCAAGTTGCCGAACACCGAGGCTGAGTTTCTTTTGCAAGTTTGTCATCTTTCAGGAGGCCTTGCCATGTCCCATACCCGCGCCGTCATCTTCGACCTGGACGGCACCCTGCTCGACAGCCTGGCCGATATCGCCGCTGCGATGAATCGGGTGTTGGCCGGGCTAGGGATGCCGGAGCATCCCCGCCAAGCCTACCGTTATATGGTCGGCGAAGGAATGGCGACCCTGGTAAACCGGGCCCTGCCACCGGAACGGCGGAACCCGGACACCCTGGCGACCGCCCTGACCGCCATGCGCGAGGAGTACGGACGCAACTGGCGCAACCAGACCCGGCCCTACCCGCAAATTCCTGAACTGCTCACCGAGCTGGAGCGCCGGGGGGTCACCCTGGCGGTACTATCCAACAAGCCGGAGGAGTTCACCATCCAGGCCGTGCAGCAGTTGCTGGGGCCCCACCAGTTCGCCATTGTGCGCGGCGCCCGCCCCGATACCCCCAGAAAACCGGACCCCAGCGGAGCCCTGGCCCTGGTTAACCACCTGGCCCTGCCGGTGGCAGAAGTTCTCTATGTCGGTGACAGCGGCATCGACATGCAAACCGCCAAGGGGGCCGGCATGTTCGCGATCGGTGTCCTCTGGGGATTCCGCTCGGCCGATGAGCTGCGGGAAAACGGCGCCGACGCCCTGATCACCACCCCCCCGGAGTTGCTGAATCTGCTGGACCGGTGAGCGGTTACCGGCCGGTCCAGCTCAGCCTTCAACCTTGGCAACGATGTTAAATGATTTGCAACCTGTTCCCCAAAGCAGATAGAGTCTAACTGAAAGCGTTTGCCAAAAAAAATCACCGGACCATGCTGATCGCTTGGGATTAAACAAGGTCGATTCCTCCAAGTCGGCCCAATTAGCCAAAGGAGTTCCCCGTGCAGGAGATCCCTTCGCTGTTGCCCCGGCCTGAAACCGTGGCCGGAGTTCTCGACCGGCCGGTCAGTGAACTGCCGAGCCTGCCGGTGGTGGCCCTCAAACTGCTCAAACTCACCAGCGACGACCACTCATCCTCCCCGGACCTGGCGCGGGTGGTCGAAACCGACCCGGCCCTTACCGCCAAGGTGCTGCGCATAATCAACTCGGCCGCCTACGCCCTCCCCCGCAAAATTGCCTCGGTACAACAGGCCGTGGTTCTCCTGGGATTCGCCACCATCCGCACCCTGGCCCTGGAAGTAACCCTTTTTGAACAGCTGGTGCCGCCCCGGCGGGGCCTGGCCTTTGATCGCGTTTTTTTCTGGCGCCACTGCCTCTCCGTGGCCAGCCTGAGCATGGCCTTTGCCGAGACCCTGGGCCACCCAGATCCCCAGAAGGTCTATGTAGCCGGACTTCTGCACGATATCGGCAAAATTATCCTGGATGTGTACGGCCGCATCAGCTACCGGGAATTTCTCCGCAACATCTCCCGCTCCGAGGGCCTGCTGGTGGAGGAGGAGCGCATCCTCATCGGGCTGAGCCACGATGAAGTGGGCGCCTTTTTTTGCGCCGAATGGGAGATCCCCCAGAGCATCATCCTGGCCATCAGATTCCATCACCAGCGCTTCGCCCACCTCAATCTCCCCGCCGACCAGGCCCTTTTGGTGTCCAGCGTGGCCCTGGCCAACTTTATCTGCTGGACCCAGGGCAGCGGCTCGGTGAACATCCTGGGCCACCCCATCCTGCAACCCGAGGTGGAGGAGATCATCGACTTGGAACGTCTCAACCTGCGGACCATGATTCGTCGCATGGACCAGGAAGTTAAAAGCGCAGCCGACTTCTACCAGTTCTCCTTCCCCTCCCCGGAAGATCTGCAAGAAAACCTGCTCCGCACCAATCTGCGACTGGCCAGAATGAACACTCGCTTCTATTACGCCATGGAGAATGGGCGACACGATGAACATCCGGACCTGACCCGGATTCGCGCCAGCCTCACCAGCCCGCATCACAGCCTGGAGCCAGGGGAGATCATCACCGCCACCCTGACCGCCATCCAGCAGGATTTTGGCTTCGACCGCCTCTACCTGATGCGGATCGACCAGCACAGCCGCAGTCTGCAGATAGTAAACACCCTGGACACCGTAGCCTCGGGGGTGGATCTCGCCTCCTGCCGCCTGACCATAACCCCGCTTTCCGGCACCCTCCTGACCTGCCTGCGCCAACGGGAGCCGGTACTCATCTCCGGCGTCGACAGCGGCGAGACCGAGGCCCTGGCTCAACTGCAGGCCCGGGAAATCGGCCTGGTACCCTTTGCCAACAACAACCGGGTTCTCGGCCTGATCGGGGTGGACAACTGCCGCTCGGGCAGACCCATCCGCGCCACCGCCCTCCAGGCCGTGGCCATCGTGGCCAACGAACTGGGGATGGCCCTGGAGAACGCCCGCCGTTTCGCCGAAGTTTCCCAACAGGCCTCCATGGACGGACTCACCGGGATCAACAACAGGGCCGCCCTGGAAACCCTGCTGGCAGAGTCGTTCCAAAGCGCCACCGCCGAGACGCCCCTTTCCCTGGCCATGTTCGATGTGGACTATTTCAAAAAGTTCAACGACCGGTTCGGCCACCAGGCCGGAGACAGCATCCTGGAACTGCTGGCCGCCACCGCCAGGAAGCTGATCCGACCCACGGACCAGGTGGGCCGCTACGGGGGCGAGGAGTTTTTGATCATCCTCAACCGCACGGATCACGACGAAGCGCTCCGTCTCGCCGAACGGTTGCGGCGGGAGATCGAAAAGCTGGGTCTGCTTCTGGGCAAACGTTTCCCCGACACCCCCCTGACGGTGAGCATCGGGGTCAGCTCCCTCACCCCGGCCATGCAAAGCCCCGGGGAACTGGTGGCCCGGGCGGATCAAGCCCTCTACCAGGC
>JBLRWU010000072.1:6581-10077 GCA_047921155.1 Desulfurivibrio sp.
CCATGCAAAGCCCCGGGGAACTGGTGGCCCGGGCGGATCAAGCCCTCTACCAGGCTAAGAACAACGGCCGTAATCAGGTGGCCGGCCTGGCCTGAGCCAAAATCGTTCCAACTCCCTCAAAATGCGCCGCGGGCGCAACTCCTCGGGCCGGTGCCCCCCGTCTTGGTGATAGAACTCGCCGATGATCGTCAATTGCCGGGCGGTAAGATAACGCAACCCTGGCTTTTCGATTGACGACCGTCCGGTGATTAACTATCTAATACGTTTCGGCAATGACTGAACCCATAACCGCTAACCCGGATAACAGACAGAATGAAAACAGTGAGCGAAATCGAGGAATTACGCCAACTGCGGCGCCGTTGGCGGGGGGCCGGGGAGCGGGTGGCCCTGGTGCCGACCATGGGCAATCTCCATGCCGGCCATCTGGCCCTGGTGGAGCGGGCCCGACAGCTGGCCGACCGGGTGGTGGTGTCGATCTTTGTCAACCCGGCCCAGTTTGACCGGGCCGATGATCTGGCCGCTTACCCCCGCACCCCGGAGGCTGATCGGGCCAAACTGGCGGCGGCGGGAGTCGCTTGCCTGTTCGCCCCGGAAGCCTCCACCCTCTACCCCGACGGCGGCCTGGCGACCAGGGTGGAGGTACCGGGGATCAGCGAAATCCTGGAGGGCGCCTCCCGTCCCGGCCATTTTACCGGGGTAGCCACCGTGGTCTGCAAGCTTTTCCACCTGGTGGAGCCGGAGCTGGCAATCTTCGGAGAGAAGGATTTCCAGCAACTGTTGCTGATCCGGCGGATGGTGGCGGATCTGGATATGGCGATAGAGGTGGAATCACTGCCCACGGTGCGGGAGGCCGACGGTCTGGCCATGAGCTCCCGCAACAACCGCCTGGGTACAGCCGAGCGCAAGCTGGCCGGCGGCCTCTACCAGACCCTGCGGGAGACCGCCGCCGCCTTGGCCGACCACCACGATGACTACCCGGCCCTGCAGAGATCGGCCCGGGAAAAACTGGCCGCTCGGGGTTTCAAACCCGATTATGTGGAGATCCGCCGCCGCCGGGATCTGGCCTCGCCAACCGCCGGCGAGCGGCAACTGGTGATACTGGCTGCCGCCTGGCTGGGCGACGTTCGCCTGATCGACAATCTAACCCTGGGGTAAAAAAAAGTGATTTACGGCATCGGCACCGATATTGTCAGAATCGCCCGCATGGAAGCGGCCCTGGCCCGGCATGGGGAACGTTTCGCCCACCGCATCCTGGCGGTCGGCGAGTGGGCTGATTTTCAACGGGCCGCCCGGCCCGCCGCCCTGCTGGCCAAGCGTTTCGCCGCCAAGGAGGCGGCCGCCAAGGCCTTCGGCACCGGCTTCAGCAGCGGTCTGGGCCTGCGGGATATCGCGGTGGATCACGACTCCCACGGCCGTCCCCTGCTCAGTTTCAGCGCCAAAGCCGCCGAGTTATGCCGCCGCCGGGGGATCGGCCGCAGCCTGATCTCCCTGGCCGATGAGAGAGATTACGCCATCGCCTTCGTCACCCTGCTGCTTGCCAACGACCGTCAAGCAGCAACTGATGGGGCTTGAAACGAGCCTTGTAGCTCATGGCCGCTACCCCGTCGATCCAGTAACCAAGATAGAGGAATTGGCGCTCGAGCTTTTTGCACAGTTCGACCAGATACAGAATATTCATGGTGCCGGGACTGCGCCGCTCCAGATCGGGATCAAAATAGAAATAGACTGCGTTGCATGCTCCCGGCGCGATATCCACCACTGCCAGTCCCGCCAGCTTGCCCTCCAGCCGGTAGCTGATCTCGTAAGTCTCGGTGATGGAACTGAGGAAAAAACCACTGTAGTAATCGACGGCCCGGGCAAACGGTTGCTCCCCCCCCAAACGTCGCCGCATGGCCCGTTCGGGGTCACGTTCGGGATAGCGGCGGGCCAGAAAACGTTCACACAATGCCAGCTTCTCCTCACTGACCTGCAGCGGCCCGTGGCTGACGGTAAGATCACGATTTTTGTTCCAGACCCGCCGCTGGTTGCGGTTTAAGACGAAATCGTCCACCGCCAGGCGGATCGGCACGCAGCCCTTGCAGGTCGGGCAGGCCATGGTGTAGATGGTGTTGCCGTTACGCCGGTAACCGGCGGCCAGCAGGTCGGCCAACAGTTCGCCGGACAGCGGCGGGCACGGAGCCTGGCGGTAGACTGCCAGGTGTTCCAGCCCGTAAGGGCATTCGGCCGGAATTTCAAAGAGGTAATCCCTAAGTATCTCCCCGCCTGGCCGCTGCTCGGATCGCACCACCAACCCCCTTAATACAACAGATAATCTTGACGCCGACGGTCAAAATCGACCAGTTCCTGCCGCCACTCGGCTTCCAGCTCCATCACCGGTTCACCGGCCGCCAGCCGGGACCAGAGAGCCCCATCTCCCAGCACCAGGTTGATCGGCGGCCGCTCGAACTCATACTCGTAGGGCGGCGGCTTGAGGGCAAAATCAGCAGGATAAAGCCGGGCGATGGCCTGCAGCAGGGCCAGGGTGGTCCGGTAGGGCCGGAAGGTGGCCGGGTCGGTCACATGCAACTGAAAGCCGACGCAGAGCTGTCCGGCCCATTTGCCGGCCACCGGTTCGAAAACCAGGGGGCGCAGGAGAGAGCCCGGCAGATCGATTCCGGCGATGGCGGCGGTAATCTGCTCGTGGCGGCAGAAGGGCGCCCCAAACAGCTCGAAGGGCATGGTGGTGCCCCGCCCCTCCGAGATATTGGTGGCCTCCCAGATCACCTGGCCGGGGTAGACCAGGGCGGTCTGGGGGGAGGGCATATTGGGCGAGGGGAAAACCCAGGGCAAGCCGGTCCCGGCAAAGAGCATCTCCCGCCGCCAGCCCGCCATGGCGATCACACTGAGGCGGCACTCCGGCACAAAACGGTGTTTGATCAGCAGGGCCAGCTCCCCCAGCGTCATTCCGTGTCGCATGGGAATCGGGTAGAGTCCGACAAAGGAGCGGCAATCATCCCGCAGCAGATTACCCTCCAGGGCCAGCCCCCCCAAAGGGTTGGGCCGGTCCAGCACCATCACCTCCTTGCCCTGCTCCGCCGCCGCCTCAAGGCAATAACCCAGGGTGTAGAGGAAGGTATAAACCCGGGTGCCGACATCCACCAGATCCACCAGCAGCAGATCGCAGTGCTCCAGCATGGCGGCGGTGGGTTTGCGCACGTCACCGTAGAGGCTGAACAGGGGTAAGCCCGAGCCGGGATCGGTCATATGGCCCGACTCGATCATATTATCCTGTTTTTCGGCATAAAAACCGTGCTGGGGCGAAAAAAGGCAGGTCAATTGCGCCCCGAACCGCTCCCGCACCAGATCGCGGCTGTGGCGGAAATGGCGGTCGGTGGAAGCCTGGTTGCACAACAGCCCCAGACGCTTGCCCCGCAGCGCCGCGGGCGGATTTTCCAGCAGCCGCTCGATCCCCAGAGTTATCATCCCAACAATGCCCCACCTTTTCCTGGTTATCAAT
>JBLRWU010000073.1:0-10011 GCA_047921155.1 Desulfurivibrio sp.
AAGAAGAGCCAGAGCCAGGCGGCAACCACCAGGAAGGGGCCGAAGGGCACCACACTCTGCCCGCCTTTGCCCTGGCGAATCATCGCCCCGATCCCCACCACCAGGCCCAGCAGCGAACTGGCCAGGATGATGAAGGGCAGGGATTGCCAGCCCAGGAAGGCGCCGAGCATCGCCAGCAGCTTGATGTCCCCGCCGCCCATCCCCTCCCGCTTGGTCACCAGGTAGTACCCCATGGCCACCAGATAAAAGGTGCCACCGCCCAGGATAATGCCCAGAGCGGAGCTCTGCCAGCCGATACCGCCGGGCAGCAGGGCGGCGGCGAAACCCAGGCCGATGCCGGGCAGACTGATCATGTCCGGAATCAATTGATGGTCGAGGTCGATAAAAAATATGGCCAGGAGGGCGGCACAGAAGATAAAGTAGACTGGGTACTCGGGAGTTAAACCGAAGCGGAGCAGCAACCCCAGGGAGAGCAGGGCCATGATCGCCTCCACCAGGGGGTAGCGCCAGGAGATCGGCTCCCCGCAGGCCCGGCAGCGGCGGCGCAGCAGGATAAAGCTGAGCAAGGGGATGTTGTCGTACCAGCGGATCTCTTGCTTGCAGTTGGGACAACGGGAGGCCGGTCGGACGATGGACTCGACGGCGCCCTCCATCCAGGCGGGCAGGCGAGCGATGACCACGTTGAGAAAGCTGCCGACCACCGCCCCCAGCAGCAGCGCCGCGGTGAGCAAAAGATAATAAGGGATGGGATAATCCATCCGGTTATGTTATATCGAAACGGTGGAATCCGCTGCAAAAATTTGGTAACAACCCGGACAAACATGAGCATATCAATCGACGAATCAATCCGCATCCTCAAGGCCGAGATCATCGCCCAGGATCTGCAACTGCCTCCCCGGCGCATCGCGCCTCTGCAGGAGGCGTTGGCCTGCCTCAAGCTTCGCTTCAAGAGCCGCAAAAATATCCTGGCCATCCTGGGAATGGCTGAGGGGGTCATCCGCTACCAGCAGCAGCACGGGGTTCATTCCGACCCGGACTGCCTGGACTTTCTCAAGGAAGCGATGGCCCATGTGGTCAATGTTTACGAGGAGGGCAAGTTCGATCCCGAAGGGGAGGAAGCCTTGGGTAAACGGATGTACAAACGTTTCGCCGGCCTGCGGCAGACCATGGCCGCCCGGCGGGAGGGGGATGAGCAGCCGCCCTCGCGGCCGGTGGCCCCATCTGTTGCCACCCCGGCGGCAAGCACCGCTGCCGCCAATCCCGGGCCGGCCAACCCCCGGCCCAATCCTGCCCCCGCCGCCGCCAGCCCCAAACCGTGGGACTATATCCCCGCTGCCAGCGACCGGTGCCTGACCATCATGGTGGGGAATAGCCATCTGGCTCTGCCCGTGGGCGCCGTTGCCCTGGTGGAAAAGCTTAAGCCCCGGCAGCGCGGAATCTACATCGCCTCCAACCAGATCCCCATCAAGGATTTTGCCCGGTTCTTAAAACGCCTGGCCGGCCGCTTCAAAGGTCAGTTGGCCGCAACCCCGAGCCGGCTTCTGAAAAAACTGCATCTGCCCCTGGTGATCCCCAAGGGGGGCGGCCTGCCCCTGCTGCCCGATGAACAGGCGGAGCATCTGGTGGTACTGAGTCATGACCAGTGGCACGGAGTACTCTTCGGCACCGTCACTTGCGCTGAAGGGCGCACCATCAACCATTGGCAGGCGGCCGCCAACGGTGATATCGGCGGCCAGGCCACCCTGGATGACGAAAACACCTACCCCCTGCTTAATCCCCGCTCGCTGCTGGAACGGGAAGGTTTTCTGATCGCAACCGAGGGCTAAGTATGGAAGAAGTCAACCGTCGTGCGTACAGCCGGGTGCCCTTCAAGGCCACCATCAGCATGCGATTCGCTGATCGTCTTTACGAGCATTGCGAAACCTCCGATCTCAGCCTGAAGGGGGTCTCGGTGGGGGGCGTGACCGGCCGCCGGATCGGAGAGCCGTGCGAGGTGGAGCTTTACCTTACCGGCAGCACCAGCAATCTCCACCTCAACATGAAGGGAGAGGTGGTGCGGGTTAAAAAGGATGGCCTGGCCCTGCGTTTTTTCGCCATCGACCTGGACAGCTTTATCCACCTCAAAAACATCATCACCCACAACCTGGGCAACCAGGACCAGGTGGAGGAGGAGTTTTCTCATCAGCTTGAAGCGACCCGCTCCATCGATTGACGCCGAACCTTTTATTTACCGACCCTCGGGAGTTGTCACCATGCCGCGCAAGACCCCCATCCGCAAGACCACCACCCCCACCAGCGTCCGCAAAGCCCCCTTTTTCGTGATCTTGGCTTTTATGCTGCTGGGGCTTGCCGGCATCGCTACCGGAGAGCCCCAGCGCGTCCTGGAACAGGCGATCCGGGTCTGTCTGAGCTGCATCGGGATCGGGTAGGCTGATGCAGACGGTACGGCGCTGGGTCCAGGTCCTCTCCACCCTGCTGGTCAACGGTTCCTGGGATTTCCCGGCCACCCGGATGATCTACCAGGGGCCGCTCAAGGTACTCTGCGCCCCGGGACTCAACTGTTACTCCTGCCCGGCCGCCACCACCTCCTGCCCCATCGGTTCGCTGCAACAGCTCTTCGGCGGCCTGCGCATTGCCGTGGAAAGCGGCCAGTTCTACTTCGGCCTTTATGTCGCCGGCTTCATGGGGGTGATGGGCGGAGTTTTGGGCCGGGCGGTCTGCGGCTGGCTCTGTCCGTTCGGCCTGATCCAGGATCTGCTGCACAAGATCCCCTCCCGCAAGTTCGGCATCCCCGCCGGGCTGCGCTACCTCAAATACGGCTTTCTGCTCTTTTTCGTGGTGCTTTTTCCCCTGCTGCTCCTCGATCAGTTCGGCGCGGGAGATCCTTGGTTCTGCAAATATATCTGCCCGGCCGGCACCCTGACCGCGGGGATTCCCCTGCTGCTGATGCAGCCAAGCCTGCGTCAGGCAGCCGGGCTTCTCTTCTTGAATAAATTGATCATTATGTTAATGTTCCTCGCCTGGTCAGTTTATGCCAGCCGTCCCTTCTGCCGTACCACCTGCCCCCTGGGCGCCTTTTACGCCTTATTTGCCAAGGTGCGGTTGGTTAAACTGCGCCTGGACACCTCTCGCTGCACCAACTGTAAGGCCTGTCACCAGGTCTGTCCGATGGGGGTCAAGTTCAACGAATCCCCCGACGATGCCGAGTGCATCACCTGTATGGCCTGCAACAACGCCTGTGAGTTCAACGCCGTCTCCCTGGAGATCGGTGGCGTGCCGGTGGGGGGCAATACCCCCGCGGCCATACCAGGCAAAGCGGCCAGGGCCGGCAAAAACTAAAAAAAAACCATTACTCCGGGAAGAGCGATGAATATCCGAACACGTTTCAATATCAGGCTTTGGCTCGGCCTCTTGGTCACCGCCGCCCTGCTGATCGGTACCGAGGCCGCCGCCCAGGCCATAGAAATGGTCAGTGTTGACCGACCCAAAATCAACATGCGCAGCGGGCCGGGCACCAACCACTCCATTCTCTGGGAACTGGGCCGGGGCTACCCGCTGATGGTGATCGGCCGCCAGGACAAATGGCTGAGGGTGAGGGATTTTGAAAACGACGAGGGCTGGGTCTACCAGCCCCTGGTGGGCCGCAAGGCCCATCTGGTGGTCAAAGCGAAAATCGTCAATATCCGCAGCGGCCCCGGTACCCGCTACCGGGTAGTGGGCCAGGCCAAGTACGGCGTGGTGTTGCGCACCCAGGAACGGCGCAGCGGCTGGGTCAAGGTCCGGCACGAAAACGGCCTCGCCGGCTGGGTGGCAAGGGACCTGCTTTGGGGATGGTAAAACTTTTGTAACTGTCCAGCAGCACCCCGTCTTGGGGCGCTGCTGAACAGTTACCCCCGACATGAGCTGGATAGTTACAAGACTAGAAGGCGCCCCGGGTCATGCTGATCTCCGCATGCTTGGCCAGGTGGTTGATCCAGGTGTCGACCAGGGCTTCCTGCTTTACCCGCAGCAGTTCTTCCCGGAGCGGATCGGCCCAGCGGGCGAAAAGTTCCTCGTCACCCGGTTGCCGCCCGGCCAGGCGGACCACGTAGTAATAATCGTCGGCCGTCAGCACCTCCGCCGCCAAGGGCGAATTTTCGCTCAACCGCAGACCGGCGTCAACCACCGGGGAGGGCAGATCGGCGGTGGCGGCGGTGGCCCGGGAAAACCAGCCCGACTGCCGCACCCTTTGACCAAACTCGCCGGCCACGGAACCCATCTCCCGACCCTCCTCCCGCATGGCGGCCAACATCTCCTCCGCCGCCAGGCGAGCCGCTTCCCGAGCCTTTATCCGGAGCAGATCCTCCTTCACCTGCGCCCGCACCTCATCCAGCGGCGGAATAACGGGCTCCTCCCGCTCCTGCACGAAGATAATGGCGTAGGCATCCCCGCTGGCCACAATCGAGCTTAACTCGCCCTGGTTCAGGTTGAAGGCCGCCGCCACCAGTTCCCGGTGAGGGGCCAGTTCGGCGGGGGGCCGGCTGCGCTTAAACAGCGCGGTACTCCGCACCGTCTCCCCAACCGCCTCCGCCCCGCGGGCCAGGCTGCCGGAGGTCAGGACCTCCTCATAAACCTCGCCGGCCCGGGCAAAGGCCAACTGCCGACCCCGTTCAGCCCGCAGCTTGCCGGCAATCTCCTCCCGGGCCTCCGCCAGGCTGATCTGGCGGGCCGGTTTAATCGTCTCCAGCTTAACCAGATGAAAACCGAAATCGGTGGTAACAATATCGCTGATTTCGCCGGGTTGCAGAGCAAACGCCGCCGCCTCGATGGGTTCCACCATCTCCCCCCGCCGGAAGTAACCAAGGTCGCCGCCGTCTGCGGCGGTGGCATCTTCGGAGTAGAGCAGCGCCAGCTCCTTGAAATCACGACCCTCCCGCGCCAGGGTCAGCGCCGTCTCCAGTTGCCGGCGGCGACTCTCCCGCACCTCGGGAGCATCGTTTGCGGAGCTGCGGATCAGGATATGGCTGGCCCGGCGCTCCTCCGGGAAGTCAAACTGGTCCTGGTTTTCCCGGTAATAGGCGGCAATATGCTCCTCGCCGATCTCCAAGGGGGAATCACCCCCGGAAGTGAAAAGGAGATAGTCCAGCCGCACCCGGGGTTCGCCGCGATAGCGCTCGGCATCGGTCTGATAGTGCTGGGCCAGTTGCTCCTCGGCAAGAGTGATCCCGGCCCGGAAATCGGCCGCCGCCAGGCGGATGTAGGAGAGTTGAACCTGATCGTGGTCACGGTGGAACCGCTCGCGAACCTCGAACTCACCAACCCGGGCAAAACCCACCAGGTGATTGATGATTTTGCGGCGCAGCAGATCGGTGCGGATCCCCCCCTCGAACTCCTGGACCCCGAGCCGGGCAGATGCCAGGGTCTGCCGGTAACGATCCAGGCTGAAATAACCGTTTTCACTGAATTCTCCCATGGCATGAACCGCTTGCCGAACCTCTTCGCTGGTCACCGGCAGCCCGGTTTTATTGGCACTCTGGAGCAGCAGCTTTTCCTGGATCAACTGGCTGATCACCTGCTCCCGCACCCCCAGGGCCTCCAGGAGATCGGAGGGGATCACCCCACCCAACTGGTCGCGGTACTGGGTCAGCAGGTCGTCATAGCGGCGCTGAAACTCCCGGCTGGTGATCGGTTCGTCGTTGACCACCGCCACCGTGCCGGGTCCGCCGTCGCCGCCCATCTGGGGCAGCCAGAAGATGAAAACCAGAATAATGACGACGATGGCGACCTGGATCACCGGAGACCGGGCCTTGCGACGCAAAAGAGCAAGCATGTTGACTCCCTGATATTGGTTGTTTCGACGGGGTTTTACCCCCGGTGGCAATCACGGTTTAAGACTGAGTAAGCAGCCGAACATCCTAATTTTTTTCCCCGATTCAGTCAATCGTTTTCCGGCCGGCTCCGCCGACGGCCGGGCCGGTCGGAAAAAAAGTTTTAACTCACGGCACAACCTGTGGTATCGTACCACCGATTCCGTTCACCAGGCACAACGATAAAGGCCGTGGCGTTGTCAACCTAAGAAAACCCTACCGCCCGCTGGGGAGTGACCACACAATGGATGACTTAAACCTGATAACCTGTATTGTTCAACGCGGTCGAGCCGATGAGGTGATCAAGGAAGCTCTGGCCGCCGGCGCCCAGGGAGCGACCATGTTTTATGGACGCGGCACCGGGGTGCGTGAACGTCTTGGTCTCCTGGCCCAGTTTATTGTTCCGGAAAAAGAGGTTATCCTGATCATGACCCGGAACGAACAGACCGACCGGGTGTTCGAAGCCGTAACCGAAGCAGCCCGCCTGCTTGGCAAGGGCCAGGGCCTGGCTTACATCCAGAAAGTGGAGCGTGCGGTCGGTTTATTCGAAGAGCTCGCCTGAGACAAGGGGATTCCCCGAACCAAACCGCCCCCCATCGAGACCATGCTGAAAAATATCCTGCTGCTGGTACTCCTTTTTCTCTGGAACCATTTTTTCCGGGAAATACCGTATGAGACCATCTACGCCGCCCTGATCGATCTCACCATCGACCGGCAGGCGCTGCTACTCGCCTTCGCCCTGGCGGGGGGCGGCCTGATCGTGGTCAGCTACGTTTTCGCCGCCTGCGGGCTCTATAAAATAACCAAGTCGCTCAGCGTGCTGACCGAAAATATCAGTCTGTCCCTGACCTTTGCCTTTGGTGTTTGCCACGCCTTCTTTTTCGTGGTGCTGGGGGAGAACCTGTACTCCGACACAGGCTATCTGCCCCCTGTCCTGCTTTTCCTGCTCCTGCTCACCGCCATCAAGTCCCAAAGGATCGTCGACTTCAACCATCCGATCCGCCCGCCCCTGCTGCCCGCCGTCATCGCCGCCCTCTGGCCGGTGCTTTTCGTCGCGGCCTACTCCCTCCTGTAGCCCGGCTCAGCCCTCGATTTCAGCCAGATTGGGTCCGGTTTTCAGGTTGACCAGCAGGGGAACCGCCAGCTCCATCACCCCCTCCATGGCCTGCCGGACCAAAAGACTCACCGGCTCCAACTCCGCCTCCGGCACCTCGAAGATCAGTTCGTCATGGATCTGCAGCAGAGCCTCGCTCTTGAGCCGGGCGGCCCGCAATTCGCAATCGCAGACAATGGCGGCCAGCTTGATGATATCGGCGGCGGTCCCCTGGATGGGGGTGTTGATCGCGGTGCGTTCGGCGAACTCCCGGCGCATCTTGTTGGTGGATGAGATCTCGGGCAGCCCCCGGCGGCGTTTGAGCAGGGTGGAGACGTAACCGTCCCGCCGGGCCTGTTCAACGATGGCGCCCATGAACTCCTTGACCCCCCGGTAAAGCTCGAAATAGCGGTCGATGAAGGTCTGGGCCTCCTTGCGGCTGCAATGCAACTGCTCGGCCAGGCCGAAGGCGCTCATCCCATAGATGATGCCGAAGTTGATGGTTTTGGCCACCCGCCGCATCTGGGAGGTAACCATGGCCGGATTGACCCGGAAAATCTCGGCGGCGGTGCGGGTGTGGATATCCTCGCCCCGGCCGAAGGCCTCCAGCAGCACCGGATCCTGGGCATAATGGGCCAGGACCCGCAGATCGATCTGGGAATAGTCGGCGGCCAGAAAGAGCTGCCCCGGCGCGGCGATAAAGGCGGCCCGTAGCCGCCGCCCCTCCGGGGTGCGGATCGGAATATTCTGCAGATTGGGATTGCTGCTGCTCAGGCGGCCGGTGGCGGTCACCGTCTGATTAAAGGAGGTGTGAACCCGTCCGTCCTGGGGACTGATCAGGGTGCCGAGCTTATCGACGTAGGTGGATTTGAGCTTGCTCAGGTTGCGCTGGGCAATCACCGTGGCCGGCAGATCGTGGTAGGCGGCCAGCCTTTCCAGCTCCTTGATATCGGTGGAATAGGCGGTTTTACCCTTGGTTTTCCGCCCCCGGGGCAGCTTCAGCTTCTCAAAGAGAATCTCCTCCAGTTGGCGGGGGGAGTTGGTATTGAAGGGCTCCCCGGCCAACTGCTGAATCTTCTCCTCCAGGCGGGCCAGTTCCCGGCCGAACTCCTCGGCCAGCTCGGCCAGCACCGCTCCGTCCACCATGATCCCGATCCTTTCCATCCGGGCCAGAATCGGCAGCAGCACCATCTCCACTTCGTTAAAAAGAGCCGTCAGTTCCAGCTCCGCCAGCCGGGGCTGCAGCTGCTCCCAAAGCAGCAGGGTGGCCACCACATCCTCACAGGAGTAATCGGCAGCCGCGGCCGTGTCCACATGGGCGAAAGCATCGGGGCGCTTATCCTGCCCGGTGACCTCGGCAAAGCTGGTCAACCGCCGCTGGAGCAGCTCCTCGGCCAGGTCATCGAGTTTGTGGGAGCGCCGGGAGGGATCGATCAGGTAGGAGGCGATCATGGTGTCGGCCAGGGGCGGCTCCAGAGGAAAATCGTGGCGCTGCAACACCTGGAGATCGAACTTCAAGTTGTGCCCCAGCTTGAGAGAAGCGGGGTCGGCCAGCAGAGGGGTTAAGATCTCCCGCACCTCATCCAGGGCCAGTTGACCGGCCACCGGTTCACCGGCGGCCCGATGGCCGATGGGCAGATACCAGGCTTCCCGACTCGCCCCTTCCCCGGTGGCGCCGGAACAGAGCGAAATCCCCACCAGGTCGGCCTGCAAGGGGTCAAGGGAGGTGGTTTCGGTGTCGATGACCAGGATGGGGCTGCTTCGCAGCTGCTTGGCCAGAGCAACCAGCTCGGCCCGGTTGGCCACCAGCCGGAAGCGGTCGGCGGTCAGCTTTTCGGCGCTAAGCTCACTTTTGATCAGGCGGGTGAAATCGAGAAATTGAAACAGTTGCCGCAACTTTTCCTGATCGGGGGCGGTATGGGCATAATCTTCGGGCCGAGCGGGCACCTCCAGTTCGTCGGCCAGCCGGATCAGGTCGCGGGAGAGCAGGGCCTCTTGGCGGTGGGCCAGCAATTTTTCCCGTAACTTAGGGGGGGTCACCTCCTCAATTCGTTCATACAGGCGGTCCAGATCGCCAAAGCTCTCGATCACCCTGGCCGCGGTTTTCGGCCCGACCCCCGGCACCCCCGGCACGTTGTCGGAGCTGTCGCCCACCAGGGCGAAGTAGTCCAGTAGATGGTGCGGCGGCACCTGGTACTTGCGGGTCACCCCCTCCACATCCAGGACCTTGTCACTCATCGGGTCCCAAAGGGTGACATAATCCCCGACCAGTTGCAGCAGATCCTTGTCGCCGGAAACCACCACCACCGGCTGTTCCGGCCCCGCCAGCCGCCGCACCGCCGCCGCGATCAGATCGTCGGCCTCAAACCCATTCTGCTCCAGAGCCATGATGTTGTAGGCAGCGACCACCTCCTTTATATAGGGGATCTGACAAACCAGATCCTCGGGCATCGCCGGCCGGTTGGCCTTGTACTTAGGGTAAAGCTGATGGCGAAAGTTGGGCCCCTTGGCATCGAAAACCACCGCCAGAAAGCGCGGTGATCTCTCCCGGATCACCCGCAGCAGGATGGTGGTGAAGCCGTAAATTGCGTGGGTGGGCAGGCCGCTCGGATTGGTGAGCGGGCCGATGGCGTGGTAGGCCCGGTAGATATAGGCGCTGCCGTCGATGAGGTAGAGCGGTTCCTGGGTAGTCATGGCCCGGGATCATACCAGGTAAGCCCTGATCTTGGCAACGACCCGGAGCGGGGCGGGCAAGTTTGTTCGGCAGTGTCCCCCGGATGCCGTCGAATAGTTAAAAAAAGATTAAAGTTTGTTCTCCACCATCCGATATGTTACACAGGAGAGCAATGTTGTGTCCGTCGGCAGGCGACGGCACATCTCAGTATCCCCGTTAAGACGGCCGCTTCCGGCGGTTGTCGGGGTGGCCCGGGAGTGGCGATTATGAAGCTTACCAATATTTTTCCCCAGCTTAAGACCGAGAAGCTGCAGGTGAAGCGCGGCGAAGAGACCGCAGCCCAACCTTCGGCCGGGCCGGCCCAGGGCGGCGACCGGGTTGATCTCTCCACCGGCACC
>JBLRWU010000074.1:0-9997 GCA_047921155.1 Desulfurivibrio sp.
GGGGTGCTGCTGAACGGTTACTCCTGGTCGTAACGCACCGGGTAAACATAGATCGCGCTTTCCGATGCGGGGCGAATCCCCAGGCCCCCGCTTTTAAGGACCACTCCGACAAAGAGTTCGGCGCCGGCCACCGGCGCCTCCTCCCCTTCGAAGATATGGGTTGTATCCGGACCCAGTTGAATGTCGGCGATATAGCCTTCGATCCGGCGGGTTCGCCAGATCTCGTTCATCTCCAGGCCATTCCAGCTCAGGGCGTGGACCTCTCCGGCGGAATAGGAACGGATCCGCCCGAAAGTGAGGGGAACCGAGGAGATGTTCCTGTTGATCACGATCTCGGGCCGGCCGTTCCGGGTGATATCGCGGGCAACTATCTTCCCCGGGACAAAGTGAAGGACCGGTGCATGGGGCACTTCCGGACCATCTCCCGAGTCCCCCAGGCCGCCAAGAAAACGGGTGGTGCCGCCGTACTGTTCCTCGCTGATCCACAGGCGGCCGCCCCCGGCGTTGAGAACCTCCATGCGGTTGCTCTGGGTGATGGCCACGATCTCATCGACTCCATCATCGTCAAGATCGACATAGATAAAGTCGAACAGATTAAGCCGACCCGGGACCGCAAGCTGGGCCCTCTGCGCCACCGAGCCGTCGGCGATCAAATTCAGCCGGAACAGCCCGGGGCGCAAAAACTCTCCGCCTCCCATTCCGGCCCGTTGCCCGACCAGGGCGGTGCCCTCCATGGGCAACGGCATGGCCCGGATATACCAGGGGATTTTGTCATGGGTGGCCACAAGCTCGGTCCCGTTCCATGCCAAAATCAAGGAGTTGGGTGATCGTTCGTCGGAGGCGCTGACCACGATTTCAGCGCGCCCGTTGCCGTTGAGGTCGGCAAGGGAGATGTAGTGGATGGGATAACGGTTGAGGGTTTCGATCTGCCCAATCCGGAGAAAACGCCCCTGAATGCGGCGGTAGATCTCCACCCGATTGCTGCCGGCCAGGACAAATTCCGTTTCACCGTCGCCGGTCAGGTCGCCGGCATCCATGGCCATAAGTCCGAGGGGGATATCGTGGCTTTTACTGAAACCCTGTAATCGGGAGACCTCGGCAGCCCGGAGAAAGGGGGAAGTGGCGCCGTCCCCCCCGGGCAGTTGCCGGGCCGGGTGGGGAGAAACGTAAGTCGGCTGTCCCGGAGCGGGTGCGGCTACGGGGGGCGTCGCCTGGAGCGCCAACTGATCGGCACCGCTCAGCGCTGCCCTTATCTCCCCGGCCAGCCGGTCCACCGCCGCAATCACCTCCCCCTCCGAGGGGGCGGTGGCGGAAAAGTAGCGGGGCCGCGCACCGCCCTTGATGTCATAGAGAATGGCGTCCAGGCTGACGCTGCCGCCCACCGCGGTGAGGGAACCGGCGACCAGATAATCCGCCGCCAGTTGCTCCCCCAGGGTGATGAACTCGGAGGGCTGTTGCGGTCTGCCGGTGGCCAGAGCCCGCTCTACCCCGCCCCGCTCCAGCAGCTCGGCCTGCCCGCCCGCCGCCAGGCGGCTGCCCAGCATGGTGCGAACCCCATCCACCAGATAGGTCATCTCCTGGGGGGCCTGCAGCTCCAAGGGCAGCACCGCCAGCCTGGGCGGCTCCCCGGCCGCGGCCGCCGGCGGGGGTAAAAGAGCGAGCAGTGAAACCAGCATCAGCAGCGCGGCGGCTCTAATCATTTGATAAACTCCTTGCTGCCGGCCACCAGGCTGTTGACCACCGAGGGGTCGGCCAGGGTCGAGGTATCGCCGAAATCGGCCGCCTCGGTCTGACCGGCGGAGATTTTGCGCAGGATACGGCGCATGATCTTACCGCTTCGGGTTTTAGGCAGGCCATCGGAAAACTGAATAAATTCCGGAGTGGCGATGGGTCCGATCTCCTTGCGGACATGGGCCCGCAAAGCGGCCCGCAACTCGTCGTTGGGCACAACTCCGGCCCGCAGGGAAACGTAGGCGTAGATGGTCTGCCCCTTGACCTCGTGGGGGGCGCCGACCACCGCCGCCTCGGCCACTTCAGGGTGGGCCACCAGGGCGGATTCGATCTCGGCGGTACCCAGGCGATGGCCGGAGACGTTGATCACGTCGTCCAACCGGCCCATGATCCAGAAATAGCCGTCCTCATCCCTCCGTGCCCCGTCCTCCGGGTCGTAGATCCCGGCGTAACGGGAAAAATAGGTCTTCTTGTAGCGGGCCGGATCGCCAAAGACCCCGCGCAGCATGCCGGGCCAGGGCTTGCGGATCACCAGGTGGCCACCCTCGTTGGGTCCGGCTTCGCTGCCGTCTTCCCGCAGCACGGCGGCATCGACTCCGGGCAGCGGGAAGGTGGCCGAACCGGGTTTCAGGGGGGTGGCGAAGGGCATGGCGGAGATCATGATCCCGCCGGTTTCGGTCTGCCACCAGGTATCCACCACCGGCAGTTTGCTGCCTCCGATATGCTCATGGTACCACATCCAGGCCTCGGGGTTGATCGGTTCACCTACCGAGCCCAGCAGGCGCAGGGAGGAAAGGTCGTGTTTTTGTGGCCATTTCGTCCCTTCTCGCATCAGGGCCCGGATCACCGTGGGGGCGGTATAGAAGGTGTTGACCTTGAATTTGTCGCAGATCTGCCAGAAACGGTCGGGCTTGGGATAGCTGGGCACCCCTTCAAACATCACCGAGGTGGCGCCCAGGGCCAGCGGGCCGTAGAGAATATAGCTGTGGCCGGTGATCCAGCCGATATCGGCGGTACACCAGAAGACATCATCATCCTTGAGGTCGAAGACCCACTGGCAGGTCTGGGCCGCGTAGGTCAGGTAACCGCCGGTGGTATGCACCACCCCTTTGGGTTTGCCGGTGGAGCCCGAGGTGTAGAGGATAAACAGGGTGTCCTCGGCATCCATGCTTTCGGGAGGGCAGTCGCTGGTGATCCCCGCGCCGTTCACCTCCTCGTGCCACCAGGAGTCACGTCCGGCCTGCATCGGCACCTCATTGCCGGCCCTTTTCACCACAATACAGTTTTGCACGGAGGGAGATTCGGCCAGGGCCTGGTCGGCGTTGGGTTTAAGCGGAATGGTCTTGCCGGCCCGCAATACCGCGTCGGCGGTGATCAGGACCTTGGCCTCGCTATCTTGAATCCGGCTTTTGAGGGCTTGCGCGGAAAAACCGGCGAAAACCACGCTGTGAATTGCCCCGATCCGGGTGCAGGCCAGCAGGGCGATGGCCAGTTCGGGGATCATCGGCAGGTAAACGGAAACCCGGTCCCCCCGGCCCACCCCCATCTTGCGCAGGACATTGGCCATTCGGCACACCTCGCTGTGCAGCATCTGGTAGGTGTAAACCCGGACATCCTCCTCCGGTTCCCCCTGCCAGATGATGGCGGCCTTGTTGCGGCGGCCGTTCTGCAGGTGCCGGTCCAGGCAGTTGACGGAAACATTGAGCTTGCCGCCGGCAAACCACTTGATCTCCGGCTTATGCATATCCGCATCCAGCACCTTGTCCCATCTCTTATCCCAGGTCAGCATCGCTTCGGCCCGCTCGGCCCAGAAGCCTTCGGGGTCTTCCATGGAGCGCTGGTACATGCCCTGGTATTCCGCCATGGACTTGGCCGACACCGTGTCCGCGGGGGGAGTGGGAGGGTTGAAAATACGATTTTCCTGCTGCATGCTCTCAATCTTGCTTTCCGGTCCGCTCATTGCGTGATTCTCCTTGGTTGTCGTGACGGGGTAGTGACGAGGTTGTTATTCCCTTCCCTGCGGGGGATGATAGCAATCGGCCGGGGTTAAGTCAAGCGGGAGGAATCGGGATCTTAGCCGAAAAACCTTGCAGGGTCGGGGCTGGGGAGCTATAAAGGCGGCATGAAAATTGACGGCCCCGGCCGGGGAATTTCCCCCAATATTGCTCTTGATGAACGGATCATCTTTGCCCTCGATTTTGCCGATCCCGGCGAGGCTCTGCGCTGGGTGGCGCGGCTGGATGACCGGATCAGGTTTTTCAAGGTAGGCCTGCAGCTTTTCACCGCCGGCTGGTGGCCGGTGGTGGAGGCGATCACCGCCCGCGGCAACAAGGTGATGCTGGATCTGAAGTTTTTCGATATTCCCGAAACGGTACAGCGGGCGGTGGAGCAGTTGCACAACCATGGGGTCAGTCTGGCCACCATTCATGGCAACGATTCCATTATCCGGGCGGCGGTGGCGGCCAAGGGGGATATCCGGTTGCTGGCGGTCACCGTCCTGACCAGTTTCGATGAGAGCGACATGCGCAAGATGGGGCTCAGCGGCCCGGTGGTCGACCTGGTGCGGATGCGGGCCCGGAAGGCGGTGGAGCTGGGTTGCGACGGGGTGGTCTGCTCGGCCCTGGAAGTGGCCGGGCTGCGGGGTGAGCTGGGAGAGGATTTTCTGGCGGTCACCCCCGGTATTCGCCCGGCCGCCAGCGCCGGCAGCGATGATCAGCGCCGGATCGCCACCGCCGGAGCGGCCATTGCCAACGGGGCCGACCACCTGGTGATCGGCCGTCCCATCAGCACCGCCCCCGACCCCCTGGCCCTGATCGACAGCCTCCAGGGGGAGATCGCCGC
The DNA here is from genome assembly GCA_047921155.1 of Desulfurivibrio sp. Classification (GTDB taxonomy): domain Bacteria; phylum Desulfobacterota; class Desulfobulbia; order Desulfobulbales; family Desulfurivibrionaceae; genus Desulfurivibrio. The sequence goes on from JBLRWU010000074.1 coordinate 4,573, forward strand.
CGCCCTGGCGCAACGCTCTTAGCCTTAGGCTCAGGCAAAAATTTTGCCGGGATTGAGGATGTTGTCGGGGTCGAACATCTTCTTCAACTCCCGCATCAGTTGCAGGGTTTCCCGGCCCAGTTCCGCCTCGATGGCCGCCGCCTTGCTGATCCCCACCCCGTGTTCCCCCGAGAGGGTCCCCCCCAGCGCCAGCACCTTCCGGTATAGGGAGGCCCGGGCCGCCTCGCCCCGTTGCAGCTCATCTCCGTCGTTGCGATCCAGCATGATATTGACATGGATATTGCCGTCTCCGGCGTGGCCGAAGGTGAAGATCGGCAGGCGGTGGCGCCGGCCCAGCTCCTCGGTGTGGGCCACCAGGTCGGGAATCCGGCTGCGGGGGACCACCACGTCCTCGCTGATCTTGTGGGGACGCAGCTGAAAGGCGGCCGGGGAGAGGGCCTTGCGGGCCGCCCAGAGCTCGGCGGCTTCGGCCGGAGCGGTTGTCGCCCGCAGGGTCACCCCATCCTGTTCGGCCAGCAGGGCCCGCAGGCGGAGACTCTGGGCGGCCACCGTCTCCCGGTCTCCATCCAGTTCCAGCAGCAGCAGGGCATTTCGGCCCCGGACTGGCAGGGCGGCGGGCAGGCGATCCTCCACCAGCCCGAGGGCGGTGTGGTCCAGGTACTCCAGGGTGCAGGGAGTAAGCTGGTGGAGGATGGTGTTGACCAGGCCCACGGCCTGATGCATATCGCGGCAGAGCGCCAGGAAAGTGGCCTTGGCGGGGGGCTGGGGAATGAGGCGCAGGGTGATCTCGCTGATCACCGCCAGGGTGCCCTCGGAGCCCACCAGCAGCCGGGTCAGATCGTAACCCACCACCCCCTTGGCGGTGCGAACCCCGCTGCGGATGACGCGGCCGTCGGCCAGCACCGCTTCCAGGGCCAGGACATAATCGCGAGTGACGCCGTACTTGACCGCCGCCGGCCCTCCCGCCCCGCAGGCCACGTTGCCGCCGATGGTGCAGAAGGCGCGGCTGGCCGGGTCGGGGGGGTAATAGAGGCCGTGCCGGGCCACCTCCGCCTGCAGTTCGGCGGTGATCACTCCCGGTTGCACCACCACCACCTGATTGGCACTGTCGATCTCGACGATTTTATTGAGTCCGGCCAGGGCCAGGACAATCCCGCCCTTGACCGCACACGCCCCGCCGGCCATTCCGGTTCCCGCCCCCCTGGGCGTTACCGGGGTGCCGGTGGCCGTGGCCAGCCGCATGATGGCCACGATCTGATCCCGATCGCGGGGAAAGGCCACCGCCGCCGGCAGATAATCCCGGGCCGAACCGTCGTAGGAGTAAGCTGCCAGTTCTTCGGGGGCGGTGGCCACCTGCCGGTCACCGACGATGGCGGCCAGCTGTCGGACAAGCTCACGCTTCATTTTTCGATATCACGATGGGTTAGATTTACCGGAACCAGGTCGGCCAGGGCGGAAGCCAGGGCTTCGCTCACCGCCACCGAGCGGTGGCGGCCGCCGGTGCAGCCCACCGCCACCCGTAAAAATCCCCGGCCGCCGGCCCGGCTGTGCTCCAGCAAAAAACGGAGCAGGTTCAGGTGCAGAGTCAAAAAGTCCCGGCCGGCGGAGTTTTCCAGCACATAGGCGGCGATCAGCGGTTCCCGGCCGCTGTGGGGGCGCAACTCCTCCACCCAGTGGGGATTGGGCAGGACCCTGGCGTCGAAGACCAGATCGGCGGCGGGCGGCGGGCCATACTTGTGGCCGAAGCTTTGCAGCTCAACGATCACTTGCTCCCTCTCCCCCGTCGCCGCGCAAAATCGCGGCCATCTCCGCACGGCTCTCCGCCTGGAGCAGGCGGGCCGTGGTCAAATGGTCCCGGATAAAACGGGCCAGTTCCGCCAGACGGCCAAGGTAGGGGGTGGCGGCGTCCGCCGGGGCCAGCAGCAGGAAAAAGAGGTGGATGGGGCGGCCGTCCTGGGCGGCAAAGGCCACCCCCCTGACGCTGCGCCCGCAAATAAGCACCATCTCGTCCAATCCGGCCACCTTGCCGTGGGGAATGGCGGCTCCCTCGCCGATCCCGGTGGAACCCAGCTCTTCCCGGGCTTCCAGGACCTGGTAAAGGTGGTCCTGATCCAGATGGGGGTGGGCGGCAACGGCGGCGGCGGCCAGCTCCCTCAGGGCCTCTTTCCTGGAGGTGGCTTGCATATCCGGAATAATCAAGGCCTGATCGGCCTGGGAGATGGCGGTCATTTAAGGTCTTCTGCGCAGTTTGGATGGGAGTATTCCCAGTTGTTCCCGGTACTTGGCCACGGTGCGCCGGGCCAGGCGGATGTCGTCCCGGTTGAAGATATCGGCGATGGCGTTGTCGCTGAGGGGTTTTTGGGGGTCCTCGTGCTGGACGATGCTCTTCAGCCGCTGCTTGATACTCTCCGAAGCCAGGGCATCGCCGCCGTGGGTGGAGATGGTGGAGTTGAAAAAATATTTCAGCTCGAAGGTGCCCTGGGGGCTGTGCAGATATTTGTTGGTGGTCACCCGGCTGATCGTCGATTCGTGCATTCCGATATCTTCGGCCACGTCGCGCAGCACCATGGGCCGGAGTTTTTCCACTCCGTACTCGAAAAAATCACGCTGATACTTAAGAATACTTTCCACCACCCGGTGGATGGTGCGCTGGCGCTGCTGGATGGAGCGGATCAGCCACATGGCGGCGCGCAGCTTTTCCTGGACGTAGTTCTTGGTTTCGCTGGGAGCCACCGAATCCTTATCCAGGATATCCCGGTAGTAGTTGCTGATCCGCAGCCGGGGCAGGCCCTCGTCGTTGAGCATGATCACATACTCCTCGCCCAGCTTGTGGATATAGACATCGGGGATGATATAGACCGGATCCTCGTCGGAATAGATCCGGCCGGGGCGGGGATTGAGGCCGGTGATGATCTCCACCGCCGCCGCCGCCTCCTCGGGGGAGCGGCCGGTGGCCTTGGCGATTCCGGCGTAGTTGCGGGTTTCCAGGAGATTCAGATGGCTGCGGACGATGCGGGCGGCCAGCGAATCGCCAAGCCCCAGGCGATCCAGTTGCAACAGCAGGCATTGACCAAGGTCGACGGCCCCGACCCCGGCCGGGTCCATCTCCCGGATCAGGGCCAGCATCCGGGCGGCGGTGGCGGGGCTGCAACCGGTTTGGGCTTCGATCTCCGCCTGGTCGGTGGTGAGAAAGCCGTTGCCGTCCAGGTTGCCGATGATAAATTCACCCACCTCCCGCTCCTCTTCGCTGATCCGGGAGAGATTGAGCTGCCAGGTGAGATGGGTCTGGAGGTTGGGCCGGGTGCTGAGGATATCCAGCCGGGAAGGCAGGTCATCGTGGTCGCGGCCGGTCCCGGCGGAGTAGCCGCCATCGCCCTGTTCGCCGGCGTATTCGTTGATGTAGTTGCCCCAGTCGATCTCACCCAGGGCGGAAGTCGGCTCCATCTCCACTTCGGCGGTGCGCTCCGGTTCCGCCCGGGGAACGTCATCCCCCGGGCCGGTTACCGTGGGGCCCTCCGGCTGGTTCGGAACGGACTCGGTTCCGGAGCCATCCTCCAGCGACAACCCCTCCTCCAGCACCGGATTGATCTCCAGCTCCTGCTGGATGGTCTCCACCAGCTCCAGTTGCGAGAGTTGCAGCAGTTTGATCGCCTGCTGCAACTGGGGAGTCATCACCAGCTGCTGGCTTAATTTCAGGTTTTGGCGAAGTTCTAGGGCCATAGTGGTTAAAGGGTAAAGTTTTCGCCCAGGTAGAGTGAGCGGGCTGCCGGGCAGCGGACAATATCGTCTGCCGAGCCGCTGGTCAAGATTTTGCCGTGGTTGACGATATAGGCCCGGTCGCAAACCTCAAGGGTTTCCCGCACGTTGTGGTCGGAGATCAGCACCCCCAGGCCCCGGGTCCTCAGATCGCGGATAATGTGCTGGAGATCGGCCACCGACAGGGGATCGATCCCGGCAAAGGGTTCGTCAAGCAGAATGAAGCGGGGCTGCATGGCCAGGGCCCGCATGATTTCCACCCGTCGCCGTTCCCCACCCGACAGAGAGTGGGCCGGATTATCGGCCAGGTAGCCCAGCTTCAACTCCTCCAGCAGGCCACCGATCCGCTGGCGAATCTCCTGGCGGCTCAGCCCCAGGGGCTCGAGAACGATGCGGACATTCTCTTCGACGCTGAGCTTGCGGAACACCGAAGATTCCTGGGGCAGGTAGGCCAGTCCTTTGCGGGCCCGCCGGTGGATGGGAAGTTTGGTGATATCCTCGCCGTTGAGGACGATGCGGCCGGAGTCGGGACGAATGAACCCGGCGATGCTGTAGAAGGTGGTGGTTTTGCCGGCTCCGTTGGGCCCGAGCAGCCCCACCACGGCGCCGGTTTCCACCGACAGGCTGATGCCGTCCACCACCCGTCGCTTCTGGTACTGCTTGACGATTCGTTCGGTGGTCAGTTGCATGGGGGCAAGAGTCATGGCCGGAGCTGCTCACCAGCCGGAACCGGTTCCGGAACCAGGGGAACGGTGGGAGCGGCCGGGGGCGCGGGGACTGGAACGGCGGGGCCCGGAAGCCGGGGCTCCCCCGGGAGTTCCCGCGGCCCTTGGTCGGTTGGCGCCGCTTGCCCCTGCGGGGTGGTCGGCCCGCTGGTCGGCCCGTTGTTGTCGCCGGAGTAGAAGAAGGCGCGGACCCGTTCCCCGGGCCGGTCACTGCGCTCGACGATGCTTTTACCCTCGTCGAGGTAGATGGTTACCGCCTCCCCGGTGACCAGGTTGTTACCCTGCCACACCCGAGCGTTGCCGGTGAGGTAAACCTTGCGCTCCACCTCGAAGTAATCCAGGCGTTCGCCGGTGCCGATCCACTCCGGGGTTTCGATCTTGACGTTGCCGATGGCAAAGAGTTTTTTCAGGCGCCGCTCATCGCCCGCCGGCAGTTGCGCTCGCTCCTCCTCGTCGAGATAGAAAACCGTCATCCCGTCGGAATGGACCACCAGATCACCCTGCCGTGCCACCACCTGGCCGGAGAAGAGGATGGCGTTTTCGCCCCCCACCGACTCCATCCGGTCCGATTCGATCTGGATGGAGGCGGCCTGTTCGCCCCGGGCGGTGGTGGCGGGCAGCAGCGCCAGGCAGCAGATCAGGAAAAAATAAAAACGCATAATAGTTGTCGTCACTCCGTGATGGGTGGTCTCGGGGCCGAGCTTTATCCTTGCGTCTCGGCTGTAAAACCTAGTATTCTATAACATTACGCTCCAGCCGGGAAGAGAAGAATTCTCTCAACCGTTAACATCAGCCAGCGCACACTATACCATAAAGACCGGTTATGAAAAACAGCATCGATAAAGCCAAGACCCTGATTGAGGCCCTGCCCTATATCCGCTCCTTCTACAACAAGACGGTGGTGATCAAGTACGGCGGGCACGCCATGGTGGACGAGGAGCTGA
>JBLRWU010000075.1:0-9907 GCA_047921155.1 Desulfurivibrio sp.
GTTTTGAGCTGGCGCACCCCGCTCATCACCAGGGGGAAGAGCGGGGAGAGCAGCTCCTGGAGGAAATCGCCGATATAGAAATCCTCCTGCCTGGGGCGGCCGACCACGGTGGCCGGGTAGATCGCCTTGTTGCGATGATAGAGGCGGTCCACCTGAAAAACCGGGTAGTCGTGGGTCAGAGAGTTGTAGCCATAGTGGTCGCCGAAGGGGCCTTCCGGGCGGCGAAGATGGGGCGGCACCATCCCCTTGGCGGCGAATTCGGCTCCGGCCACCAGGGGGTGTCCCCCCAAGGGGTCCTTGACCAGGGGCAGCTTTTTCCCCAGAATCAATGAGGCCAGCAACAGCTCCGGGATATTTTCCGGCAGCGGCGCGATGGCCGCCATCATCAGAGCGGGCGGTCCGCCGATAAAGAGGGTCAGCGGCAGGGCCTGGTCCAGTTTTTCCGCCTCGTGGTAGTGGTAGCCGCCGCCCTTGTGGATCTGCCAGTGGATGCCGGTGGTGGTGTCGTCGTAGCGCTGAATCCGGTACATCCCCAAATTGTGGCCCCGGCCGCCGGGATCCTCGGTGTAAACCAGGGGCAGGGTAACAAAGGGGCCGCCGTCGCCGGGCCAGGAGGTGAGCAGGGGCAGTTCGCTCAGCCGGACCGGGCTCTGCCGGTTTTCCAGAATCGCCCCCCGCCGCCCGGTCTTCAGTCCTACCCCGGCGGCCTGGCGCAACAGACCCCGCCGGGCCCACAGTTTTTCCAGACTGGGGGGCAGCATGGTCTCGATCATCTCCACCAGTTCGGCGACAAAGCGCAGCGGCCGGCGGCCGAAGGCCAGCTCCATGCGCCGGGAAGAACCGAAAAGATTGGTGGTCACCGGAAAGGCGCTCCCCTTGACCTGGGTGAAGAGCAGGGCCGGACCCTGGCGGGCGATCACCCGGCGGTGGATCTCGGCGATCTCCAGATGGGGGTCCACCGGCTCTTCGATAACCGCCAGCTCCCCTTCCCGCCGCAAAATTTCCAAAAATTCCCGCAGATCGTTGATGATCGGTTCAGTCATGCCACAGCTCCTTGTTGATCTGGTCGCCAAACGTTGTTTATGCTTGCGCTCGGGGGTGACAGTCGGTACTAATCCCGGTTATTCAGGAACAGTTGATGATACTCGCGGTGGTTGAGGTGACGCTGCATCAGCTTGCTGGTCAGGTCAACCAGCTCCTCGATCTCCCGGCCGGTGAGGCGCGGAGCCAGGGTGGCCAGGAGCCGGGGCCGGGCGAAACGGCCGAGCAGCTCAACCAGTGATCTTTCGTCGGTCTCCCGATCCAGGCCGAAACAGATCGCCTCGGCGGATAGAGGCGGTTGCAGGTTGTCCATGCTCTTTCCCTTAACTTATGTTAAATTCGCCCCATTATGACTACTTCAGGCATCCCCGAGGAAGATAAAGCGCTCACCGGCGGGTGGGTTGATTGCGGCGGCGGCATTCATGCTACCCGATCCGCCAAAATTATCCAACAGGCTCTGCGCGTCATTGAAAGGCAGCACATTTTCTGTGTGGTGGTGGCCAAGGGCTACGAGTCCGGCAAGGTGGCCCTGCTGAAGTTTGACTCGCAGCGGCTGGTGCTGGACATGCCGGTGGACTGGCCCCTGGCGATGGGGCCGCAGCCGCTGCGGATTCTCTTCAAGGACAGGGCCCAGCTCTGGAACCAGTTTTCCGTCAAGCTGCTGGAGGTTACCCCCGACACCCTGATCACCACCGCGCCCCTGAAATATGTCCAGTTGCAGCGCCGCTTCAACTTCCGGGTGGATGTACCCCTGGGAAGCGGGGTGGCTTTTCGCTACCGGGACGAGTTCCGCTACGATTTTGTGCTGGAGAATATCAGCGCCACCGGCTGCCTGTTCAGTCAGGAGGAGCGGCGGACCGAGGGGCTGCAGGTTGGAGACCAGGTCCACGATATCACCCTCACTTTTCCCAACGGGGGAGGCGCAGTTGTGCGGTTGCTGATTAAAGAGGGCCGGGTGGTGCGGGTTTGCGAAAACGAGCGCCGGTTTCCCTGTTTCGGGGTCCACTTTCTGCTTGGGCCCCAGGAGGAGAAGGAGTTGATGCAGTATGTGCGGATGCGGGAGCGGGAGCTGCTGCGCAAGGGGATGGCAGAAGAGCTATAGACGGTTGCTCCTGCGTACAATAGATTGCAGAATGCGTCAAATTGATTATAGAAAAGGCGAACTTGTCTCGGGATTGGTCGCGGTTGCTCACCGGTTGGTGAGCCGTACCGCGACTTTCCGTTTATAACGAGGTTTTGCGTCATGGGTTTCTTTCCGGTCAGCCTGCAACTCTCGCGGCGACCCTGCGTGGTGGTGGGCGGCGGGGCGGTGGCCCGCCGCAAGGTGGAGAGTCTGCTGGCCTGCGAGGCCACGGTGACGGTGGTCAGCCCCCGGCTCGACGGGGAGCTGGCCCGCCTGCACCAGGCCGGAGCTTTGCGCTGGCTGGATCGGGAGTACCGCGAGGGTGATTTGGCCGGGGCCTTTCTGGTGATCGCCGCCACCGACGATGAGGCGGTCCAGGCCCGGATCCATGCCGAGGCGGAGCGGGATAACCTGCTGCTCAACGTGGCCGACGTGCCCAAGTGGTGCAATGTGATTCTCCCCGCCGTGGTTCGGCGCGGCGACCTGAGCCTGGCGATCTCCACTGGCGGGGCCAGTCCGGCCCTGGCCGGCAAACTGCGCCGGGAGTTGGAAGAAAAATTCGGTGATGAATACCGAAAAGTGCTGGCGCTGCTTGCGGCCCTGCGTCCCCTGGTGATTGAGCGAGGGGCCGGGCATCAGGTGAACTGCCGGTGTTTCAAGGAGCTGGTGGCCGCAGATCTGGTCGGCTGGGTCCGACAGGGGCGCTGGGATCTGGTGCGGGAGCATGTCGATAAAACCATCGGCTCCGCCGAAGCGCTGGCCGTGGTGGACAGGATCAAAGATGAGGACTGAATAGTATGGAACCCCTGTTTTTGCTGGTTTTTGCCCTGTACGCCGGGGCCACCGTCACCTCGCTGGTCTGCTTTTTCAATCTCAACAAACGGTTGCGGACCATGGTCCGGGTGCTGTTGCCCGCCGCCTTCGCCCTGCACACCGTTTACCTGGTGGCGCGCTTCGTGACGGCCGGCCACACCCCCGTGGCCAGCAGCCACGAAGCGGTCTCCTTCTTTGCCTGGTCGCTGACCCTGGCCTATCTGCTCTTTCGCTGGCGTTACCGGGTGAAAAATTTTGCCGCCTTCGTCACCCCCATGATCATGCTGTTGATGATCGTGGCCCTGGCCTCTCCCTCCCATCTCGTGGAACTGCCGCCGGCCCTGCAAAGCTGGTGGCTGCCCGCCCACGGGATGATCGCCCTGCTGGCCAACGCCTTTCTTGCCCTGGCCTTCTGTGGCGGCATCATGTATCTGGTGCATGAAGGAGAGATCAAGCGCAAGCGGGTGGGATTCTTTTCCGAGCGCCTGCCCTCGTTGGAGGCGCTGGACAACCTGAATCAGCACTGTCTGACCATCGGGTTTCCTCTGCTGACCCTGGGGATTATCAGCGGCTCGCTTTGGGCTCGTCAGGCCTGGGGCGCTTTCTGGCAATGGGATCCCAAGGAAACCTGGTCGCTGATCACCTGGCTGATCTACGCCTCGATGATGCATCAGCGTTTCACCGTGGGCTGGCGACGACGACGGGCGGCGATCATGGCCATCGTCGGCTTCTGCGCGGTCCTTTTCACCCTTTGGGGGGTAAATCTTTTCCTGGGTGGAGCCCATACCTATGCTGGCTGAGAAAATTGCCTGCCTGGGGGTTAACCATCAGACCGCTCCGGTGGAGATTCGGGAAAAACTGGCCTTTTCCGGCGACTGCCTGAACCCCCTGGTTCAGATCAAGGAGATCCCCGGTTGTGACGAGTGCTGCTTTCTCTCCACCTGCAACCGGGTCGAGGTGCTGCTGGTCGTTGATCCCAAGGCCGATACCCTGATGGCAGTGCGGGATTTTCTTTTTGCCGGCAGCGGTCTTTCCGGCGAGGAGGCCGCCAAGTACAGCTATCTCTTCACCGGCAGCGAGGCGATCAACCATGTTTTCCGGGTGGCCTCCAGCCTCGATTCGATGGTGGTGGGCGAGCCCCAGATCCTGGGCCAACTCAAAGACGCCTACCGGCTGGCCATGGAGCACAAGGCCACCGGGGCCGTCCTTCATCGTCTGCTGAGCAAATCGTTCTCGGTGGCCAAAAGGATTCGCACCGAAACCAGTATCGGCAGCAGCGCGGTTTCCATCAGTTACGCGGCGGTGCAGTTGGCCCGCAAGATTTTCGGAGACTTAAGCGGCAAAACCGTACTGCTGGCCGGGGCCGGCGAGATGGCCGAGTTGGCGGCGGAACATCTGCTGGCCCAGGGGATCGGCAAGGTGGTGGTGGCCAACCGGACCCTGGAGCGGGCGGTTTCCCTGGCTCGCCGGTTCAATGGTGAAGCCGCCTCCCTGGCGGAACTGGTGCCGAAACTGGCCGAGGCCGATATTCTGATCAGCTCCACCGGCGCCCCCGGCCTGATCCTGCGCAAGGATGAGATGGCCCCGTTGATGCGGCAGCGCTACAACCGGCCCATTTTTCTGATCGATATCGCCGTGCCCCGTGACCTCGACCCCGGCCTCAACGACCTGGATAACGTATATCTTTATGATATCGATGACCTCCAGCAGGTGGTGGAGACCAACAAGGGACAGCGCCGCAAGGAGGCCGATCGGGCCGAGCGGATCGTGGGTGAGGAGGTGATCAAGTTCCTCCAGTGGCTGGATAATATGGAGTCGGCCCCCACCATCACCGAGCTGCGGCGCCGGGCCGAAGAGCTGCGGGCGGCGGAGCTGGTCCGGACCCTGGCGGCGCTGCCCGAGCTGCGCCCCGAGGAGCGCCGGGCCGTCGAGATGATGGGGGTTGCCCTGGTCAACAAGCTGCTCCACCATCCCATGCTTTTTCTGAAAAACTGTTCGGGGGCCGAAGAGAAGCGCCACAACCTGGTCGCCCTGCGGAAAATATTCGGCCTGGACAGCGACAACGGCGGTTGAAAGGTACTGGTTGACAAAGGCCGCCCATTAAGATAAATTTCCCTGTTTATCGGCTTGTCAGCCGGCGGAGTTGCCGACGGCGCCGGGATTTAAGCCGCCAGGATTATCCTCATCACCTGTTAAAGAGGTTTTTATCATGAGCAAGAGAACTTATCAGCCCAGCAACACCAAGCGTCACCGGACCCACGGCTTTCGGGTGCGGATGAGTACCAAGAACGGCCGGGCGGTGATCAACCGGCGGCGGGCCAAGGGTCGCAAGCGGCTGGCGGTCTAAGCGGAACCGATTGGGCGTTTAAGCCGATGAAGCATCTTGGCCTGCCCAAAACCGCGCTGATCAGAAAGCCCGGTGAGTACCAGCGGATCTACGCCGGCGGCCGGCGGCTTCGGGGCGATAATTTTGCCCTGGTCTACCGCCTGGCTGATGCTGCCCCGACCAAAGGGCAGGGCCCCCGCATGGGCATCAGTGTCTCCGGGGTAAAATCGGCGGTGCGGCGCAACCGGATCAAGCGGATCATCAGAGAGTTTTTCCGGTTGCACCGGGCCGCCTTCAATCCCGCCCTGGAGATGGTCTTTACGGTTCGTCGCGATTTCACCCTCGCCACCCCAGCCGAAATTGCCGCTGCCCTGGCCGGAATAACGGCGGGGCGGGCCGAAATTGCCAGGTTGCCCACGGTGCCCAAGGTGCAAGGATGAGTACCCCCCCCTTTAACCAGAGCCCCGGCCGGTGGCTGGTCGCCGCCATGGGTGCGGTCGTGCGGCGCTGCTGCCTGGCCGTCATCCACGGCTATCGTTACGCAATCTCTCCGCTGCTTCCTCCCAGTTGTCGCTTTGTTCCGTCCTGTTCGGAGTACGCCCTGGAAGCGATCAGCATTCACGGGGTCTGCCGCGGCGGCTTCATGGCCCTGAAAAGAATCCTGCGCTGCCATCCGTTCTGCCGCGGCGGCTTCGATCCGGTCAAGTAACCTCAAGGAACCCTTTGCCTTTATGGATAATTATCGAGCCCTGATTGCCATTGTCCTGTCGATGGCGATTCTGCTGGTCTATCAGTTCTTCTTCTCCCCATCGCCTCAGGTCCCGGTACAGCCCGTGGATTCCCCCCGGGTCGCCGGAGAATCCGCGCCGGCCCCCTTCGCCGAAGCCCCGTCCCTCGGCCAGTTGCCGGGAATGGCGGGGGAGGTCCCGGTTGCCCCGATAGATGTGGCCACCCTGATGGACCCGAGCCGGGCCGGGCGGGAGATCACGGTGGAGACCTCCCTTTACACCGCGATCATCTCCGAAAACGGCGGGGTGCTGAAAAGCTTCCGGGTCAATGAGTTCCGGGAAACGGTGGATCGCGGCTCTCCCGCCAAGGATCTGGTCCGCACCGACGCGGAAGACGGGCTGCCGTTGCGCTTCTCCTGGGGGGTCGAGCCGGCCCGGTCGGAGCTGCTTCGCTACGAGGCCGACCAGGAAGGTCGCCTGGTGGTGGGCCAGGGCCGGGAACAGGTCCTGACCATGCGGGCCTATTCGCCCCTGGGTCTGGAGTTTGTCCGCACCTATACCTTCCGGGACAACGATTACCGGATCCAGCTCAGCGAGGAGGTGCGCAACCGCGGCGAGGTGCCGTTGCAGGGCGCCCCCTATCTGAGCTTGACCGCCAGCTCCTTCACCGACGGGGATGACCCCCTGGATCGCTTCCTCTTCAGCGGCCCGGTGGCCCTGGTGGATCACGAGGTCCAGGAGGTCAAGATCAAGGATCTGGCCGGTGAGCGGGCCGGACGCAGCTTCACCGGCCGGGTGAGCTGGGCCGGTTATCACGACTCCTACTTTCTGGCCGGAATCATCCCCCTGGCGGAGGGTTCGGCCACCGCCCACTTCTCTTCCCGTCGCGATGGGATCGCCACCACGGTGGTGGCCTCCGCCCCGGACATCATCCCGGCCGGCGGCGCCCAGCGCTACGATTACCTGATCTATTACGGACCCAAAAAACTCTCCCTGTTGAAGGAGCTGGGCCATAATCTGGAGCGGTCGGTCAATTTCGGCTGGTTCGATTTCCTGGCCCGGCCCGCCCTCTATCTGCTCAACTTTTTCCATGGCCTGGTCGGCAACTACGGGATCGCCATCATCCTGGTGACCATCATGATCAAGATCGTCTTCTGGCCCCTGACCCACAAGGGCTTGAAGTCGATGAAGGTGATGCAGAAGATCCAGCCCAAAATGGCCAAGATGCGCGAGAAGTACAAGGATGATCGCCAGCGCCAGCAGCAGGAGATGCTCAAGCTCTACCAGACCTACAAGGTCAACCCCCTGGGCGGCTGCCTGCCCATGATCCTGCAGATTCCGGTCTTCTTCGCCCTCTACAAGGTGTTGCTCCAGTCCATCGAGCTGCGTCATGCCCCCTTTATGCTCTGGATCAACGACCTCTCCGCCCCGGACCGGCTTTACATCGGTTTTGATATCCCCTGGCTGGGCGGGATTCCGGTCCTGACCCTGCTGATGGGAGCCAGCATGTTCCTGCAGCAGAAGATGACTCCCATCACCGACCCCATGCAGGCCAAGATCATGCTTTTTCTGCCGGTGGTCTTCACGTTTCTCTTTCTCAACTTTGCGTCGGGCCTGGTTCTCTACTGGTTCATCAACAATGTCCTGACCATCGCCCAGCAATATACGATCTATCGGATGAAGGATTGAGGTAAACCAGGATGAGTGCCTTTATGGAATACAGGGGCGATGATGTCGATCAGGCGATCAACAACGCCTGCATCGCCTTGGGGGTGGAGCGGAAAGATCTGGAGGTCCAGGTGGTAACCACCGGTTCCGCCGGGTTCTTAGGTTTTGGTCGCAGGAAAGCCATGGTTCGGGTGGGGCTCCGGGCCGGAGCCGGAGCCGGAATCGGGAAGACGGCAGTCCAGGCGCCGGTTGCAGCCGAATCAGCGCCATCCCGGCCGGCCAAGCCGCAAAGCCCCAGGCCTGAAACCCGCAAACCCGCGGCAGTCGCGGAGACCACCCCGGAAGTGGCCGCCGAACCGCTCTCCGCCGCAGAGCTTGCCGAGGTGAGCGCCACGGTCGACCGCCTCCTGGAGCTGAGCGGCTGCGCGGTCCAGGCCCGGATCGCCGGGGAGCAGAGCGAAGGGAAGGTGCGGATCGATCTGGTTGGTGAGGAGAGTGAACTGCTGGTCGGCCCCGAGGGGCAGGTCCTGGACTCCATCCAGTACCTGCTGCGCAAGATGCTGACCAAAAAGTTGGGCCGGCGGGTTATTCTGGAACTTGACGCCGGTGATTACCGGGCCCGTCGCTGCCGTGAGCTGGAGGAGCGGGCCCTGGCCCTGGCCGCCGAGGTCAAGAGCAGCGGCCAGAGCCGAACCCTGGCCGCCGTCGGTCCGGCCGAACGGCGGATTATCCATCTGGCCCTCCAGGGTGACAGCGAGATCCGCAGCCGCAGCGTGGGCGAGGGGTTGTTCAAGAAGGTTCTGATTCATCCCCCCGGCAAGGGACGCAAACGCCCGCCCCGTCCGCGCGGCAAAGGCAGGTCCTGAGGCGGTCCGTCATGGGCGCCTATTCCGAATTCGAGCAGGCCACCATCGCCGCCATCGCCACCCCGCCCGGTGCCGGCGGAATCGGGATTATCCGGGTCAGCGGCCCGGCGGCCCCCACCGTGCTTACCCGCTTCTTCAGGCCGGCAAAACCTGCCGCCAATCCCGCGCAAATTCCCAGTCATCGTCTGCGTTACGGCTGGATTATTGATCCCGCCGGCGATCACCCCCTCGATGAGGTGATGGCGGTGTATATGGCCGCCCCTGCCACCTACACCCGGGAAGAGGTGGTGGAGATCCACTGCCATGGCGGCTATGTGGTCCTGCGGGAGATTCTGGCCCTGATCCTGGCCATGGATGGGGTCCGAGCCGCCGAACCGGGAGAGTTCACCAAACGCGCCTTCCTTAACGGCCGCATCGACCTGACCCGGGCCGAGGCGGTACTCGATCTGCTCAACGCCGAAACCCGACAAGGGTTGAATCTGGCGATTTCCCAACTCAGTGGTGGTTTGCAGGCGCAGATGGGCGCAGTCCGCGACGCCCTGCTGGCCATCCTGGCGGTGATCGAGGTGGCCATCGATTTTCCCGAGGAGGATGGCGAGATCATCGATCACCGGCAACTGCACCGGCAACTGGAAAGCGGAGTGCGCCGGCCTTTAAGTGAGCTGCTGGCCGGTCGCGCCCGGGGCCGGATCTTCCGGGAGGGGGCGGCGGTGGTGATTCTGGGGCGGCCCAACGTGGGCAAGTCCAGCCTGCTCAACGCCCTGTTACGGGAGGAGCGGGCCATCGTCACCGCCATTCCCGGCACCACCCGCGATACCATCGAAGAGTGCCTGAATATCCACGGCGTGCCGGTGCGGATCGTTGATACCGCCGGGATTCGTGAGAGCAGTGAACAGGTGGAAGAGCTTGGGATCCGGCGCTCCCGCAGCCTGGGGGAGCGCGCCGACCTGGTTATCCTGCTGCTGGATGCGGCGGCGGGGGTGACCGCCGATGATCTGGCGCTCTATGAGAGTGTGCGGGAGAAAAACCTGCTGCTGGCGGTGAACAAGATCGATCTGCCGGAGGTGGCCGCGGAGTTTGCGGTGGCCCCCTGGGAGAGCCGTTTTCCCGGTCGGCCCCTGGTCGGGATCTCGGCCCGGACCGGCCAGGGGCTGGCGGCGTTGGAAGCTGCCCTCTTTCAGGCCCTCACCGGCGGTAAGCCCTTGGATCCGGGTTATGCCTGCGTGCCCAATGCCCGGCATGAGGCCGCCCTGGTCAAGGCCCTGGAGGCGGTGGAGCGGGTCGCCGTCGGCCTGCAAAACGCCCTGGCCCCGGAGTTGCTGGCGGTGGAGCTGCAGAGCGC
>JBLRWU010000076.1:0-9809 GCA_047921155.1 Desulfurivibrio sp.
AAGCGCCTGGCCCAGGAAGAGAAACAGGAGAGCGATCGTCAGAAAACCCTGGCCCGCGAGCTGGAGTGGATCAGAATGAGCCCCAAGGGCCGCCACGCCAAGGCCAAGTCCCGGATCAAGGCTTACGAGGAACTGCTGGGTCAGGAGGGGGAGAAGCGGAGCAAGGATCTGGAGATCTATATCCCCCCCGGTCCCCGGCTGGGCAAGACGGTGATTGAGGCCGACAAGCTGGGTAAGTCCTTTGGCGACAAACTGCTTTTCGAAAATCTCTCCTTTTCCCTGCCGCCGGGTGGGATTGTCGGAGTGATCGGCCCCAACGGCGCCGGCAAGAGTACCCTGTTCAAGCTGATCAACGGCCAGGAAGAGCCCGACTCCGGCACCATCCGCATTGCCGAGTCGGTGAAGCTGGCCTCGGTGGACCAGAGCCGGGATGTGCTGAACCCCGAGGAGACCATCTGGCAGGCGATCACCGAGGGGCAGGAGACCATCGCTTTAGGTAACCGTGAAGTTAACTCCCGGGCCTATGTGGCCCGCTTCAACTTCTCCGGCAGCGAGCAGCAGCGCAAGGTGGGGGTGATGTCCGGCGGCCAGCGCAACCGGGTCCATCTGGCCCGGATGCTGAAGAGCGGGGCCAACGTGCTGCTGCTGGATGAGCCGACCAACGATCTTGATGTCAACACCCTGCGGGCCCTGGAGGAGGCGCTGGAAAACTTCGCCGGCTGCGCGGTGGTGATCAGCCATGATCGCTGGTTTCTCGATCGGATCGCCACCCACATGCTGGCCTTCGAGGGCGATTCCCAGGTGGTCTGGTTCGACGGCAATTACACCGAATATGAGGAGGATCGCCGCCGGCGGCTGGGGGCGGAGGCGGACCAGCCCCACCGGATCAAATACCGCCACCTCACCCGGGCCTGATGACCCTTCGCCGGAAAATATTGCTGGCTTGCCTGGCGGGCGGCGCGACCATTGCTCTGGTTGTGCTGTTCGGCCCGGGAGGGCGCTGGCTGTCGTCGCTGGTGGCGTTGTTGGTCGGGGCGGGGTTGGGGCTTTATCTTGGCCGGCTGGTCGGCGGTTCCCTGCGCGATGCCGACCAGCGGTTGCACACCGAAAATCGGTTGCGGGACAGCGAGGGCCGGCTCTCCGCCATCCTGCAAAGCATTGGGGCCGGGGTGGTCGCCACCGACCAGCAGGGCCGGGTGGCCTTCCTTAATCCGGTGGCGGAGCGTCTCACCGGCTGGGATCTGGTTGATGCCCTCAACCTCCCGGTAACCAAAGTGCTGGACCTTATTGATGAAACCGGGGCCCGGCCTCTGGATATCCCCGTTGCGCGGGTGCTGGAAGAGGGCGAGATAATCGACTGGAGCGACCATATCATTTTACGCTCCCGTACGGGCGATTGCTGCCCGGTGGCTTGTACCGTGGCGCCCATTGCCAGTTTCATCGGGATGATCGGTGCCGTTTTTGTCTTTCGTGACACCAGCAAGGAGCGGGAGGCCCAGCATAACCTGCTGGCTGCCAAGGAGGAGGCGGAGCGGGCTTCCCGGGCCAAAAGTGAGTTTCTGGCCGGCATGAGCCATGAGATCCGCACCCCGCTGACCGCTGTGTTGGGGATGGCCGATCTGTTGGATAAAACCCAACTGAACCCGGAACAGCGTCAGTATGTCGGAGTTTCACGGGCCGCCGGAGAGAACTTGCTGGAACTGATCAACGGGATTCTCGATCTCTCCAAGATCGAGGCCGGCAAACTGGAGGTGGAGGCGGTGGAGTTTGATCTCGATCGGCTGGTCCGGCAGCTCTGTGAGATCATGGCCCTGCGGGCTCGGCAGAAAGATCTGGAGTTTGTCAGCAGATTTGCCTGGCCCAGTCCATGCCGGGTGTTGGGTGATCCCACCCGGATCAGGCAGGTGTTGGTGAATCTGATTGGTAACGCGATCAAGTTTACCGAACAGGGCCGGGTGACGGTGGAGAGTGCCTGTCTGTCGGAAGGATCCACCCTGGTGACGGGCCCCCAGCAGGCGCTCTTTCGTTTCACGATCCAGGACACCGGGATAGGGATCCCGGGGGAAAAACAGGAGCTGGTTTTCGAGGATTTTGCCCAGGCCGATTCTTCCACCACCAGGCGTTACGGCGGTACGGGCCTGGGGTTGGCGATCTCCCGTAAGCTGATTAATCTGATGGGGGGCCGGATCATCCTGGTAAGCCGGGAAGGCGAGGGCTGCGTTTTTACGGTGGAGGTTCCTTTGCTCTGCCGGGGTGAGGCCGCTACGGCCGACCGGCAACCGGCTCCGGCCGGCAATGGCGCGGTCACCGGCCGGGTCGAGCCGGTGGGGCGGCATATTCTGCTGGCCGAGGATTCATTGGACAACCAGCTGCTTTTCGAGGCCTACCTGCAAGGGACCGGGCATCATCTGGATCTTGCCGATAACGGCTATGAGGCCGTGGAGAAGATGATGCAGGGGCGTTACGATCTGGTGTTGATGGATATCCAGATGCCGGAGATGGATGGTTATTCGGCCACCCGGGCGATTCGAGCCTGGGAGGAGCGCATGGGCCGGCCCCGCACCCCGATCCTGGCCCTGACGGCCCACGCCTTCCCGGAGGATCTTCGCAAGAGTCGCGAGGCCGGTTGCGACTCCCACCTGGTCAAGCCGATCAAGCTGGATGATTTTCTGCGGGCCGTCAGCCGTCACCTGCCGGCGGATGGCGAGCAAAAGATCCATGGTGGTTCCGAAAAGGTGGTGACGGATGAGTTGCTCCTGGACCTGATTCCCGAATATCTGCGGAAGGTGGATCAGGACCTGGGGCGGATCGATGTGGCCCTGGCCCGGGGTGATTGGGAGCAGGCGAGTTTTTTGGCCCACACCCTGAAGGGCAGCGGCGGCGGCTACGGTTTCGACCGGCTGAGTTTGCTGGCGGCCCAACTGGAAGCGGCGTCCCGGGAGGCCGACCAAGAGGCAGCCCTGGCCGCCTTGGGGGAAATCCGACTTTACCTTGACAGGGTTTGCGGGGAGCATGGTATAAATGTTACGGTTCCCTGATTCGTTAATGGTGCCGGCCTGAGTGGTCTGTTGCGAGGGTTGTGAAATGAGCAAAGGCGCGATACTGATTGTTGATGATTCGCAGGAAAGCCGCATTCTGCTGCGCCGGATGCTGGAGGGCTGCGGTTATAGCGACATCCGTGAAGCGGACGGAGCCGCCGCGGTCTTCGACTTTTTCGGCCTGGATGCCGATGGCGGCGGGGTGCCGGGGTGCAACCTCGATCTTGATCTGGTGCTGTTGGATATCGTGATGCCCGGGATGGATGGCATCGAAGTTTGCCGGCGTCTCAAGGGGATCGAAGGTTTGCGGGATATTCCCATCATCATGGTCACGGCGGCTTACACCGACAGCAACCTGCGCACCGTTTTCGATCTGGGGGCGGTGGATTACATCCTCAAACCGGTAAGGAAAGTGGAGCTGTGCGCACGGGTGAAATCGGCCTTGCGGTTAAAGGGTGAAATGGACAGGCGAATCGCCCTGACCCGTGAACTGGAGCAGGCCAACCAGCGCCTGCAGCGCATGGCCATGGTGGATGGCCTGACCGGGCTGGCCAACCGCCACTGTTTTGACGAGTTCCTGGCGCGGGAGTGGCGGCGTTGCCGGCGCGAAGGCTGGTCGATTGCGATCTGCCTGGCGGATATCGATTTTTTCAAGCTTTATAACGATATTTACGGCCACCTGCGGGGGGATGAGATCCTCAAGCAGGTGGCTGCTATTTTCAGCCAAGTGGTCAATCGCCCCGGTGACCTGCTGGCCCGTTTTGGCGGCGAGGAGTTTATCTTCGTGCTCTCCGGAGCCGATGCCGAGGGGGCCGCTAAAATCGCGGCGCGGGCCATCGAGTTGTTGCAGGAGGCGGCGATTCCCCATCTCCACTCACCGGTGCAGGAGTATCTCACTGTCTGTTTCGGGCTCTCCGCCGTAGTCCCCCGGCCCGGCACCCATCCCCGTCTTCTGCTCGACTGCGCCGATAAGGCGTT
Source organism: Desulfurivibrio sp. (assembly GCA_047921155.1). GTDB lineage: Bacteria > Desulfobacterota > Desulfobulbia > Desulfobulbales > Desulfurivibrionaceae > Desulfurivibrio. The sequence continues at coordinate 4,017 of JBLRWU010000076.1, forward strand.
GTATGATGCCAAACAAACCCGCGGCAATATGGTGGTAACCCTGTTGCCGGCTGCCTCTGATTCTAGCTCAAAAACTGGAGATAAATGATGAAAACCCTGCAAAGTATGTTGCTGGTGGTTTGTTTGCTGGCCCTGCCCGGTGTTTCCCATGCCCTGGGCTTTGAAGTGGCGGTGGGCGGTTGGTGGCAGAACCCTTCCGGTCACATCGGGTATGAGGCCACCGGGGTAAATGACCGCCTGGATCTTGAACGGGATGCCGGTTACGGCAAGGAGTTGCGACCGATGGGGCGGATTAAGGTCGATATGCCCCTGACTATTCCCAACATCTATTTAATGGCCACCCCGATGGAATTTTCCGGAACCGGCAGCAAGACGTCGACCTTCACTTTCGGTGATCAGACTTTCGCCGCCGACACCCCTTTTACCTCCGAAACGAAGCTGGACCAGTATGACGCCGCTCTGTACTATGGAGTGCCGGTGCTGGGCCTGGCCACGCTGGGTACGGTCAATGTCGATCTGGGGATTAATGTGCGTTTTATGGAGGTTGATGCCGTTGTGCAGCAAGGCAGTGACAGCTACACCCGCAGCGTCAGTCTGGCGGTGCCGATGATTTACCTCGGGTTGCAGATTACGCCGGTGGAGCGCTACAGTCTGGAGCTGGAGGGGCGGGCGATCTCTTTCAGCGGCAATCGTTATGTCGATCTGCTGGCCCGGTTGAAGGTCAAGGCCTTCGGCCCGGTTTTCGCGGCGGCCGGCTGGCGGCACCAGGATGTCAAGATCGATGCCCGGGGGGTTGATGCCAGTTTCAAGGTTGGTGGGCCGTTTCTGGAAACCGGTTTCGCTTTCTAAGCCCCCGCCCCGGTTGACCGGGATCGGCGCAGTACGGCTTTTTGGAAAAAAAGGGGTTACGGTGTTTATTGCCGTAACCCCTTGAATCCTCTGTAGATACTTCAATGGCAAAGCCTAATCCACTTCAAGCCCCAGCGCCTTGCGCTTGCCGGTGATCCGCTGATTCAAAAGCTCGGCCGCTTTGAGCGGATCGGGCTCAACTACAAAGCTGGCCCCAACCAAACCTTCCAGTCCGTTCAGGGCCAGGTCGGTGACCACCTTGGATCCGAGGATGTTGGGCGGCAGCCCCAGATGGGTATAGATGCCGCAGGCCACCGCATAAAGGCCTATGGCCGCCGCCTTTTCCGAATACCACTCGGGCGAGGAGGCGCACACCGGCAGATCGGAGATATCGACCCCAAGTTCGTTGGCGATCAAGGCGCAGAGCTGGAGAATCCGCGCGTTGTCCACGCAGCTGCCCATATGGAGAACTGGCGGAATGCCCAGGGCACCGCACACCGCCTTGAGACCCGGACCGGCCATGGAGATCGCCTCCGGCATCAGCAGCCCGGCCTTGCCCGCAGCGGTGGTCACGCAACCGGTGACCAGGACCATGATGTCCTTTTCAATCAACGCCTTGGCTAAGCCGACGTTACAGGAATCCTGCTGAAATTTCGGGTTGTTGCAGCCGACAATGGCGACAAAACCGCGCACCTTTCCTGCCTTTACCGCATCGAGCAAGGGGGTTAGGCTGCCGCCTAAGGCAGCAAGGATCGCCTCGTTGCTGAAGCCGGTCATGATATCCACCGGCTCGCCGGGAATCTCCACCCGGCCGGGATCTCGCCTGGCAAAGCCCTCCACCGCGATTGAGACAATCTCCTTGGCCTGGGCCAGGGCGGTTTCCGGGTGAACGCTGAAATGGATGGCCCCGGTAAATTTGGCCTTGTCGGCGGTGGTGATGAACTTGGTATGGTAGCAGGCGGCCGCAGGGATCAGGCTCGGCATGATGCACTGGTAGTCGACGACGATGGCCTCCACCGCGCCGGTAACCACGGCCAGCTCGGTCATCAAGTGGTTGCCGGCCATGGGGATGCCCTGACGGGCGAGGATCTCGTTGCCGGTGCAGCAAAGACCGGCGATATTGATACCGCTGGCGCCCACCGCCTTGGCCCTGGCCAGCAAGACCGGGTCCTGGGCGGCGGCGACGATCATCTCGCTCACCACCGGATTGTGGCCATGGACCAGGATATTGACCTGGTCCTTCTTGATTACCGCCAGATTCACCTTCGCCTTTTTGGGGGTGGGAGTGCCGAAGATTATGTCGGAGAGTTCGGTGCCGATCATCGAACCGGCCCAGCCGTCGGCCAAGGCGGTGCGCGCCGCATGGATCAGGGTGTTGGGGGCGTCGTTGTCGCAGCCCATGTGGGTGCGGTGCATCATCTCCGCGATCTCCCGGTCCACCCCGCGGGGGGTCATACCGAGATTCTTCCAGATGGCGCGGCGCTTGGCCGGCACCCGGCAGAGGAAGGAAACCTCTTTTTTGCGGCTGCCGAAATCACCGTAGAAGACATCCAAAAGATCGCGAGCGATCTCGAGAACCTTGCGCCCCTCAGTTGTGACCCCGACCTCCCCGGCGATGCGGATCAGCTTTGCCTCATCCCGGATATGGTAATCCTGGGTGGCGCCCTCCACAATCGCCTCCAGCACCTCGACCAAATCGCGGCCGTGGTCGGAATGACCGGCGGAACCGCCGGCTATGAAGCGCCCGAAGTTCCTGGCCACCACCACATCCGCATCGGCCCCGCAGACGCCGCGCTTCATCTTCTCGCTGATTCGGCACGGCCCCATGACGCAGTTGCGGCAGGTGGTGCCCAGCTCGCAGAATTTGCAGTGCGGGGTCTGCTGTTCCAGCCGGTCCCAGGCCGTCTCCACCCCGTCGCGCTCGGCCTTGGCGAGCATTTGCCTGGCATCGGGCCAGATGGATTTCTCCTCAATCGTTCGCTTTTCTCTTGCCATGATGCGTTCTCCTCCTGGCTTTTCTTCAACAGTTGATTTTACGCCGCCCCGATATGAACGTGATACAGATTATATCCTTTCTTGCGAATCTCATCCCACATCCGACCACATCCGCTCCATCAGCGTCTTCCCGGCCTTAAACGCCACCATCTTCCTGCCTGAACCGTGATTACCCCAGACCACAAATCAGCGCAACCATTCCGAGGGTGGCGGTTGATTTTTCCTCTTCACCGCAGATCAATCGCCTCGTCCATCGACTCATTAAGCGCGCACGCGCGAGTGTTTTCCGAATGGCATTGCTCTCCCTGCATACCGGAATGAGGGCCGGGGAAATCTTCTCGCTGACCTGGGCCGACGTTGATCTTGCCGGTGTTCTTATCACCCTGCGAGACACCAAAAGCAATCGCACCCGTCACGCCTTCATGACCGAGCAGGTCCGGGCCATGTTTCAGGCCAGGGACAAGCAGGAGCCGGCGGCCTTGGTTTTCCCCGGCCGTAACGGCAAAAAAATCGTGCAAATTTCCAAAACCTTCAATCGGGCGGTGGACCGGGTCGGCCTCAATGACGGAAACACCGACCCCCGGCAAAAGGTGACTTTCCACACCCTACGCCACACCTTCGCTTCCTGGCTGGTGGAAAGCGGCACCGATATCTATCTGGTAAAGGAGTTGCTTGGTCATAGTGATTCGGCGCAGCAGATCGATACCCGCGCATTCTGCGGCAGGAGCGAGAAGCCGGCCGCCTGGAGTGCCTTGGCAGGGGGCCGAATGCCCGCTGGCGGAGAATTGGGTAATGTGCCTATTTAATAGGTACCAGCATGCCGCACAGTACGCATATGGCCAGCCCGAAGCCGCAACGGCGGAGGGCAGGCCCAGTCCCTGACCATAGACTGCCGGCCGTTGTTGTAAAACAAATTGACGCCCCAAACTTTTCAGGGGTAGTGCAATTGTCCCTGCGATAGCAGGACCGGAATTGGCGGTCCGAAACCAAAGGCGGACAGTCGCCACTGTAGTTACGGCGGTTTTTTTATGTCCGAAGGCATGGCTTGCCAGTTAGGCGGGTCGTGTGTGGCCTTGTGCCCGCCGCCATTTTGTTCGATTGCTCGCGACACATTATGACTCGCTCATGGGTTAGTATGGCAGCACAACCAAGCCAGGGAGGAAGGTTATGCTGCCAAAAAGATGAAGGAAGAGGGCAAGGGGACGGTACCAGCCACTGAAATCAGGGTGCGCACCAGTATTGGGCGGGCAGGTGCGTGGGTGGATTTTGCGGATTTTGGTAGACTTGCGTGGATACAAGAAATTCTTTGAGGACTATTGTTTTAATGAAGAAATCCTGGCTGATCTGCTGGGAATCGAAGAACCATTGGCAACTGACGAAGAAGATGTGTCCCAAATGCGGAAAATCTTCAAAAAACTTCAGCGCCAAGCGGCAAGTGAAACAGAAGAGCCTCTCCCCGACAATCCCGTACTGGTCGAAAACCTGCAAAAGCTTGGTAAGCTGGTGGCTCTGTCCGGGGTTGATCGCCGTATTCTGGAATTCGTGGTCACCCTGACTCATAATGCGGACTTGGACAACGCAGCTGATTCCTTGGGTGATCTTTCCACAATTCAGTTCCAGCACGCCTTGGCGGTGATCCTCAGGCTGCCGGAAAAAGAAATCACGAAGGCCACGTCGCCACAATCTGCCCTGGAGCAAGCGGGCCTGTTGCGGATTTGCCGTTCCGGCAACCATTGCCTGCAGCACAAGTTTGAACTGCTTTCAAACAACTTTGCCGATTATCTGATTTCTGAGTCGCAGGAACCGGCCATGCTTTTGCGAGACAGCGTTGCTCCTGCCGCCAAAGCGACTCTGAGGAATACCGATTTCGCACACCTCGGGCAGGACTTGACCATCCTTGCCTGTTATTTGCAGCAAAGCATCGCCAAGGGCAAAAAAGGGAGCAACATCTTCCTGCACGGTCCGCCAGGCACTGGTAAAACAGAGTTGGCGCGGGTCCTGGCCGGGACCAGCAAGCGCGAAATGTTTGAGATTGCCAGCGAAGACAACGACGGCGACCTTATCGGCGCCGACAAACGTTTACAGGCACTGCGGCCGGCTCTGCCTCTACGGCCCGCCGGGTACCGGCAAAACCGCCTTCGGCCAATGGCTGGCCCGGCAGTTGGACGCCCCGCTGCACGTGCGCCGGGCCTCGGATTTGTTGGGGATGTACGTGGGAGAAACGGAACAGAACATCGCCCGGGCCTTCCGGGAGGCGGAAAGCGATCAGGCTCTGCTGCTCATCGATGAGGCTGACAGCTTTTTGCAGGATTGCCGCCGGGCCATGCACTCCTGGGAAGTGTCCGGGGTCAACGAAATGCTCACCCAAATGGAAGGCTACAACGGCGTCTTCATCGCCTCCACCAACCTGCTGGACAGCCTGGACCAGGCCTCCCTGCGCCGCTTCGACCTCAAGATTCACTTCGGCTACCTGCGGCCCGCCCAGGCCTGGCCCTTGTTCGTCAGCCAATGCCGCGCCCTGGGGCTGCCCCGCCCACCGGCCAAACTCAAATCAGCCCTGGCCGCCATCACCACCCTGACCCCTGGTGATTTCGCCGCCGTAACCCGCCGCCACAAATTTCAGCCGCTGGCCGGCCCGGCCGGGCTGCTGTCCGCCCTACAAAGGGAATGCCGCCTGAAGAACGAAGGCGGCAGTAAGGGCATCGGATTTGTGTGAGATTGAGCCATGACGACCAAAACGCAAACAGATCGCCTCCTGCCAAAGGCTTTGACTGCGGCCGAAAGCATCGGTGACTACCTGTTCCGGTTCGACGCCTTGAGCAACATCGCGGGAAAATGCGGGGTGACCGATGACCGACTACCGCTTTTGACTTGCCCTTGGCCGGGCCGAAAGGGTACAAGAGTAGAACTAGCAGATACAACAGTGACGGACAAACAAAGAACTACGGT
>JBLRWU010000077.1:0-9786 GCA_047921155.1 Desulfurivibrio sp.
CTGACGTAAACCAGATCGCCTTCCGCCAACTCCCCCAGCAGGCGAGCCAGGTCGGCGTTGCCGGCCGCCGCCCGGGCGTGTTGCCGATGGCGGACCAGAGGAGTCAGCAGGTTGAATATGCCCCGGCGATCGAGCCAGGCGGAGAGATCACCGGAAAAACGGTCGCCGCCCCCGGCGGGGGACGATTGGGCAAAAATCACCCTGACCAGGGGTTCCCGGGCCGTACCTTCGATGGCGGCGATCCGGCCCAGCAGGAAGGAGCCCGGCCGATCCACCGGCTCTCTCCCCCCCGGCAGCTCGGCGTAAACCTGCTGCATGGCCCGGTGATCGTAGCCGCTCAGGCGAGTATCCAGCCGGGAAAGCTCCTTGCGCAGAGCGAATTGGGCGGCCTCCTGTAAATCTTTATCCACCGAGGCGATAATCCTGATGCCCGAGGTCGCCACGTTATCGATCCCATGCAGACTCAGGGCTTCCACCACCTCGGGCTCGGCCAGGCCCTCACGGACCAGATCGAGGATGGTGTTCAAGACGTAGGTCATCCGGCCCTGGCGGAAGGGGATCTCCTGATCCAGATTGGCCTGCACCCCCTCCTCATTGGTGAACTCCAGCCGCCGCATCTGCTCAAGCACATAGGTGGTGCGCTGCCTGGCCAGACGGCGAGCCCGCTCCGCCGCTTCCTCGGTGCGTTTGATAAAAGGGTTGTAGTGATTGGGTCCCTTGACGCTCCCTGCGATAAAGGCGCTTTCCAGCAGATCGAGCTCCTCCACCGGTTTATCAAAAAAGTAGCGGGCCGCCATCCCCAGCCCCCGACCGTTACCGCTTACATAGAACTGGTTGGCGTAGAATTCCAGAATATCTTCCTTGTCGTAGTGATATTCCAGGCGCAGGGCATAAAGCAGTTCCTGGAGCTTGGAAACCAGGGAGCGATCCTTGCGTTTGAAGAGGTTTTTGGCAGTCTGCTGGGTAATGGTACTGCCGCCCTGCACCACCCGGCGGGCTTTGAGGTTGGCCACGGCGGCCCGCGCTATCCCGCTGAAATCGATCCCGTGATGGCGAAAGAAGGAGGAGTCCTCAGCGGCCACGATGGCATAAACGAAATCGGCGGGCATCCGATGGAACGGGATATACTGGCGGTGGGCCTGCTCGAAGAAGACTCCGATCCGGTTAACTCCGTCCCGGTAGTAGACCGGGCTTTCGATGGCCAGAATTTTCTCGATATTATCGCGCCTTATCTCCTCGCCGGGATTGAAAACCACCAGCCAGACGTAGGCGGACGCCAAGCCCGCCAATCCCAAAAACAGCAGAATGACAAAAAGATAAAAAATTTTCTTTAACATGACAGGCTTGGTACTCTCTGAAAAGGGGCAAATCTGCTTGCGCATCCACACCGGGTCAAGTAGAAGACGTTATTTTTCATGCTTCTTATTCGCTTGCCCATGCCTCACGCTCTATAGGAGATTTCATAATGGCTTCGTCCCCGCCCACCGCAACCGCAAGACCTGCCGCGGCTGCAAGCTTAGCCCACGGTGCCGCCAGAACCATAGTGGGTGCGGCGCTGTTATCCAGCCTCTGGGCCTGCACCCCTTTTGCGATCCAGGGCGAAGGTCCCACGGCCGGCGTCCAACCGCTCCCGGCGACGGAAGCAACCATGCAAAGCAAGGTTGACCATGGACAGATCAGCGGGGAGGAGCTGGAACTTACCCCGGCGGAACCGGACCGGTTCATAGAGGAAGAGCTCGCCCGCTTCCAGGCTCTCGGGGAGTGGGATCCGGACGGCGGTTCGTCGGAAGAACTGGTCGACACCACCTATGATTTCCCTGTCATCATCAACAAACACGTCCAATTCTATCTGGATTTTTTCCAGGGCGAGATGCGGCCATCCTTCAGCCGCTGGCTGGCCAGTTCCGGCCGCTATGTCCCGATGATCAAGGAACATCTGCGGGAAGCCGGACTGCCGGAGGACCTGGCCTACCTGCCGATGATCGAAAGCGGTTACAACCTCACCGCCTACTCCCGGGCCCGGGCGGTGGGCCCCTGGCAGTTCATGGCTCCCACCGCCCGCCAGTACGGGCTGGTGATCAACGACTATGTCGATGAGCGCCGGGACCCGTTCCGCTCCACCCAGGCCGCCGTCACCTTTTTAAGCGATCTCCACAACGAGTTCGGCTGCTGGCAACTGGCGGTGGCCGCTTATAACGCCGGCGGCGGCCGCATCCGGGGAGCCATCCGCCGTTTCGACTCGGACAACTTCTGGGAGATTTCGCAGAACAACCACCTCAGCCTGGAGACCCGCCACTATGTACCCAAGCTGATTGCCGCGATTATCATCGCCAAGAACCCCGCTGCATACGGATTCGACAATATAACATACGACGAACCGCTGCGCTACGAAACCATGGTGGTTCCCCGCTGGACCTCCCTGGAGGCGGTGGCCCTGGCCGGGGATCTCGACCTCGAAGAGCTGCACGACCTCAACCGGCAACTGCGGCGCCTGGTAACCCCACCGGAAGCGGCGACTTACACCCTGCGCCTGCCGGCCGACAGCAAGGCGCGGGTGGCGGAAAATCTGCCGCGGGTCCAGGCCGTGGCCCAGGTCGACTACCGGACCCATGTGGTGCGACAGGGCGACACCCTGACCCGAATCTGCAACACTTACAACATCAACAAAAACACCCTGCTTAAAGCCAACAGCCTGCGCTCCGAGCAACTGGTGATCGGCCAGCGTCTGCGCATTCCGGTCCAGACCACAGCCTACAAGCTGCTGGACAAGGGGGCCGCCCCCGACAGCCGGCAGGCCGGACTGCTGGGCGGCGGCGCCGGCGGCCTGGTCCTCCACACTGTGCAGCGGGGAGAATCGCTCTGGAGTTTGTCGCGCCGTTACGGGGTGGACGCCAAGACCATCGCCGCCTGGAACGGCCTGAATGACCCCAGCCGGATCCGGGCCGGCCAGCAGCTGGCCCTCTATTTCGCCCCGGCGCCAGCCGGCCCCGGCCAGCCCTCCCTGGCCGCCGCCGCCTCCAAACGACCGCCCACCGCCGAAGCGGAAATCACCTATTACCGGGTGCGCGGCGGCGACACCCTCTGGTCCATCGCCCAAAAGTTTCAAACCACTCCCCGCCAGATCCAGGAGTGGAACCAACTCAACGGCGACCTGATCCATCCCGGCAAACAACTGATCCTCAGACTGGCCGAGTTCACCTCCTGAGCCGCGTAAAACCGATGGAGATAAGCAGCAAAAGAGCCCTGGTGCTGGGGGCCAATCGCGGCATCGGCCGCGCCGTGGCCTTGGACCTGGCCCGGCGCGGGGCCGCAATCATCGCCGGCTGCCATGACTGGCCCGAGGATACCGCCGCCCTGGAGCGGGAACTGGCCGCCCTGGGCGACGGCCACCGAGTGATCGTCGCCGACCTGCGCACCGCCGCCGGGGTCGACCAGTTCTTCCGCCGACTGGCCACGGATTGCGCCGCCCTGGATATTCTGATCAACAATCTGGAGAGGGGTGGCATGCCGGTGGTGCACGGCCCTTACACCGAAGAGCAGTGGGATCTGGAGATCGACACCACCCTCAAGGCCAAGTGGTGGGTAATGCGTCAAGCCCTGCCCCTGCTTAAAGCCGGCGGCCGGGAGGCGGCGGTGGTGGTACTCTCCTCCATCTCCGGCCTGATCGGGCGCACCGGCCCGGCGGGCCTGCTCTTCAACGACGCTTACGCCGCCGCCAACCGGGCCCTCTCATCCTTCACCGAAACCTGGGCCCGGGAGGGCGCTCCGACGGTGCGGGTCAACGAGCTGATGCTGGGGCTGATTAAAAGCAGGCATGCCGAAGAAACCAGGGGCTGGGGTCTGCTGGAGGAGGAGCAGCGCCGGGCCCTGCTCCGGCACACCCTGCTGGAGCGCAGCGGCGAAATCGCCGAGGTGGTCCGGGCGGTGCGTTTTCTGGTCAGCGAAGCCACCTACATGACCGGCAGCGTGATCCGCCTGGACGGCGGCTACCTCCTGGGTGGCGAAGCGCCGCCGGCCATGCCGGCGGGGATCACCTGAAGCTCAGTCATCCTGCCCCCGGCGACCCTTCAGGACCCAGACCGGAATCTGCCGCAGAATCAGTTCCACCGCCTTGGCCTTGACCTCGTCGGCTTTCTTGGGCAGACCCCCATCCTGCTGGGCCAGCTCGGCCATGATCTCCTCGGCGTCAAACCAGCACAACTCCCGGTTCTCGATATCATAGACCGTGAGAATCCGTCGTTCCGGCTCCCGGAGATGCTCCTCCTCCATCACCGCGCCGACAATTTTCAAGGCCACCTCGTAGGGGACAAAACGGGTCTCTTCGCCACTCTCTGTTTCGCTCATGGTTTACTCCCTCATAATATTTGATTTTTTTGATTAGATCCTGGCTGACGGTGGCTGAAATTAGCCGATTCGGAGGCGCTTGGCAAGAACCGCCGGCACCGCGGCGGCGACCGGCTTGCGGGAAAAGATAAAGCCGGATATGTTGCCGGGATGGACGAAAACTTGAGCCTCCGGCAAGCCCGCACCCTTTACTTCAAGCCCGACGAACGCAATATCTTCCTGCACCTGCTCACCGCCTGTAATCTGAGCTGTCGCCACTGCTACATCAATCCGGCCCAGCACGGCAGCGGCATCCTGTCGCGCTCCGCCATGGAGGAGTGGCTGGCCCTTTTCGCCGATCCGGCCAAAAAGAGCAACGTTATCTTCCTGGGCGGCGAACCCACCCTGCACCCGGATCTGGTCCACGGCGTCCGTTACGCCCGCGGGCTGGGCTACCGGGGGATCACCATCGACACCAACGGCTTCCTCCACCATGACCTGCTGCGCCATCTCCGCCCCGAGGAGGCGGTCTTAAGCTTCAGCCTGGACGGCCCCGACCCTGAGGTCAACGACCCCATCCGGGGGGAGGGGGTGTTTGCCATGGCCACCGCCAACCTGCAAAAAGCGGTGGCCATGGGGTTTGATGTCAGCTTGATCTTCACCGCCAGCCGGCTGAATATCGAGCATCTGGCCCGGATGCCCGCCCTGCTGGAGCGCTTGCAGTGTCGCCGATTCTTTATCCAGGTGATCGGCCTGCGGGGCAAATCGGCCGGCGAAACGGCGAAACCCGACGACGGCGCCCTGCAGTTAAGCCCCGACCAGTGGCTTAAGATTGTCCCCCGGGTGGCGGCGGAGGCGGCGGCCCGGGGAATCCGCGTAATCTACCCCAAAGTTTACCTGGAGCCGGAGGAACCTTTCCAATGCGCCGGTCGGCTGGGGGAGAATTTTTTTATTTTCCCCAACGGCCGGGTTTACCTCTGCCCCCTCTGCGAGGATTTCCCCCTCAACGCCCTGCGCCTGGAAGCCGGGCGCCTCCTGGAAAACCAGGGAATCACCGAGCGCAAACTTTTCACCCTGGACATTCCGGAGGGCTGCGTGATGAACAAGCTGCTCCAGCCCGGCAATATCGACTACAACCCCGACGGCACCCCCCGCCACCGCATCTCCTGCTGTCTTTTAAAGCAGGAGATGCGGTGGCGGGGGGTGCCGCATCTTGCGGCACCCCGTAACCTCTTACTCCAGGTTTAACCGTTCACCAGGGGCCACCAACAAAGTGTTGTTTAACGGGCTGTAACCGTTCAGCAGTGCCCCAGGTTCGGGTAAGCAGCCAAGCGCCGCGTACCCCGGGTACGTAAGCTTGGCTGATCGCCCGAAGATGGGGTGCTGCTGAACGGTTACGGCGTTTCCGGCTTGAACAGCCTGCCGATCAGGTTGCCGGCTTCATAAAGCAGACAAAGGGGAACGGCCAGCATGAAGGTGGCCACCGGGTCTCCGGCCACCAGTAGCAGGGAGATCACCGCCATCCCCAGGTAGGAGTAGGTGCGGTGGCGGGCGAAATAGTCCGGGGCCACCAGACCGAGACGCACCGCCATCACCATCAGGAAGGGGAGTTCGAAGGCCAGGCCGAAGGAGAACACCCCCCGAACCATAAAGTTCAGGTAGGGGGCCAGCTTGAGGTGGGGATGGATCTGTTCGGTGGCAAACCAGAGCAGAAAACGGAGCAACTCGGGCAGGACCACGAAATAGGCAAAGATCGCCCCGCCGCTGAAGAGCAAAAATCCCCAACCCGCCACCTTGACAGCCACCAGCTTCTCCTGGCGCCGTAGACCCGGGGCGATAAACATCCAGATCTGATAAACCATGACCGGCAGGGCAACGATGAAACCCACCAGCAGCGAGAGTTTCAGATAGCTGATAAATGCCTCGGGCAGCCCGGTATAAACCAGGCGGCTCAACTCCGGATCGATTCGCGCCAGCGGAGAGGAGAGCAGCTGCACCATCTCCTCCACAAACCAGTAAGCTACGGCGGTGGCCAGGACAATGGCGGCGAAAATCGTCAGAAACCGGCGCCGCAACTCCAGGAGGTGGGGGGTGAAATGCTCGACCAGAGCGCTCATGGCTCGACGGGGGGGCGATCCTGTTGCCCGTCGCTTTCCCCGGTTGCTCCCGATTTTTCGCTTTTTTCCGTTGCCGGGGGCTCGCGGGACTCAACCGGTTCGACTTCGACCACCTCGGGGTTATCCCCTCCCGCATAGGCGCTCTCCGCCCCACTCTTCTCCCCTTCGGTCAACCGGGGCAGAGGGACTTCAAGCTCCCGCCGCCACTCCTCCTCGTCACCGACCTCCCGCTCAACATTCTCCTTCAATTCGGTGGCCACCTTCTTCAGCTCCAGAACTCCGCGAGCCAGGGATTTGGCCAACTCCGGTAATTTTTCCGGCCCCACCACGATGAGTGCCACGGCCATGATTACCAACAATTCCGGCAAACCTATTCCAAACATCGTTTCATCCGGTTCTGGAACGGCCCCATCGCCTGGGGGCCGGTAATTAGCGGAGCAAACAGCGGGCGCTCCCCGCGGAGGAGCGGGAGGAACGGCTCCCGCCCGGCCCCAATCTACGTCAGAGCGCCGACGGTGTCAAGCAACCGCAACCGCGGCGGTGACGAATTGACTTTTGCCTCCTCCTTGGCTATGTTGGCTTGGCTCAGCGCAGTCGCGTCGTCCGGGTCGCCGGGTGGCAATCAGATTAAATCATCCAGATCAGCAGGCGGGAAGGGCAATGGCCAACGTAATAATCGTAGGTACCCAGTGGGGTGATGAGGGCAAAGGAAAAATCGTCGATCTGCTCACCGAGCACGCCGATCTGGTGGTGCGTTTCCAGGGGGGCAACAACGCCGGGCATACCCTGGTGGTGGACGGCAAGCAGTATATTTTTCACCTGATCCCCTCGGGCATCCTTTACGAGAACAAGGGCTGCTTCATCGGCAACGGGGTGGTGATCGACCCGGAAGTACTGCTGCAGGAGATGGAAGAGCTGGCCGGCCACGGCCTGCCGGTAACCCCGGAGCGGCTGATGATCAGCGAACGAGCCCATCTGATCATGCCCTACCACAAGCTGCAGGATGCCGGCAGCGAGGCCAGTCTGGCCGCCGGTCGCAAGATCGGCACCACCGGCCGGGGCATCGGCCCCTGCTACGGCGACAAGGTGCTGCGCCACGGCATCAAGCTGGGCGACCTGCTGGATCGGGAACTGTTCCGGGAAAAACTGGCCCAGTGCCTGGAGGAGAAAAATTTTCTGCTGACCAAGCGCTACGGCCTGGAAGCGCCCAAACTGGAGGCGATCTACGATGAATTCATGGGCTACGCCGAACGTCTGGCCCCTTTTGTCGGCAATGTTTCGGTGGCCCTGGACCGGGGCCGTAAAGCGGGCAAACATATCCTTTTCGAGGGCGCCCAAGGTACCCAGCTTGATATCGACCACGGCACCTATCCCTTCGTGACCTCCTCCAACACCGTGGCCGGCAACGCCTGCACCGGCAGCGGCTTCGGCCCGGCCCATATCGACGCGGTGATCGGCATCCTCAAGGCCTATACCACCAGGGTCGGCGAAGGCCCCTTCCCCACCGAGCTGTTCGACGCCACCGGCGATCAATTGCAGCAAAAGGGGGGGGAGTTCGGGGCCACCACCGGGCGCACGCGCCGCTGTGGCTGGCTGGACGGGGTGATCGCCCGGGAAGCGGTGCGTTTAAACGGCATCACCGACCTGGCGATTACCAAGCTTGATGTCTTGAGCGGCCAGCCGGAGTTGCAGCTGGCCACCTCCTACCAGACCGACGGTGCCACCCTGGAGGCGATGCCCAACAACATCAAAACCTACGGCAAGATCAAGCCGATCTACGAGAAGCTGGCGGGCTGGAGCGAAGAGATCCGCCACGCCAAAAACCTGGACGACCTGCCGGCCAAGGCGCGGGCCTATGTAAAGCGGATCGAGGAGTTCACCGAAACCCCGACCTGTATTCTCTCGGTGGGTCCCGGCCGCGAGGAAACCATGCTGCTGCGCAACCCCTTTATTTCCTGACCGTGGCCGTACCCGCCATCACCTCGGCCATATCGACGGCGATGGCGGCCAGCATATTGGGCAGCGGCGGGGCGCCGCGGGAGGGACGGATCACCGGCGGGGAAAATGATTCCTTGAACCGGTTCCAGATTCCCACATCGTGATGGTCCACCGGCTGATCCATGGCCTGGGAGATATGCCAAACGGTGTTGCCGGTCCGGACATTGATCAGGCGGATGGTAACCGCCGCCCGGGCTCCACCCAGTTCGGTGGCGTCCAGGGCCCGGTGCAGATCGCCGGCCAGCACCAGATCGACTCCGGCCCGGCGACCCAGTTCGATCGCCTGGGCAAAATCCCCGTAAAAATCCGGCAGCTGACGCACGGTGGGGAAGGTCTCCTTGGCCAGCAGGATATCCCGGAACATGGCGCCCAGGGCCGCCCCCTGTTCCGGCTGGTGGTTGGCCGGCACCCGGAAGGGCAGCACTCCCACCGTGGCCCGGCGGTAGCTGTCATGATCGCGGGGATGGATATAAACCACCGGCGCCCCCTTGCTCGGCGGCACCTGGATTGTGCTGTCGGCCTGGGACCGCGCTCCGGACATGGTGGCGCAGGAGGTCAACCAGAACAGCACTCCGCCCAGCAGCAGATAAAGACCGAAATTTGCTTTCACCGGATAACTCCTCCCCTTATCGCTCATAACCCGACAGACCGGTATCGCTCAGCCCCGAGCCCGAACTCGCCGCCAGCATATTGTTGATCGCCCTGCTGCGCTGAATTTCAATGCCGGCCACCGACAACACCGAGCGGGAGGCCGCGTCCAGCAACCGCACGTTGACGATCACCGTCCCGGGGGTCAGGGAGTAGGTGCCAGCCACCACCGCATGGGCCGCATGCTCCCTGGCCAGACGGGAGATATCCCGGGAGAGTACCAGTTCCCCGGTGGGATCCCTGATCATGATCGCCTCGGCCTTGCGCACCTCTTCAACTTCGAAGCCATGCCGGAAAAGCTGGGTGGCCAGGGCCTCGCTGACGGTCCTCCCGAACCGGCTGCTCTCCCGCAGATTATCCAGGTCCACCAGACTGGTGAGAATCAGCCGGGTTCCGGGAACTTCTCCCCCCGACCGGAAGTTGCCCACCAGTTGCACGGCCAGATCCTCGCCGATCCCGAAAAAGTCGGGAGTGATCACCGAAACCGTGACCCCTGCCCCGGAAAGCGTTGCCCGGGGCTTATCGGCGCAGCCACCCAACCCGGCCGACAACAGCAAAGCCCCCACCAGCAGCGGCCACAAAATATTTTTCAACCAATCATCCACCGGCATCTTTTCACCCTTTTTTATTCGTAGGAGTGGACCTGCACCCGAGTGGCCGGGCGCGGCGGGGTACTCTCGTCGGCCAGCAGGGCGGCGAT
>JBLRWU010000078.1:0-9640 GCA_047921155.1 Desulfurivibrio sp.
GAAAGAGAAGAGTTCAACCTTATCGGCAGTGCCGGGTGAGGAAGCGGTCGAGCTGATCGGCAAAGACGCGCCGATCTTTCTGGTTGAAGGTGGGCGGGCCGCCGGTGATCACTCCATCGCCGCGCAGCTCGGTCAGCAGATCACGGGTGGCCAGCCGCTCCTTGATGTTCTCTTCCGTGTAAAGCTCCCCCCGGGGGTTAATGGCAAAGGCTCCCTTGCTGACCACCCGGTCGGCCAGGGGGATATCGGCGGTGATCACCAGATCGGCGGCGGCCACCAGTTCAATGATCCGGTCGTCGGCCGCATCGGGTCCGGCCGGAACGACAACGGTTTTGACAAAACGCGACCGCACCGGCGTCAGGCGCTGGTTGGCCACCAGGGTCACGGTGATCTTAAATCGCTCCCCGGCCCGGTAGAGAATCTCCCGGATCACGGCGGGCATGGCATCACAATCGACCAGTATCTGCACCCTCAAATCTCCTGTGCGGTTTCTTACTTTGGCCGCGGCCCAATGGCCCGGCCTTGCCCAGCCACCCGCACCAGCGGCCATTTGCGGCCGGCCCCCCGCAAATAGTGCTCATCGGGATAGCCAAGGGCGATCACCGCATATACCGCCTCCTCCCCGGGAATACCCAGCTCCTGCTGAATGGTGCGATCCCGCTTCATCGCCTCCACGGCAAAACCGATCAGGCAGGAGCCCAGGCCCAGGGCATGGGCCGCCAGCAGGATATTCTGGGTGGCCAGCAGGGCATCCTCCATCGGACAGCTCGCCCCCGGCCGGCTGCCCACCAGGATGGCGGCCGGGGCCCCGTGAAACAAACGGTCCCGGCCCTCTTCCCGCCAAACCCGGAGGGCCTTGGCGGTGGTTCGCGCATAGCGGCGATGATAACGGCCCAGGGCATCGTTACCAAAGAGCCGAGAATAGAACCTGGCCAGGGGGTTGGCCGCCAGCCGGTTGAGTTGCTCAAAGAAAAGCCCGACCCGGTTGCCCAGGGCAATCACCTGCTCCCGGCGGTCCAGCAGGGTGAAGGTCCACTGCTGGCTGTTGGTTCCCGACGGGGCGGTGATCCCGGCCCGGACCAGGTCGGTCAGCAGGGCTTTGGCCACCGGCCGTTGCCGGTAGTTACGGCAGGAGCGGCGGGAACGCATGAGTTGCAACAGCATGGCGGGGTCGTACTCGCCCGGGGCCAGCGCTTGGGGATCGGGCCGCAGGGTCTCGAAGCGGGCGGCCTCGTCATCCAGGGCCCGCACCTTGACGGCTCCGGTGGGACAGATGGCCTCGCAATGACCGCAGTTCAGTGAGCGCCGGCCGCTGACCACCGCCTTGCCTTCCCGCATGCTGAGGGTATCGGCGGGACAAACCCGCACACAGAGGCCGCAGCCGGTACAAAGCCGGCCATCGATCTCCGTGGTAATCTCATTATTCATCCCAACCGCACTCCTGGCTGCATGATCGGCCCCTGTTTCAGGCCAGGGCGACGATGATCGCCTTGAGAAAGGCGGGTAGATCGTCCGGGGTGCGACTGGTGATGATTTTACCGTCGACGACCACCTCCCGGTCGACATAATCGGCCCCGGCGTTGACCAGATCATCCTTGATGGCAAAAAAGCCGGTGACGGTCCGCCCCTTGAGGACGCCGGCGGAGGCCAGCATCCAGCCGGCATGGCAGATCGCTGCCACCACCTTGTCGCCCTTGACCATCTCGCTGACCAGCTTCACCATGGCGGGATGGCGCCGCATATGATCGGGGGCGTAGCCGCCGGGAATGATCAGGGCGTCATGGTCGGCGACATTGACCAGATCGGCGGCAAGGTCCGACTTGGCCTTGATTCCCGCCGCCCCGTTGTAGATCGTGCCCGCCCGGGGGCTGACCACCTGCACCTGATAACCCTCTTCCAACAGGCGGTAGTAGGGGTACCAGAATTCACGATCGTTATAAAGTTCTTCCACCATGATCAGAATCTTGCGCTTTTGCGAACTCATAGTTTTCTCCTTTTTAGCGGTTTTGCCCGACCTGCTTATAATCGTTGCAGGCCTATTGTAGCAAAGAAGGCCAACGGGGTAACGGAAAACCGCCGGGGCCGCCTCCTCCTGCCCGGTGCCATCAATGGAAAGGGTTGCGCCGCCGGTCGCCCGGCTATAGACTGAACGTAACTGATCACAGGCCCCCTCCCGACAACCGGCCAAGGAGCAGCCCCATGGTAATGGACACCATCATCCTGACCAAGGATATTATCTACTATGTGATCAGCTTTATCGGCATCACCGTGGTGCTGTGGGCCGTGCTGGAGGCCACGGTCAAGTTCCTCCAGGTGGAACTGAACTGGCGCCAGGATCTGCAACGCTTCACCTATGAAACCCGCAAGGTGCGAGAACGCCTGGGCACCCACCTGGTTTTCAGCCTGGATATCTTCATCGGGGCCGATATCATCAAGACCGTCGGCGCCCCCAGCATGGAAAGCGTGGTGATCCTGCTGGTGATCGTCGCCATCCGCATCACCCTCAGCTACTTTCTGGGCAAGGAGATCGAGCGCAACAAGCTCTGGATGAAGGAACTCGATCAACTCTGCGCCGACGAGCCCCCCAAACCAACCGATCAGTGACAGATGGTCGAAACGAAGGGAATTCCCGCCACGATCCAGTCGAACATCCGGAGGTGGCGGTAGAGGTTGTAAAGTCCGATCAGCACCACCATCACTCCCGCCCCCCGCAACATCCGACCCCGGACTTTGGTCCCCAGCCAGGCGGCGGTACCGCCGAAAATGAGCAGAGCCGGCACCGAGCCCAGGCCGAAGGCCAGCATGGTGAAAGCGCCCCGCAGGGGGTCGGCACTCTGGGCGGCGGCGATGAACATGGCATAGAGCAGGGCGCAGGGGAGAAAGCCCATCAGCAGACCGATGGGCAGAGCCCGAAGCGCCGGCGGCAGGATCGCCAGCCTCGCCACCAGCCGGGTGAGCAGTTGGGTGGGGCCGGCAAAGCTGAGCCGCATCAGGTTGAAACGGGTAAAGGCCCCGGCGGTCCCCAGGCCCACCGCGATGATAAAAAGATCGGAGAAGATCAGGGCAACGGCGGTGAGCCAGGTCAGATTCTGGGTGTAGGCCAGGGCCGAGCCGAACCAGCCCACCAGGGCGCCCAGGGCGGTGTAGGTGGCCAGACGGCCGGCGCTGTAAAGGAGATGAAAAAGCCAGCCCGCCCCCCGGCCGCTACGGCGCAGCGGTTCACTGAGGGAGAGGGCCGCCACCAGGGGGCCGCACATCCCCAGGCAGTGCC
Source organism: Desulfurivibrio sp. (assembly GCA_047921155.1). GTDB lineage: Bacteria > Desulfobacterota > Desulfobulbia > Desulfobulbales > Desulfurivibrionaceae > Desulfurivibrio. Next base: position 3,272 of record JBLRWU010000078.1, read on the forward strand.
CGGAACCCAGCAGGGCGGTGGTAAAGGCCATGGCATAGAGAGGATCAAGGAGCAGGCTACTCGTCATCGTCACTCATCATCCGGTACTTGGGACCCTCGGGATCGTCGAACTCCCCCTTGCGGACCGCCCAGACAAAGGCCAGCCAGGCCCCCAGGCCCAAACCCAGGGAGAGAATGATCAGGGCAATGGTCGAAGTAAGCATCCTGTTTACCGGGAGAGACGTAAAGAGTTGGCGACCACCAGGGTCGAACTGACCGCCATGGCGGCGGCGGCATAAACCGGCGCCAGATGGCCGCTGGCCGCCAGGGGCAAGGTTACCAGATTGTAGGTAAAAGCCCAAAAGAGATTTTCCCGGATGATGCGCAGAGCGCGGCGGGAGAGGGTCAGGGCCGCCCCCAGGTCAGCCAGGCGATTACGGGTCAGAACCAGATCGGCCGCCCCCACCGCGATATCGGTGCCCCCGGCCAGGGCGCAGCCCAGATCGGCGGCGGCCAGGGCCGGGGCGTCGTTGATCCCGTCCCCCACCATCATCACCCGGGCCCCGCCGCCCTGCAATCTTTCGATCTCGACCTTTTTGCCGGCGGGATCGATGGCGCTGTGGAAGTTGGTGATCCCCAGTTGAGCGGCCACCCGCCGGACCACCCCGGCATGATCACCGCTGAGGATCAGCAGTTGCAGCTTACGGGCCTTCAATTCCCGGACCAGGGCCACCGCATCGGGGCGCAGGGAGTCGTCGAGCAGAATCACTCCCAGATAGCGCCGGGCCACCGCCACATGCACTTCGGTCAACTCCTCGGCCGCCGCCGTGGGCGGCCCGGCCACCGCCAGGCCATGCTCGGCCAGCAGAGCCCGGGAGCCCACCAGCACCTCCCCCTCCGGACCGGCGGCCTTCATTCCCCGCCCGGCCACGGCGGTTACCTCGGCAGCCGGAGTCGGATGCAGCCCCCGGCGCCGGGCCTCCTCGACAATGGCCTGGCCCAGGGGATGGGTGGAACCGCTTTCCACCAGAGCGGCCCGCAGCAGCAGATCCTCGGCCCCGCCGGGACCTTGGGCCACCGGCTGCACCGCCACCACCCGGGGACGGCCTTCGGTGAGCGTGCCGGTTTTATCGAAGGCCAGATGACTGATCTTGGCGGCGGCCTCCAGCACGTCACCCCCCCGGAAGAGGATCCCCCGGCCCGCCGCCCGGCCCGAAGCAACCAGCACTGCGGTGGGGGTGGCCAGACCCAGGGCGCAGGGACAGGCCACCACCATCACCGCGATGGCATTGAGCAGGGCCGGACCGCTGCCGATCCCCCGCCAGAGCCAGAAGCTAAGGGTGGCCAGGCTTAAGCCCAGCACCAGGGGCACAAAGATGGTGGCGATCCGGTCGGCCAGTTGCTGCACCGGGGCCTTGCGGGCCTGGGCCTCCTCCACCAGGTGGGCCATCCGGGCAACAAAGGATTGGCCGGCGCTGCGGGCCACGGTCACGGTCAGGGCGCTCTGGAGATTGAGGCTGCCGCCGGCCACCGCCTCCCCAACCCCCCGCCTTACCGGCCGCGACTCGCCGCTGACCACCGATTCATCCACCTCCGACTCGCCGGCGCTGATGGTGCCATCCACCGCAAACCGTTCCCCGGGCCGGACCAGAATCAACTCGCCGGGTTTGAGTTCGTTGCTCTCCACGGTCACCGCCACCCCATCCTCCAGGCGCTGGGCGGTGTCGGGGGTCAGATGGAGCAGGCGGTCCACCCCGGCGGCGGCCCGGCGCCGGGCGCTGTTCTCGAAAATCCGCCCCAGCAGGATCAGGGTAACGATCATCGCCGCGGTTTCAAAATAGACCTCACGGCCCACCACCGTGGCGTAGAGGCTGTACAGGTAGGCGCTCATCACCCCCAGGGCGATCAGCAGGTCCATATTGGGCAACCGGCTCTTCATTCCCCGCCAGGCCCCCACCAGGAAGGGCCAACCGGAATAGAAGACCACCGGGGTGGTGACCAGGGCGGCCATATAGTGCATGAAATTGCGGGCGAAATCGCTGATTCCCTGGAAGTAGCCGGCGTAAAGGGCCAGGGAGTACCCCATCAGTTGCATGGCCAGGAAGAAGGCGGTGCCGAAGCGGATCAGCAGATCGCGGGTTTCCCGTTCGGCGGCCCGATGGAGGTTGTCCCGGGTCAGGGGGCGGGGGCGGTAGCCCAGACGGCTGACCGCGGTGAAAAGAGCGGCGGGGGTGAGCTGGTCGGGGTCGTAGCGGACCAGCACCCGATGGCTGCCGTAATTGGCCCGCACCCGCAGCACCCCGGGCAGGCCGGCGATAATCTTTTCAATCAGCCAGACGCAGGAGGCGCAGCGAATCCCCTCCACCAGGAAGGCCAGTTCATCACCCTCCTCCCCCCGGCGGACATGGCGGGCCAGCAGGGCATCGTCGTACTGCACCGCGAAAACATCGGCCATCCCGCCACCGGCGGCCCAACTCCGTTGGCGATAAAAATCCCCCAGACCGGCCCCGGTGATAATCAGCCAGGCCCCCTGGCAACCCCGGCAGCAGAAGCGATATTCCACCCCGTCGCGCTCACTGGCGTGAGCCGCCCCCACCGGCAGGGGATCACGGCAATGGTGACAAAGGGCGACGTCGGACTGGGCAACCGGGGTCATAGCGGCAACACTTTAAAGCCGGATCTCGGTCCAACGCTGGGCGGTAACCAGAAAACGGCGCTCCAGCAAGGCGTCTCCCCGGGCGGCCGACAGCACCAGCTCCACCGATTCGGTGGGGAAATCGACCAGATCCGCCAGATAGATCCCGGGGGCGGTCTCATTGAAGACCACCTGCCAATCGGCAGCCAGGGCATTGCCGATCCGGCCGCTTTTAAGCCTCACCGTGCCGCCGCTGATCACCCCGCTGTTGCCGTCCAGCAGCCGCAGGCGCAACTGCTCGCCCTCCCGGCCCAGCAGGGCCTGCCAACCAGCTTCGGCAGCCACCCGCCAGGCCCGTTCATCCTGATGGTAACGCTGGCCGCTGTGATAGTAGTCGGGATCGGCCACCGGGCTGACCAGGCTGGTGGCCTGGGTAATCGACCAGTAGGAGAAGAGGAGAAAGGCCAGAAAAATCCCCCCCAACAAAAATTGCCAACGATTTTTAATCATAACACCACCCCTTTAAAACTGCTGACGGGTAAATTGAAGCCGGCGGCGGGCCTGCTCTTGGCCATCGCCATCAACCATCACAAAGGTAAGCACTATTTTTTCGCCCCCCGGGCCCGGCGGCAGGGCCAGGGCGAACTCAAGCCGCCGCCGCTGCCCGGGCTCAAGGGGGACCGGTTCCGCCCCCGGCCCCATCAGCTCCAGAGTTTGGCCGTCGGCCGCCCGGGCCAGCAACCGGTAAGTTTCGGCGCCACCCGCCCTGCTGCCCACCCAAGCGGTGAAGAGCAGCACCTCGTCCCCGGCGGCGGTGACCCGGCTTTCGACCCCCACCACCCGATTGACCTGCAAACTCATCTCCGCGCGAAACGCGATCAAATAGAAGAAGGCGATCCCGATCAGGAGCAGAATCAGGGAGAGCAGGAACGGGCGGGGCGAAAGCAGGGCCCGCCACCCCCGGCCGCCGGTCCCGAAGCTGTAGCGGATCAGACCCTGGCTGCCGCGACGGGCCATCACCCGGCGGCAGGCATCCAGGCAGGTTCCGCAGTTGATGCACTCCACCTGGTAGCCCTTGCGGATATCGATCCCCATGGGGCAGGCCCGGACACAGGCCAGGCAGTTGATGCAAAGTTTGGCCTCGGCCGGAGCCAGGCCCAGGCCTAGGGTGCCGCTGTCCAGCAGAATGGTCTGGAAACGTCCGTAGGGGCAGAACTCCAGACAGGCCAGGCGGCGGATCAAGACCAGATCGACGTAAAACAGCCCCGCCAGCAGCAGGGTACTCCCCAGGGGCCAGGGGCCGAGATTGCCGGCCAGCAGTTGTTGCCAGTAGAGCCGGGGGGGCATAAAGTAGCCGACCAGGGCGACGGCCGGGACCAGGGCCAGGAGCAGGCAGCAGAGGTGAAAGAGCGCCAGCCGCAATCCGCCGCCCCCTATCTTCCGGGGGGTAACCTGCAATCCCAGTCCCCGGGCGATCCCCTCGGCCAGTTCCGCCAGCCAGGTCTGGGGGCACAGCCAGCCGCACCAGACCCGGCCCAGCACCAGGGTAAGCAAGAGCAAAAGAAAGAGCAGACCCAGCAGGGCCAGGCCCAGGAGGTAAAACTCCTCCAGCCGCAGGATAAAGCCGGCAAAATAAAGGAGCCCGGCGGGAAGGTCAAAGCGCAGCAGACTCTCCCCCCCCACCCGCAGCCAGGGGATCAGCAGCAGCAGAAGCAGCCCCAGCAACTGCACCCGCCGCCGCCAGGGCCGCAAGAGGGGAGGAGCCGAACCAGGCTTGGGCCGGGACGGTTTTAACGGGGCGGGCATGGCCGGCAACCGTTAATCACCTCTCCTGCAAACGCTCCTGGTGGACCGCCATCTTCTGCTCGAACTCGGCGCCGGAACTCCAGCCACTGAAGAGATAGTAACCGGAAAAAACCAGCGCCCAGGCCACCAGACCGAAATAAAGCACCTTGAAGTAGATGGGCAGATTACCATGGCCTTCCCGAATGCCGTCGCTGTGGGGACCGGCCTGGGGGTCTTTATTTTCGCTCATCTTCATCATCCTCCAGCATTCTATGTTTGGGCGACTCCAGCCGCTCCTTGCGCTTGCCGGTCAAAACCCAGACCACGATAGCGGCAAAGATGGCAAAGAGCCCGAAGGTGACCAGCAGATACAAAACCGCCGAGGTACTCATCACGGCACCTGTTCGCTGTTGATGTAGGTCACGATTTTCCAGAGCCGCTCCCGGCCCATAATCGTGAATCCGGGCATCCCCCGCGACGGGATCCCGTCGTGGATGATGGTGAACAGCTTCTGGTCGGAATAGTTAAGGACCGCGAGATTGGCGGCAAATCCACCCTTCAGCCCCACGCCATGGCAAGCCGCGCAGTTGCTGTTGTACAACTCACGACCTTCGGCGATGGCCTGGTCGGGCCGGCCGGCAAAGGGGTTTTCCAGCTCACCCACCACCGTGGTTTTAGCCTGCTCCCGCCAGGGGATATCACTGCCCAGCTTCTGCATATAGGCCACCATGGCATCCATATCGGTTTTGCCCGCCAAGGCCGCGATCTCATCCTCGCTGTAGGGGAAGCCCAAAACCTTCATCTTGCGGCGGGTTAAGCCGGGATCCACCGGCCGGTTATCGAGAAAATCGTAACGGGGCATGTTGCTGCCCTGGGCCATGGATGCCGGGTCACGCATATGCTGATAGTGCCACTGGTCGGGGTACTTGCCCCCCACCCGGGCCAGATCGGGACCGGTCCGCCGGGAACCCCAGAGATGGGGCCGGTCGTAAACGAACTCACCGGACTTGGAGTAGTCGCCGTAGCGCGTCACCTCGGCCACCAGGGGCCGCACCGTCTGGGTGTGGCAGTTGTTGCATCCCTCTTTGATATAGACGTCCCGCCCGGCCAGCTCCAAGGCACTGTAGGGAACCACCGAATCGATGGCGTCCCGCTCGGTGTTGACATAGGCAAAGGGGACGACCATGGTGACGATGGTGCCCACCGCAATCGCCGCGGTGGCCAGAACCAACAGTAAAACCGCATTTTTCTCCCACATGGCCGACCTCCCTATACCCGGGCGGCGGCGGCCGGTGAAACCTGGCCTCCCCGCGCCGTCATCACGATGTTATAGACAAAAACCAGCACCCCCAGCAGGTAGACCACCCCGCCCAGACCCCGCACCCACCAGTAGGGGTACATGGCCAGCACGCTCTCCATAAAGGTGTAGGTAATGCTGCCGTCGTCGTTGAGGCTGTGCCACATGGAACCCTGGACCACACCGGCGATCCACAGGCTCACCGAATAGATCAACTGACCCACCAGCACCAGCCAGAAGTGGAGGTTGGCCAGCCCGATGCTGTACAACTCGCGGCCGTAAAGCTTGGGGGCCAGGTAGTAGATCGCCCCGAAAAGCACCAGACTGATCCAGCCCATGGTGCCCATGTGGACATGGCCGGGCACCCACTCGGTGTAATGGATAAAGCCGGAGAAACTGCGCACCGCCTGCATGGGTCCCTGCAGGGTCTGAAGGCCGTAAAAGGTGATGGCCAGGATAAAGAATTTAACCAGATAGTTTTCCCGCATCTGGTGCCACTGGCCGTTCATCGAAAGATAACCGTTGATCACCGAACCCCAGGAGGGAGCGATCAGCATGATGGAAAAGGCCATGGCCAGGGTCTGGATCCAGTCGGGAATCGGGGTCCAGAGCAGATGGTGGGCCCCGGTCCAGAGGTACATGAAAACCAGGGACCAGAAGGCGATCATCCCCA
>JBLRWU010000079.1:0-9613 GCA_047921155.1 Desulfurivibrio sp.
TACCCGAACCTGGGGCACTGCTGAACGGTTACAGCCCGTTAAATCTACACTTTGTCGGCCCTGGTGAACGGTTACGCAACCGGATCAGGTGGGCAGGGGGGGTGGGGCAGTGCGCCCGGCTTCACGGGGCGAACAATATACCCTGTTCCAGGCAGAGGCACAAGCGGCGGGCCAACTCGGTGAGCCGGGGCCGGCTGCTGTCGTCGGCCAGAAAGTGGAGGATACGGCGGGCCAGACAACCCTGGCGGGTGATAATTTCCAGAATCGGCAGATACTCGGCGGGAATGGCGCCGTTCTGCCGGTGGCGGGTCAAAAGCCGCCGCCAGCATTCGGCGGCGCTCAACGGGCCATCGCCGGCCAGGCCGAAGAGAGCCAGGTACTCCTGGTGGTCGATCATCGCCCCGTCCGCTTCCCGGATCACCCGGTTGAGGATGGCCGCCAGCTCGGCGGTGCCCCATTGGCGTTGCCGGGGGCCCTCGGCAAATGATTCGGCCACCAGCTCCTTGAGGGTGGCCACCAGGAGGGCGGCAATGGCCAGGTCGGCGGCGGGGCATTCCTGGATATCGATAATCCGGATTTCGATGGCGTTGCGGTCGAAACGGGCGATGGCCCCGCGGGCGTTGAGCCACTCATTCCGCAGCACCCCGTCGGGGTCCAAAGGGGCAATATCTGTATACATCCTCTGGAGAATCTCACGGCGGTAGGCGGCCTCGGTGAAAACCGGCTCGGGGATCACCGCCCCGGTCAACGAGGGGACCCGGGCCGAGTTGGTTTTGTAATATTCCAGCCGCTGGTCCAGGGAGGGCTGAATCACCCCGTCCAGCACCGGGGTGGAGGCGCTCAGGGCCGGGATCAGGGGCAGCAGCACCCGGATGGCGGCGTGCAGCCGACCGAACTCCCCGTCGTCGGCAAAGGGCAGATTGAGATGGCAGCTTTGCAGGTTGGCCCAGCCGTGGCCCCGGCAATCGAAGATCCGGTTGTAATTTTCATAGATTATATTGTGGTCGTGGGGCCAGAGTTTCACCTCCCGGAAGGGGTCCATCCAGGGGTGGGCGCCGCCGGGCAGCAGGCGGGACTGGTGGCGGTTAAGAATTTCGTTGATCCGGCCGATATCCTGCTGGAACTCGGCGGCGACGCCGGCCAGATCGCTCACCGGCCGGGTGGTCTTCAGCTCGATGACATGCAGGGCCAGTTCGTTGGACCAGGAGATGCCCGGTTTCTCAAATTCACCTTTGAACTCCCCGGTGACCGCATGCAGCACCTGGTCGGTCAGCGGCCGGACCTCGAAACTGTCGGCGGCGACGATCATATATTCCAGCTCAATGCCCACTGCGGCAAAAAGATGCAGGGGAGGGGGAGCCGGGGGCGGGGTGGCTTCGTTCATGATCTTCAGCGCGGCTTTTTGCCCTGTTCGATGCGTTCCAGAAAGGTGGCCATGATCCGCCGGTAGAGTTCATCCTTGAGGAGATGATCCTCCAGGCCGGCGTCGATGCTGGGGTTGTCGTTGACTTCGATGACATACACCTGGTTGCCGCTCTGCTTCAAATCCACCCCGTAAAGACCCTTGCCGATCAACCCGGCCGCCTTGAGGGCGGTTTTCAGCACCTTGGGGGGCACCTCGTCCACCGCCAGGGTGTCGACATTGCCCTCCCGCTTGCTGCCGTCGGCCCGGTGCTGGACGATCTGCCAGTGGTTCTTGGCCATGTAGTACTTGCAGGCGTAAAGCGGCAGACCGTCCAGTACCCCGATCCGCCAGTCGTAGTCGGTGGGCAGGAACTGCTGGGCGATGATCAGGTCGGAGTCATTGAGCATCCTGCGGGTCTGGGCCAGGAACTCCTCTTTGGTCGAGGCCTTGTGTACTCCCTGGGAGAAGGAGCTGTCCGGTTTTTTCAGGATACAGGGCAGCCCCAGTTCATCGGTGACTTTCTTGTAGTTTTCCCGATGAACGATCATGGTCCGGGGAACGGGGATATGGTTGCGTTGCAGTACTTCGGCCAGAAAGACCTTGTTGGTGCACTTGAGGATCGATTCGGGGTCGTCGATCACCACCAGGCCGATGGCCGCCGCCCGCCGGGCGAAACGGTAGGTGTAATGGTTGACGCTGGTGGTCTCGCGGATGAAGAGGGCATCATATTCGGCCAGCTGGCTGAAATCCTCCTTGCGGATCAGCTCGGCGCTCATCTGCAGGGCCGCCGCCGCCTTGATAAATTTTTTCAGGGCCCGCTCGTTGGAGGGCTGGTCCCGCTCCTCGGGATTATAAAGGATGGCGATATCGTAGCGGGTGTTGGTGGGTTTGGGCGGGGATTGGCTGTGAGCGAAAAACTCGTTGGCCACCGCAATGACAAAAGGGCGGTGCTGGTCGGGGATATCGTTACCGGCGATGGAGTGGATACTCTGCAACATCCATTTCTTCTGATAAACGAACTCGGCCCGCAGCAGCGGCGAATGAAAGGTGCGAAAAAGCTTGGCGCTTAACCGGTCGTAGCGTTTGGCCAGGTTTTTCCCGAAATAGATGCTCAGGGTAAACCGCTCGGACTGGATGTGGCCCAGGCTCTTCTGGATCAATTCGTCGAGATCGTCGGAGACGAAGCGCACCATGGTCTGCAGCTTCATATCCTGGATGGCGGCCAGGCGGGGAATCGGCTTGTGGCCCCGGGCCTCGGCCAGCAGGGAGACATAGTAGCCCACGGTCTGGTAGCGGTAGGAGCGGCAAAGGTTGAACACCTTGGTGTGCCGCAGGCTGGTGAAGGAGGGATCGGTGAGATATTTGCGGGCCGGAACCACCTCCACCCCCTTGAGATCCAAGGGCCAGCTTTTGGGATTATCGACGATAACCAGGGTTGTACGCATATTTCCTCGATTGGCTGACTATGGGCGGGTCAGGATCAGCAGGTTGGCGTCGTAGGTCATGATCCCCAGCAGAATCGCTCCGACCAGCCGGTCCAGTCCCACCTCGTAATAATGTCCCCCTGCTCCCAGCGGGTTCTGGCCCAGGGGGTCGGCCACCTGTACCCGGCGGGTGGCCCGATCATAACCACACAGTACCACGAAATGGCCGGCGGGGCTGCCGGTAATATCGTTGTATTCCATGGCCGGATGGTCCGGCCGAAGCTGATGTTCTCGAGGGCAATGGTAGAGGTAGGTGGCCGAAAGGCCGCAGAGAATGGGTTTGCCCTGCTTGAGGTAGTGCCGGATCAGGCTGCCGTTGAGGTCGCGGAACCGGATCTCGCCCCCCAGGCGCAGATATTCCAGGTAGGCCCGGGTGGCCACCGTCAGTTTCGGCTTTTTCTTGACGGCCAGTTGTCGGCGCAGTTTTTCGGCCAGATCGGCCCGTTCCGGCTCGAACCAACTGGGGTCGAAGACCCGCAGATTATAGGTGTAGATGGTGGCCCGGTAGCCCCGGCCCAGGGCGTGGCAGGCCAGCAGCACCTCCAGGGTGCCGCCGTCTTCCAGGATATGGACCTCGTCGATCACCCGCTCCAGGGGGATATCGTCGCCGAAATAACGATAAACCGCCTGCAGGCAGGTGGGGCCGCAGGTGGCGTCATCGGGTTGGGGCTGGATGTTCAGGGCCAGGCTGTTTTGCATGATCTCCTGTTACTCGCTGGCGAGTACCTCGAAAATCCTGCTTTTCAGGTCGATGAAATCCTCCGGCCCCAGATGCACCTCGTCGAGTACCGCTTCGTTCAACTCGCACCACTCTTCGGGGTCCCATTCGCCCTCGATCACCTGGTCCATCTTGCCCACCGAATAGCCGAAGGTGTAGGCGACATAATCAGCCACCTTGGTGAGGGCGATAAGTTTGTGCGGCAGCTCGCCCAAACGGCTGAGATCCGAGCTGTGGTGATGGATGATGCTCTTGCAGACCGGGTCGGGTATTGACCAGGACTTGGCCAGTAACCCCCCGATCACGCAATGGTCCGAGCCGACCACCCGGTCCTCGTCCTGGATAACATCGCGTTTGTGTCCCAGGGCGAGAGAGGTAAATGGCTGGTAATCCGCCGAGCGCTTGAGCAGGATAGGGATGGCGCAATCGTGGAACAAACCGGCCATGTAGGCCATGTCCGGGGTGATCCCGTCGACTCCCAGGGTGGTGCGCATGGACTTGGCCATGGCTTCCGCCGCCACCGCGGTGTGCAGCGAATGATCCCAGAAGATCTGGTCGGTTTCGCTGTTGCCGGCCAGGGTATCCTGCAGGCAGGCGGTCAGTACCACCCTGCGGAAGTTTTCCAGCCCCATCAGGGTAAGGGCCCGGATGATCGATTCACACTTTTGGGCCAGCCCGAAGAAGGGCGAGTTGATGACGTTGATGACCTTGGCGCTCATGGCGGCGTCCTGGGTCACCAGTTTGGCAATGTGCTGAAAGTCGGGGTGCTCCGACCGCAGCTCTTTGTTGATCTCGACCACGATGGTGGGTTGGGCTGGAAGTTTGATCTGGCCCACGATCTTTTTGGCGTGATCAAGACGCTGGGCGTTGAAATCCATGCTCATCTCCGTCCCCCGTCAATGTTGTACCACCTGGATCTCAGCGGTCGAATCATAATCTGGCGGCCATTTTAACTGATTAGCTTGCTCATACCGCCGTCGCCGAAAAAAGAAAACAGAAAAAAGATGACGCGGCTAAGATTGTTTCCGGCCGCGATGCCGCAGCCATTTCTCACCCTCCACCAGGAAGAAGACGCTGGAGGCGGCCAGGATCATCAACGGCCAGTCGCCGGTCCTGACCGGGGCGGTGCCGAAGAGGTGGTGCATAAAGGGGGCGTAGGTAAAGAGGGCCTGCAGAAAAATAACCGCCCCGATGGCGATCGGCACATAAAGGTTCTCGTAGAACAGTTTGAAGCTGTTGATCTGCCGGTGCAGGGAGCGGGAGTTGAAGAGGTAGTAGATCTGAAAGAGGATCAGGGTGTTGACCGCCGTGGTCCGAGCCACCTCGATCTCCACCCCCTGGGCGATCTTCCAGACGAAGAAGCCGAATACCCCGGTCACCATGATCAGGGAAACAAAGAGCACCCGCCAGATCAAAAAGCCGTTTAAGACCCCCTCCCGGGGATCGCGGGGCGGCTGCTCCATCACGTCCGGTTCGGCGGGTTCAAAGGCCAGGGCCATGGCCAGGGTGACGGCGGTGATCATGTTGACCCAGAGAATCTGCACCGGGGTGATGGGCAGGATCTGGCCGGCCAGCACGGCGGCGATGATCACTCCCGCCTGGCCCCCGTTGGTGGGCAGGATAAAGGTGATCGATTTGCGGATATTGTTGTAAACGGTCCGTCCCTCCCGCACCGCATGGGCAATGGAGGCGAAATTGTCGTCGGTCAGCACGATCTCCGCCGCTTCCTTGGCCACTTCGGTGCCCTTGATCCCCATGGCCACTCCGACATCGGCCTGTTTAAGGGCCGGGGCGTCGTTGACCCCGTCCCCGGTCATCGCCACCACCTCGCCGGAGTCCTGGAGCAGGCGGACCAGGCGCAGCTTGTGTTCGGGGCTGACCCGGGCAAAAACATCGGTGGATATAGCCTGCTGCTGCAGGGCGGGATCATCCATTCCCTGGATCTCCTGGCCGGTAATCGCCCGGTCGGTGGCGGCGAACCCCATGCGGGAGGCAATGGCCAGAGCGGTGACGGCGTGATCGCCGGTGATCATCTTGACCCGAATTCCGGCCGCCCGACATTGACTGACCGCGCTGATCGCCTCCTCCCGGGGCGGGTCGATAATTCCCACCAGGCCCAGCAGGGTCATCCCCTCCTTAACATCGGCAAAATTAAGCTCCCGCCGGCCGCTGTCCGGGGATTTGACCGCCAGGGCCAGCAGGCGTTGGCCGCGGCCGGCGATCCTCTCCATCTGTTGCTCCCAGAAGTCCTGGTCCAACTCCCGGTCCTCTCCCTCTTCCCGCTGGCCCTGGCACATATTCAGCACCACTTCGGGCGCGCCCTTGAGGTAGATCATGGCCTGCCCCTGGTGATCGTGGTGCAGGGTGGCCATGAACTTGTGCTCCGACTCAAATGGAATCAGATCGGTGCGGGGGTAACTGGCCCGTACCGTTTCGCTCTCCAGGCCGGCCTTCATCGCCATGGTCAGCAGGGCCGCCTCGGTGGGGTCGCCATTGGCCTGCCACTGGTCGCCGGCGGCGGCCACAACCTCGGAATCGTTGCAGAGCATGGCCGCCCGGCAGATTTCGGCCAGGGCGGGAAAATCGTTGGGGTTGATATCCTCGCCTTCGCCATTCCCCTCCAGGCTGAACACTCCGCGGGGGGCGTAACCGGTGCCGGAGACCGTGAAGCTCCGATCGGCGGTCACCACCTCCTGGACGGTCATCTCGTTTTTGGTCAGGGTCCCGGTTTTGTCGGAGCAGATAATGGTCACCGAGCCCAGGGTTTCCACCGCCGGCAACCGCCGGACGATGGCGTTGCGCCCTGCCATGGCCTGCACCCCCAGGGCCAGGGTAATGGTGATGATCGCCGGCAGACCCTCGGGAATGGCGGCCACCGCCAGGCCCACCGTGGCCAGAAACATCTCGTCGGCCCTGAAGCCTTTGAGCAGGTAGCCGAAGGCGAAGGTAAGCCCGGCCAAGGTGAAAATGGCCACCGTCAGCTTGCGACCGAAATCGGCCATCTGGACCAGCAGCCGGGTGGTCAATGGCGGCACTTCGGCCAACATTTTGTTGATCCGGCCCAGTTCGGTCTCGTCGCCGGTGGCGGTCACCACGCCGGTACCCTGGCCGTAGGTGACCAGGGTGCCGGAATAGGCCATCGAGGCCCGGTCGCCGATGGCGGCCTCGGCGGCCACCGGGGTGCCGGCTTTCTCGCTGGGCATCGATTCGCCGGTCAGGGAAGCCTCATCGATCCGCAGCTCCTTTACCTTGAGCAGCCGTAGATCGGCCGGCACCTTGTCCCCCGATTGCAGCAGGACGATATCACCGGGCACCAGCTCCTCGGCGGCGATCAGGGTCCGTTTGCCCTCCCGCAGCACCATGGCCTGCTGGGAGAGCATGTTGCGGATCGCCTCCAGGGCCTTTTCCGCTTTGCCCTCCTGGATAAAGCCGATCAGGGCATTGATCACCACCACCCCGAAGATCACCCCGGCATCAAGCCAGTGCCGCATCAGCAGGGTCACCGCCGCCGCCCCCAGCAGCACATAGATCAGGACATTATGAAACTGGAGGAGGAAACGCAGCAGCGGCCCCTTTTTCCGCGGCGGGGTCAGGATGTTGGGCCCGTAGCGCTCCAGTCGTTGTTGCCATTCCGCCTGGCTTAAACCACTGGCGGGGGCTACCTCGAACTTTTCGGCGACCTGTTCGGCTTCCCGGGCGTACCAGGGTATTGCTGCCGACGGTTGTTGGTGGGCGGTTTCATTGCTGGGCATTATATCGTATCCGGTTGCGGCCGATTGGATCGGACGGGCATTTTTTTGATCTCAACCCGGGGTCAGCGTTGGCCCCGGGGCAGGTAGACAATCAGGGCGCCGCTTTCTCGGCCCTGCCGTTTCCTCGCCCAGCGGTGGGCCAGGATCGCTCCTCCCTGCTTCAGCTCCTCCAGCACCGCCTCGGTTACCGACGGCAGGACCGGCTGGCCCCGGGAATGCAGGCCCTTGCCGGTAATAATGCGCAAGGTTGCCAGGCGAAGGCTCAGGCAGTCTTCGATGAAACGGCGGACGGCCTTTTCCCCCTCTTCGGCGGTCATTCCGTGGAGATCAAGCTCCTCCTGGGGTGGTGGGTAACTTTTGATTATTTCGGTCGGCGACGGACGCAACAGTCCGCCATTGATGTCGGTCTGGGCCGTGGCCTGGTGGTCAAGATACTGTTCAACCACCGTGGCGAAGCCGAATGTAGATCCTGGCCGGTCGGTGCTTTTCTTCATGGGATGATTAGCTGTTCCTGGTTGATTCCTTTGAGGCGCCCAGGTGATCCGGCCCCATTGAGCGGCGACGTTTTTCTCAGTCAAGGTTTATCATAATGGAAAATCGTTGGAACGAAAAGCGGGAGCCTCCCTTTTTTAACTTTTTTTGTGGCTCGGGCGCATTGATGCTGTTATGATGGCCGGCGGTTATCAACTACTTATAGTCGGGGGGTTGCATGGGCGATAAACTTCACTTCTTAGTCACCAGTGAAAGGGGGAAAACCCGTTCACTTTCAATCAGGAAGCAGCGTATCGTGATGCTGGCCTGCGCGACGGTGGCCCTGCTGCTGGTGAGTGCGGTGGGTTGGCGGGCCTCGGTGGAGAACGTCACCTTGCGGGCCCAGGGTGCGGCGGTCAAGTATGAACTGGCCACGGTGAAAGAGAAACATCGCCAGATGCTGGCCCGAGCCGCCGACCAGGAAGAGGAACAGCGGATTTTGCTCGATACTGCCATGGAGGAGTTACGCCAGCGCAGCGAGGTGATAGGCTCCATCCTCAGCGCGGTGGGGATTGAGCTTGAAGTTGGAGATGGCCGCAGCAATACAGGTGGTCCCTACATCGGCCTGGCCGACGAATCCTACGGCGACCTGACCTTCAAGGTTGACCACTACCTCGATTTTATTCAATCCGTACCCTTGGGGACCCCGGCTCCCGGCACTCTAACTTCTCCTTTTGGCCGCAGATCCGATCCTTTCCACGGGCGGCCGGCCATGCACGACGGGTTGGATATCCACAACCGGGTCGGCACCAAGATCAGTTCTCCGGCCGTCGGCACGGTGACCACCAGCAGCTATACCCGGGGTAACGGCAATTATCTGGAGATTGACCACGGCAATGGCTTCCGGACGCGCTATCTCCATTTGCAAAAAAGCCTGGTCAAGGCCGGAGAGAAGGTCGTAAGAGGCCAGGATGTGGCCCTGCTGGGCAATACCGGCCGCAGCACCGGGCCCCATCTCCACTACACTATTCTCTACAACGGCAAGGCCATCGACCCTTACCGTTTCGTGCGGGTAGCCTCGGTAATGGCCGGAGAAGTTCCGGCCCGGGGCGGGTCGGTTCGCGGCCAGGAAGTACGTTAGGGGCCACCGTGGACGCGGGCGGATTTCCGGGCTCCAAGCTTATTAAATAAATGCGGGTGAAACGGAATGGCTTTCTGGAAAAAGGGTGCGGGAGATGGAGCCGAGGTAGCGGTAACCAGTCTGATCGGCCAGGATATGGAGTTGGTCGGGGATGTCTCCTTCAAGGGAAAGCTGCGGCTGGATGGCCGCGTAAAGGGTAATGTCCGGGGGGACTACCTGATCATGGGTGAGTCCGGGGTGGTGGTTGGCGATATCCTGGTCAACACCTTTGTCTGCTCCGGGCGGGTGGAAGGCAACGTCAACGTCAAAAAGTTCCAGATCTCCAACAAGGGGGCGATCAACGGCAAGGTTGAGGCCACCGACCTGGAAGTGGAATCCGGCGCCGCTTTGAGTGGTGAGATCAAGTCCCGCAGTAAGGAGTTACGCCTGGTGCCCGGCTCCTCCATCCCCAAGGAGGAGTGGGACGCCCAGGTCCAGGAGGCCGCCTCCCATGCCGCCTCCACCGCCAAAAAGGCCAATACCACTCCGGCTGCCGCCTCGGCTCCGGCTCCGGCCGCGACGGGCGCCTCCCGCAAGCAAGCCGCCGCCGGCTGAGGTTTTTCAACGGCGGTGGGCCGAGGGGTCCAAGGGCCAGGGGGGAAC
>JBLRWU010000080.1:0-9525 GCA_047921155.1 Desulfurivibrio sp.
TCAACGAGGTGGATATCGAAAACTTCATCCGGGCCAAGGCGGCGATCTACGCCGGGGCCAAGACCCTGGTGGAGGAGGTGGGACTGAGCATGGAGGATCTGGAGCAGGTGATCCTGGCCGGGGCCTTCGGCAGCTACCTCGATCTCGACGCGGCGATCACCGTGGGGCTGCTGCCGGAGATCGCCGCCGAGAAGATCATCTACGTGGGTAACGGCGCCCTGATGGGGGCCTGGATGAGCGAGATGAGCAACCATATCCGCCGCGACGTGGTGGAGGTGGTCCGCCGGATGACCAGCTTTGAACTCTCCGAAGTCCCCGCCTTTCAGGAGCAGTACACCGCCTCCCAGTTCCTCCCCCACACCGATCTGAGCCTCTTTCCCGGCGCCCGCAGAGGACGATAGCAACAGGCTAAAGCAGCCGCTCCAGGGTGGTCAGCAGGACCGGAAGGGGCTGGTCGGTGTCGATGTTCAGCAACTGCTCGGGGGCCAGTTCGCTGGGGGGCTGGAATTTCTCCCGCTGGCGCAGGTAGATCTCCCAGCGGCCGTCGGAAACCGCCCGGGGATCGCGAGCCCGGAGGTCCAGGCGCTCCCTCTTGACCCGGTCGGAGCAGTCGCAGAAGATAAAACGGCAGGGGACCCCCCGGCGCTTGGCCAGGGCCACCACCCGTTGGCGCTCCTCCCGGTCCAGGTAGGAGGCATCCAGAACCACACTTTGGCCCCGTTCCAGTTCAACTGCGGCCAAATCCAGCAGGCCGTCGTAGGTCTTGCGGGTGAACTCCGGAGCGTAAATCCCCCGGTCGACGTTCTCCTGCCGGCCGGCGCCGGGAGCCAGACCGGCCAGCTCCTTGCGCACCACGTCGGAGTTGTAGTGGGCGATCCCCAGACGGGCGGCCCAGGCCGCCGCCAGGGTGCTTTTCCCGGTGGCGATCAGGCCGCCGAACACATAAAGCCTGGGCGAATCAGGCTGGGCGGGCATAGCGCTCGGCCAGCTTGAAGTAACGGGCGGCCAGTTCCAGGGATTTGGCCTTGGTGGCCTCATCAACCTCCGGGGCATAAGCGGTAAAAAGGCCGATCTTGCCCCGGACATAGGCCCGGTAGCAGCAGTAGAAGGGAAGCAGGGCCATCAGCTCCGGATCCCCGGCCCGGCGGGCGAATTCGGCCACGAAAAAGGCGGCCAGTTGCTCCTGGCCGTGGAGATCCAGGTCCATGGCCAGAAAGGCGATATCGGATGCGATATCGCAACAGCGGAAGCGCTGGTTGAACTCGATGCAGTCGAAGATATGGACCCGGTCGGGGGCGAAACAGATATTGGCCGAGTAGAGATCGCCATGCCCTTCCCGAATCCGACCGGCGGTCTGACGGGCGGCAAAGAGCTCCTCCTGCTTGAGGAAATCGCGGGCGTAAGCGCCGATCCCCTCGAACTGCTCCCGGCTTAAGGCCGGGCCGCCGACAAAGCCCTCGGTCTGATCGAAATTTTCCAGCACATTGACCGCCACCGCCTCGGCACTGCCCAAGGCGGCAATCTCCGGCCCCCCATCGGCCTGGCGATAGAAGGGCACCAGGCGGTCGATGATCAGCTCCAGGTGAACCCGGCCCAGCTCTCCCCGCTCCAGCAGCCCGGCCATCATCCCCTCTTCCGGCATCCGGGCCATCTTGACCAGATACTCCACCGGTTCTCCGACCTCCGCCTGCTCGGCGCCGGTGCCGAGATAGAGCGAATCATCGCCCCCCCGATACAAACCCGGCACCGCCAGGTAGATCTCCGGGCAGAGCCGCCGGTTCAAACGCAGCTCCTCGGCGCAAAAATGACGACGCTTGGCCAGGGTCGAAAAATCAAGGAAACCGAAATTCACCGGCTTCTTCATTTTATAAACAAAATCCCCGGCCAGAAAAACGTAGGAGATATGGGTCTGGACCAGTTCCACCGCGGTTACCGGGTGGGGATAAACCGCCGGGTCCAACAAAAAACGAACACTCTCGGGCAACTGCCCTGGCGCTGCATTACTCATCGCTGTCTCACTCCTTCCAATCCGGGCGCAGCCCCAGTTCGGTCAACTGTTTACGGGAAACCGGCGCGGGTGCCTCGGTGAGCGGGCAGGTCGCCTTCTGGGTCTTGGGGAAGGCGATCACATCGCGGATCGAATCGCGTCCGGCCATGATCATCATCAAACGATCCAGACCAAAGGCCATGCCGCCGTGGGGCGGGGCCCCCAACTCCAGGGCCTGGACCAGGAAGTCGAACTTGTCCCTGATCTCCTCGGGAGTGATCCCCAGGGCGGCAAAGACCGTCTCCTGCAGGTCCTTGCGGTGGATACGGATGGAACCGCCGCCGATCTCGGTGCCGTTAAGCACCAGATCGTAGGCCCGGCTGCGCACCTTGCCCGGTTCGCTGGCCAGCAGTTCCAGATCCTCCTCCCTCGGCGCGGTGAAGGGGTGATGCACCGCCACATGGCGCTTGGCCTCGTGGTCGTACTCCAGCAGGGGGAAATCGGTAACCCAGACAAAGGAGAAATTGTCCCTGGTCACCAGCTTTTCCCGCCGCGCCAGCTCCAGGCGCAGCTCGGAGAGGGCCTGGTGGACCACCCCCGGCTGATCGGCGACAAAGAAGAGGAGATCGTCGACCTGGGCGTCCATGGCGGCCACCATGGCCGCCTGCTCCTCGGGGGTGAAAAACTTGGCGATGGGTGATTGCCACTGGCCGTCAGCCTTGATCTTGACCCAGGCCAGCCCCTTGGCCCCGAACTGGCCGGCATAGGCGGTGAGATCATCGAGATCCTTGCGGGAGAAGTGGGCACAGCCCTTGGCGTTGATGCTCTTGATCATCCCGCCCTGCTCCACGATATTGCGAAACACCTGCAGCCCGCAGTTTTTAACGATCTCGGTCAGCTCCACCAGCTCCAGGCCGAAGCGCATATCGGGCCGGTCGGTGCCGAAGCGGGCCATGGCCTCGGCGTAGGTGATCCGGGGGAAGGGCGGGGCAAGCTCCAACCCCAGGGCGGCCTTGAACACCGCCCGCATCATCCCTTCGGCAATCAGGTAGATATCCTCCTCGTCGATAAAGGAGAGCTCGAAATCGATCTGGGTGAACTCGGGCTGGCGGTCGGCCCGGAGATCCTCGTCGCGAAAACAGCGGACAATCTGGTAGTAGCGATCCATCCCCGCCACCATCAGCAACTGTTTGAAAAGCTGGGGCGACTGGGGCAGGGCGAAGAAGCGGCCCTGGTTGACCCGGCTGGGCACCAGATAATCGCGGGCCCCCTCCGGGGTGGAACGGGTCAGGACCGGGGTTTCAATTTCGAGAAACTCTTCATCGTTGAGATAACCGCGGATCGCCTGGGCCGCGACATGGCGCATCACCAGGTTGGCGGCCATGGTCGGGCGACGCAGATCCAGGTAGCGGTACTTGAGGCGCAGGGTGTCGGCAACCTCCACCTCCTCATCAAGGGGAAAGGGCGGAGTCAGGCTCTGGTTCAGGATCCGCAGTTCGCTGACCATCACCTCGATCTCACCGGTGGCCAGCTTGGGGTTGGTCATCCCCTGGGGGCGGGCTCCGACCTTACCCCTCACCGCCAGCACCCACTCGCTCCGCAGACCGTGGGCCTTGGCGTGGACCTCGGGGTTGGTCTCCGGGTTGAAAACCACCTGGGTTATCCCCCGGCGATCCCGCAAATCGATAAAGATCACCCCGCCGTGGTCGCGGCGGCGCAGCACCCAGCCCATCAGGGTGACCTCCTGGCCGATATTGCTCTTATTGAGGATGCTGCAGTGGTGAGTACGTTTGAGGGTGCCCATGGACTCCATGGATAATACTCCTTTTTAAGTGAGGATAAATAAAATTAACGGATAGAAATCGTTCAGCAGGGCGGCCGCAGGGCGGACAACAGCGCGCTCAGGTCATCCTGCAGGACCACGCTCTGTTCGGTCTTGTCGTTCATGTCGCGCAGCACCGCCCGGCCCTGATTAAGCTCATCCTCGCCAAGGATCAGGACCTGGCGGGCGCCCAGGCGGTCGGCCTGCTTCATCTGACTTTTCAGACCCCGGCCCTGGACATCCATCACCGCCCGCACCCCCCGGCACCGGCAGCGATGGAGCAAGGTGAATCCGTAGGCGGCGGCGGGTTCACCCAGGCAGGCGACAAACAGTTCGGGAGCGGCGGGAACGGCCTGCTGCTGCTCCTGAATCAGCAGCACCAGACGTTCAATCCCCATGGCAAAGCCGATTCCGGGCAGATCCTGGCCCCCCAGCTGTTTGATTAAACCGTCATAGCGGCCGCCCGCCCCCACCGCCCCCTGGGCGCCCAGGGCGTCGGTGAGCAGTTCGAAGGTGGTGCGGTTGTAGTAATCCAGCCCCCGGACCATAAAGGGGTTGAGCCGATAGGGGATCTCCAGGGCATCGAGGTCGCGGCGGACGGCGCCCAGATGCTGCGCGCAGGGCTCGCAAAGGGAGTCGAGAATAGAGGGAGCCTCGGCGTTGATCCGGCGGCAGTTGGCGCTTTTGCAGTCCAGGACCCGCAGGGGGTTGCTGACCGTGCGCCGCTTGCAATCATCGCAGAGTTGGTCCCGGCGGGCCTCAAGAAACTGCAGCAGGCGTTCCCGATAGCCGGGGCGGCACTCGGGACAACCCAGGGAGTTGAGTTCCAGACTGACCTGCAGCTCCAGCTCGACGGTCAGCAACCAGGCCATGGCGATCACTTCGGCATCAAGCCGGGGATGATCCGCCCCCAGGGCCTCGACACTGAGCTGATGAAACTGGCGCAGCCGGCCCTTCTGGGGTCGTTCGTGGCGAAACATGGGGCCGATGGTGTAGAGCCGGCTTAAAGGGCGGCGGAGATGGAGGGCGTGCTCGATAAAGGCGCGCAGCACCGGAGCGGTGCCCTCGGGCCGCATGGTCAGCGATTCGCCGTTGCGGTCGGTAAAGGTGTACATCTCCTTTTCGACGATATCGGTGGCCTCGCCAATGGAGCGCGCGAAAAGTTCGGTCTTCTCCAGGATCGGCACCTTGATCTCCTCGAAACCGAAGCGCTGAAAAATATCCCGGGCCTTCTGTTCGACCTGCTGCCAGATCACAACCTCGTCGGGCAGAATATCCTTAAAGCCTTTCAGGGCCTGCATAGAAAAATATGTCCTTTTGAGAGGTAAGCGGGAAGGGGCCTTTTGCGGCCTTGGTCTGCCCAAAAGGGTGAATTTTTAGCGCAATAACCGGGAAAAGTCAAGCGACCAGTGTCGGCGCTCCCCGGGCCATTTGGAACTCAAGGCCGGTGGCGAAGCTGTTCGTGGTCGGTCTTGATGCAGCGGTCCATGATTACCGTCAAGCCGGCGGCCTCGGCCAGGAGCGCCGCCTGCCGGTTGCTGACCCCCTCCTGCATCCAGACCGTTCCGGCCCCGCAGTTAATCGCGGCCTCCACCACCGGCAGCACCTGGTCGGAGCGGCGGAAAATCACCACAATATCCACTGGCCGGCCAATGGCATCCAGGCCGGGATAGCAGGGCCGACCAAGTATTTCATGCTGCCCGGGATTAACCGGCAGCACCGGAAAACCCTGGGCCAGGAGGTAGCGGGCCACCATGTTGCTGGGGCGGTCCGGCTTGGGGGAGAGTCCCACCACGGCGACCACCGGCAGGGCACCGCTGCGCGGGTCGGGGCTTAAAATTCGGCGGATTTGTTGAAAATCGGGGAGCTTCATCCGGCTTACCTGTTGCACTGGTTAACGCTTTTTTGTATCTCTTAACCGAAAGCTGGAAAGTGACGCCAGATTATCCGTGTCGCTACCGCGACGCAAGGGTTTAAGCCGGGGAGGATGGGCAAAAATGTGCCAGATGACGGTTTTACTGGAAAAGGACAACCGGGAAGAGTTGGTGGCGGAGCAGGCCTCGTTGCTGGAGGTGGTGGAGAACGGCGTCAGAATCCAGACCTTGTTTGAAGCACCGCAGGAAATCGCGGGGGTGATGGTGGCCCGCATCGATTTTCTGGCCGGCAAAGTTATTCTCAGGGGGAAACCATGACGGAACAACAGGTAGTGGAGAAACTGCGGGTGCTGCTGCCCCACTGGATTGAACACAATCACGGACATGCCGCCGAGTTTCGCAAGTGGAGCGCCGCCGCCCGTGGCGAAGGGTGCAACGACCCGGCCAACCTGATCGACCGGGCCGCCGAAATTCTGGAAGAGGTGGATCGGCTGCTTTCGGAGGCCCTGACCCGGGCCGGCGGACCCGCCCAGGCCGGCGGCGATCATCACCACCACCATCACCACCACGATTGATCCAGCCGGCGATTCAGGTCTCGAACTTGCGCAGGGTGCTGACCAGTTGCCGGCGCTTGACAAAGGCGATCTCGGCCTCGATCTTCAGCAGGTGATAATCTTCGGGGCTCTGGGCAATCTCCCGGCGCAACGGCTCGGAGAGCCAGTGGGAGTCCTCCACCAGATTGAAGAGGGCGCTGTCGATCCCGAAGAATCCGTCCAGCAGATGGGTGGCGGTGTGGGCCAGCTTGCTCTGGTATCCCTGGGGCAACTGGGCCAGATCGTCCAGGGAGCGGACTCCGGCCATTTTCAGTTCAGCCAGGATATCCTGCAAAACCTGGCGGTTGGCCGTCAGCCCCGCTTCCAGCCGGGCCTGGAACTCGGGATGGGCGGCGGAGCAGGAACCGGCCTGATCCACCTCCACCCTGTCGTAGCGAACCAGTTGGGTGCGGGCGAAAAAACGCAGAACCGCGTCGGCGGCCCGCTGGGGGTCCGGGGCCAAAACCAGCATCAGGTGGGAATTTTCCAGCTTCATGATCAATCCTCCTGGAAGGGCGGTAACCCGACAATCTCCATAAAGCTTGCCACATGGTATTCGGCGGCCAGGGCCGGATTTTTAAAGGCGATCAGCGGCACCCCGGCGGCGGCGGTGTGCTCCCGATCCACCTGGGAGTCCCCGATATAGATGGTTTGCGCCGCCGCCACTCCCAGATCGGTCATGATCCGTTCCAGGGCTTCGGGATGGGGCTTGGGGTTGACAACATCCCGGGCGGTCACCACCCGATCAAAACAGGCGGTCAGCTTGAAGATGCTTAGCACCAGGGGCATGGTGGTGGTGCGGTTGGTGCTGATCGCGGTTTTACGCCGGGGCCGCAGATAGTCGAGAAACCGGGGCAGGTCCGGCTCCATGTGCATATATTTCAAGAAGGGGCGGTAATCCAGTTCCTCCCGGTAGCGGTCGACGGCGGCCAGGTCGGCGGGATAATCCCGGAACAGGTGGCGGACCGAATCGTTGACCTGGTGCATGTGCACGTAATCCAACTCATCCTCATCCATGGGGGGGCGGCCGAAATGGAGCCGGATCCGGTTATAGTATTCCCGGTTGGCCTCCCGGGAATCGAACATCACCCCGTCACAGTCAAAAACCACCAATTTGATTTCACTCATCGACCAAGCCCGGTATTGTGTGGAAATGATATGGTGCTGCTGAAAGGTCAGCAGCGTACCAGATAACAGGAGGATTGCAACGCCTTGGAACACCAGACCGATTTCCTCATCATCGGCAGCGGCATCTCCGGCCTCTCTTTTGCCCTGAAGGCGGCCCGCCTGGGCCGGGTCACCCTGATCACCAAAAAGCGCAAGCTGGACAGCGCCACCAACCTGGCCCAGGGGGGAATCGCTGCGGTACTGGACCCCACCGACTCCTTCGCCGCCCATATCGAGGACACCCTGAGCGCCGGAGCCGGCCTCTGCCACCGGGATGTGGTCCGGATGGTGGTGGAAAACGGCCCCGAGAGAATCCGCGAACTGATGGCCCTGGGGGTCGATTTTCAGCGGGCCGAACCGGATCACGGCGAACTTGATCTGGGTCGGGAGGGGGGGCATTCCGCCCGCCGGATCGCCCATGCCATGGATCGCACCGGCAGCCGGATCGAAGAGAGCCTGCTGCGACGGGCGGCGGCCGATCCAGCCATCACCATTCTGGAAAACCACCTGGCCGTCGATCTGCTGATCGGCTCCCGAATGGGGCTTGCGGCAACGCCGCCGTACCCCGACCGCTGCTTCGGGGCCTACGTCTTCAACCGGGATAATGATCAGGTGGAGAGCTGGACCGCCCGGGCCACGGTACTTTGCACCGGCGGCACCGGCAAAGTTTATCTCTATACCACCAACCCCGACATCGCCACCGGCGACGGCATCGCCATGGCCTACCGGGCCGGGGCCCGGGTGGCCAATCTGGAGTTTGTCCAGTTTCACCCCACCTGTCTCTACCACCACCAGACCAAGAATTTCTTGATCTCCGAGGCGGTGCGAGGGGAGGGGGGCAAGCTGATCGACCGCCACGGCCAGCCCTTTATGGCCAAGTATGACCCCCGCGGCGATCTGGCCACCCGCGACACCGTCGCCCGGGCCATCGATCTGGAGATGAAGGCCAGCGGTGATGATTGCGTCTATCTCGACATCACCCACCAGCCCGCCGATTTTCTGATCAAACGCTTTCCCACCATCTATCAAACCTGCCTGGGGCTGGGGATCGATATTACCAAGGAGCCGATTCCGGTGGTCCCGGCGGCCCACTATA
Organism: Desulfurivibrio sp.; assembly: GCA_047921155.1. Taxonomy (GTDB): domain Bacteria; phylum Desulfobacterota; class Desulfobulbia; order Desulfobulbales; family Desulfurivibrionaceae; genus Desulfurivibrio. Next base: position 8,540 of record JBLRWU010000080.1, read on the forward strand.
TGTGCGGCGGGGTGGTCAGCGACCTGCAGGGACGCAGCAGTCTGGAAAATCTCTATGTGCTGGGAGAAACCGCCTGCACCGGCCTGCACGGGGCCAACCGGCTGGCCAGCAACTCTCTGCTGGAGGCGGTGGTCTACGCCCATCGGGCCTGGGAGCAGTGTGAGCGGGACTGGGCCCGGCTGGCCGCCCATGAGCCACCGCCGCCCCCACCCTGGCGATCCGACCGGGCCGAGCCGCTGGAGGAGGCGATCCTGGTCAGCCACAACTGGGACCAGATCCGCCGCCTGATGTGGAACTATGTCGGAATCGTCCGCAGCGAAAAACGACTCAGCCTGGTCCGGGAACGGTTGACCCCGATCATCGCCGAGGTGGAACGCCACTATCGCGACTACCTGCTGACCCCCGACCTGATCGAGTTGCGCAACATCGCGCTGGTGGCCGGTTTAATCGTTCGCTGCGCGATCAGCCGCAAGGAATCCCGCGGGCTCCACTACAATATCGATTACCCCGACCAAGATGATCGCAACTGGAGCAAAGATACCGTTATCGCGAAACAATAAGTCGATCAGGCCACCGGGTAAAGCCCGAGGGCCGCGGCCTAAAAAAAGCAGGTCCCGCAGCTTGACAAAGGATATGGCATATAGTAAGAAACGTCATCTTAATCAGTAGGCAAATGGATGTTTTTCATATTAGATTAAACTATTAGCTAAGGAGGAGAACAATGGCCACCATCGAGCATAAGGGTAAAACCTTCAATGTGGACGAAGACGGCTTCCTGACCAAAGGGATGGACGAGTGGAACCAGGAGTGGGTTGACTACGTCAAAAGCATCGAAGGTATCGACGAGCTGACCGACGAGCACCGCAAGATCATCGACATCCTGCAGGAGTACTTCAAGAAGAACGGCATCGCTCCGATGGTTCGGATTCTGTCCAAGACCACCGGCTATCCGCTGAAGCGGATCTACGAGCTGTTCCCCTCCGGAC
>JBLRWU010000081.1:0-2728 GCA_047921155.1 Desulfurivibrio sp.
TCGGGGGGGATCACCTCATCATCCGCCTTGGCGCAGGCAATGGCGAGTATGAGCAGCAGTAATACCAACAGTCGGGCTGACATTCGGGTCATATCTTATACTCCGGTTTGGGCTAGAAAGGATGCTGCTGATCTATTTTTTTGTACAGGCCATTTAGATAATTCTGGGTTGCAGCAGGATTACCAGCTCTTTTTTCTGGACCCCCTTGGAGTCGTGGCGGAATAGCCGGCCCAGGTAGGGGATACCGCCCAGGATCGGCACCCTGGTGCTGTCGATGCGGTCGTGATTGTCGATCAGGCCGCCGATCATCAGGGTGTCGCCGCTTCTGATCCGGACCACGGTGTTGAGTTCCCGGATGCTGATGGTGGGCAACTGCACGGTAAGACCGGCAAAAGAGCGCTCATCGATGTTGGAGATATTGGAGGTGATGGGGGTCAGGCTCAGCACAATCTCGTTTTCATTGGTGATAACGGGCAGGACGGCCAGGCCCAGGCCGGACATCACCGTTTCGGTGGTGACGGATTGGGTGGCCACGCCATCGGTGACGGTGGTGGTCACCTCGGCAATGTAACTGAAGGTTTCCCCCACCGTGATCATGGCCGGCTGGCCGTTCAGGACGCTGATCCTGGGGTTGGCCAGGACGTTGCTGTGCCCCTGTTCCTCAATGGCGTCCAGCAGCAGTTGGAAAGGGTTGGGGCCGATGGTGGTCTGGGTGACCCCGCGGGTTGCCGAGTTGTCGGGGTAGATAATGCCATTGGGTCCAAAGAGCTCGAAATTAAGGAACTTGCCGCTCAGCACCCCACTCCAGTTGATGCCGGACTTGTGCTCATCACCCAGGGACACTTCGATGATCTTGGCCTCGATGGAAACCTGCCGAAAAAGCTGGGTCTGCAGGCTGTCGATATAGGCTTCAATCTGTTGCAACAGGGGGCGGGGGGCGGTGACCGTAATCTGGCCGATGTGCTTGTCGATATTGTAGTAACCCTTGCCGCCCTGGACATTGCGGCGGGTGGTGGTCATTGGTGGTCCTTCCCCGTCGCCCTGGCCGGCCGACGACACGGGCACGGTCTCCACCCAGATCCCCAGCAGTTGATCGAGGTTCTGGCGGATATTCTCCCAGATATCAAACTGGTTTTCGTTGCTGGTCAGCTTGATGTTGCCCTCCAGAGAGCCGGAGCCGCCGCCGGCCCCGAGGACATCGCCGCCCACGGCGGTGCTGTAGGTGGAGGCGGTGGCGGGCATGGGCACCTGGAAGCGTTTGGTTTCCCGGTATTTGACCACGATGGTGTTGCGTTGCAACTCATGAAAGTAATCGACCTGGCGCAGGAGATTGTCGATGGCCTCGAAAAAATCATCTTCGGCCTGGATATCGACATCAACATGGAGATCCCGATCCACGTCGCTGGCCCAGCTGATATTCATCTGCTTCATCCCCGCCAGCCGGCGCAGAATGTCGCGGAGGGGCACCGGGCCGGTGGTGGAGGAGATATCAGCCCCCACCGGGAAGCTGGGCGCAGCTTCGACGGTCAGGACCGGAGCCGGGCCGCTGCCCTGGATGTGGTAGGCCGGGCGCTGGAAGCGAGCCGGTAACTGGCCGCTGTCCGCCGGCGGGGCGGTCTCGACGGCTGCCGGCTCCGGCGGTTCGGGGGCCTTGGATGCGCAGGAGGCCAGGCCCAGGGACAAGATACTCAGGAGCATAATCCCCATGGCAAAAGAACGTTTTAATTGCATAATATTCTCCTCTACTCTCCTTCGGAGGCGATTGTCGCCAGGATATAGCGCCGCAGATCTTCCGGCAGTTCATAGCCGGAAAACAGGATGGCGTGGTACTCTTGCCGGGCCGCTCCGGAATCGCCGGTCTTCTGGTAAAGCCTGGCCCTGGAGATCATGGTGTCCAGGGTCTCGCCAAAAAGCTGGCCATGGCGCTCCAGCAAAGCCAGGGCGCCGTGGGGGCTGTCATACTCCTCGGCAAAGGCGGCGTAACTGATCAGGGCCTCCGCCGCCGGCTGGGGCTGCCCGATGGACTGGTCAAAGAAGTTCTTGGCCTCAACCGCCCGCTGCATGCCGGCCGCGGCCACGGCGGCCAGCAGGGCGGCCTGGTCGTTTTTCGGGTCATGACGCAGGGCGACGGTGGCGAAATTGAGAGCCCGGGCATTATTGTTCATGTGCATCAGGTTCAGCAGGGCCAATCGGGTCGCCAGTTCGGAGTTGTCCGGCCACAGGCTCAAGGCCCGCTCGTAGGTGGCCAGGGCCCGCTCATACTCGCCGCGCTGCTCCAGGAGCGAACCGTCCCGCAGCAGATCGCGGGCTTCCAGCCGTTCCCGGGGTACTTCCAGGCGCTGGCGGACCGTCAGGGCTTCCGGCGCGGCCAGGGAGCCGTCGGCCCGGATGGTCAGTTGATCGGAGGCCCGCTCCGGCCAGACAAAGGCCTTGGCCCGGGGGGAGATGACAATGGTGTTGTGCCGTTCCTCCTTGCGCAGATCCTTAAGGTTCAGCACGATATCCAGGGCGAAATCCCAAGGCACTTCCCGCAGGGTCAGGGTCAGCTCGCCGCGCACCGCCTCATCCACCACGATGTTCTGCTCGCTGATCTCGCCAAAAAAGCGAAACACATTGTGCAGATCGCTTTTGAAGAACTCGACGCTCACATTACGAGCGACTTTTTCGCCGAGAATCGGGGCCACTGCCCGCACCGGAACGGCGGGGCGGGGGGTCTGTTTAACTGCGG
>JBLRWU010000081.1:2828-9392 GCA_047921155.1 Desulfurivibrio sp.
CGGGGAAAATTGTCTGATCGGACAGGCGGGCATCGGCAATGTCGATCACCAGCCGGGGTGGATCGAAAAGCCGGTAGGCGGTGTAGGTGGGCGGGGTGTCGCCGGCAATCCTGAGGAGCAACTCGTCGGAATCCCCTTCCAGGGTCAGGGAGTTGATGGTGTAGGTCTCGCCCGCAGCAGTTGCCTGGGCGGTAGCGGCGCCGCCCGGAAAAGCCCCGGCCAGGACGGCGATAATCATCAGCGTCGGCAGCCAATAAGGGGAACGCTTCATTATTTATCCTCTCCCTCTCGCATTAGCACCATTTCGACGGTGCGATATTCTTGCTCTCCCGTCAGCGAGACCAGCTCCTGGCGGATGATGACTCGATCAACAGTAATGCGTTCCACCCGGCCGCTGCGGCCGATGGCGCTGCCCCGACGGATGATGTGGCCGAAGCCGGTGGAGTCCTCGACCATGGCCAGGGGAGCTTTGTCACTCAGGACAATGGCGGTCAAGGTAAGCTGTTCCGGTTCGAAACGGCGCAGGCCGGTCAACACCTCGGCTTCAGCAGGCTCGCCGGGCCGTTGGCCGGCGGCGGGGCGGATGGTCACAAAGGGCAGGAAGGGGTCCGGACGCCCGGTCTGGCGATAGAAAAATGGTCCCGAACCAAGTTGTAACTCCTCCAGCAACGAGCTGGGGGGCAGGGGAGCGGTCTCCTCGCCGGGGATAATCTCCGCGCTGCTGGCCGCTTCTTCGGGGGGTGCCGCGTCGGGGACCGACTCTTGACCGCGGGCCGGGCCGGCTCCGGGGAGCAAGAACAGCAGGGCCAAAATCAGGGCGGGGATACCGCTGCGTTGTCGTTTTTTCAGTGCCATATGCCGTTTCACCGTCTTCTGGCTGGTTGCTGGGCCTGGGGCGCGGCCGGTTCCGGCTCGATAAAGCGGTAGGTCAGCAGGGTAAAGGTGGTGTTCAGGTACATGGTGTTCCCCGTCAGGGTGGGTGAGCCCATGTTGAGGTTGTTGACCGTAACGATCCGTGGCAACTTACTGATCTGGTCCAGAAAGGCTCCAACGTGATGGTAGGGGCCGCGGACCGAAATATCAACCGGAATCTCCGCGTAGAACTCTTTGCGCACCTCGGCTTGAGGACGGAAAAGCAGGAAATCGAGGCCGGCATCGGTGCCCAGGTTGGAGATGTTGGTCAGCAGGTGGGGGATTTCTCTCTCCTCGGGCAACAGCAGCGAGGCAATCCGAAGATGCTCTTCCACTTCGGCCATTTTCGCCCGGTGCTGGTCGAGCTGGGCGGCCACGGTCCGTAGTCCGCTTATTTCGCTGTTCAGACGGCTGATCCGATCCTGCAGCTGGCCGATCTCTTCCATTTTGGGCATGAAGAGCAGCAGGACGAAGGCGGCGACGGGCACGGCCCAGGCCCCCAGGCAGATCAGCAGCTTGTGGGTGTTGTTCAGCTTGGCGGTCCAGGTCTCCAGCAGGAGGTCCAGCTTTTTCAGCGCCATGTTGAGGTTCGGCTTCATCGCGGTTCCACCTCCCCTGCCCGGGGATCATCTTCCGGCGGCGGGGTGACCCTGATCGTCAGGGAGAAGGTTTTAAGCTTCTGCCCCCCGATATCGGTTTGGGCGGTACTGGCCAGGTCGACGCCGGTAAAATAGGGGGAGCGTTCCAGGGTCTGCATATATTGGGCGATGGTGGGATTGTCCAGGCCTACGCCGGCGACACTCAGGGTGGAGCCGGAAAGGCGCAGCGAATTAAGCCACATCCGCTGGAAGGGGGTCCGGTTACTGACCTCATCCAGTACCCGGACGGGAAGTTGCGAGTGGGTGCGCAGCATCCTGATGGCGTTGATTTTGGTTTCCAGCGCCTCCTGTTGCCGTTGCAGGGCCGTGATCTGCCGCTGGATGGCCTGGAGGGAGGCCTTCTCCTTGTCCAGTTCCACGATTTCGGCCTTAAGCCCGTTGATCTTGGCGCTAAACCCCAGGGTGATCATGACCAGCAGCAGGAGCAGCAGCGCCAGCGTTCCGGCCAGGAAAAAGAACTCCTGGCGTCGGCGCCGGCGTTTTTTAAGTTCTTTGATGGGCAGCAGGTTGATCTGAATCATGGCGGCTCCCTAAAACTCCACCATTCTGGTGGCCAGACCGGCGGCCTGGGCCATTGACGGAGCCACGGCGCGCAGGTAGACCGGATCGATCCGTTTCTGGTCCACCACGGACCGGGCGAAGGGGTTGAAGAGGGTGGTGGGCAGATTGTTTTCCCGGCTGAAAAGTTCGGCCAGTCCGGCAATGTTGGCGCCGCCGCCGCTGATGATGATCCGTTCCACCGGGTGTTCGGGACCGGTGGTCTGGTGGAAATCCAGGGCCCGCTTGATCTCGCCGCTCCACTGGCGACAGGCTTCCAGTACGATCTTTTCCACCTGTTCCGTGGCCGAGCCGGGCAGGGGAGTCCGTCCCAGCTTGATCTCCTCGGCCTCTTCAAAGGAGATGTCAAGGGCCTGCTGGATCTGTTCCGTCAGTTGCCGGCCGCCCAGAATAACGTCGCGGGCCAGGGCCGAGGTGCCGCCGGAAACGATGTTGATATTCATCTTGGAGGCCCCGATGTCGACCAGGGCTGCGGTTTCGTTCTGGCCGTTGGCGGCCTCGAAGGCGTTTTCCAGGGCAAAGGCGTCCACGTCCACCACCACCGTCTCCAGCCCCAGATCTTCCAGCATGTTGAGGTAGCCGTCCACCAGCTCCTTTTTGGCCGCCACCAGCATGATATCGGTGTGATCATCATCTTCGGTGTTGGTGTGCAGATCCTGGCAGTCCAGATAGACATCGTCGATATCGAAGGGGATGTACTGCTCCGCCTCTTCATGCAGGTGCTTCTCCAGCTCTTCGCTGCTCATCACCCGCAGGTTGATCTTCTTGACGATCACCGAGTAGCCGGAGACGGAGATGGCTACCTTTTTGTTTTTGCTGCCCAGGTTGGTCAGTAGATTGCCGATCACCTTGGCCACCGCCTCCGGTTCCATCAGGGAACCGTCTTCGATGGTATCGGGCGGCATCAGGGCGCTGCCCAGGCTCTTCAGGTGATAGCCGGCATTGCTGCGTTGCAGCTCGCAGGCTTTGACGGCATAGGAGCCGATATCGAGCCCCAGGGCCAGAGCCTCACCCTTGGCCATGAACGGCAGAGAGAGGCGGCCGAGGGAGGGCAAACTGAACTTAATTTGTGGCAGTTTGAGGGCCATTGGAGATTTTATATCCGTTCCCGGTCTATCCGCATTTGTCTAAATTGCCGGTTAAAATGCGCCACTTCGGGGGCATAGGGCGGCCACCGTTGGTACTCGTTTCGGTATTAAGGCCACAAAAGCGTAGCGATGTCAAGCAGAAAGCTGGTTATGTCAGCCATTTTGTTGTCAGTCTTTCATCGCCTGCTTGTCTTTTTATCCTTTTTGCAGTATATCTCCACAGGTTTTTCAGGAAGCTGTCCCGGCGAAGCCGGCAATACCACCAGCGGAGGCAACAGCTTGGCCGACACAACCCGGGAATCGGTGAGGAAAGAGAGATCGGTTTTTCGCGAATATGCCGAAGCCATCATCATTGCCCTGCTGCTGGCCCTGTTTATCCGCACCTTCGTGGTCCAGGCCTTCAAAATTCCCTCCGGCTCCATGGAGCCTACCCTGCTGGTCGGCGATCATCTGTTGGTCAGTAAATTCATTTACGGGGTCCGTAATCCATTCAGTGGCGAGGTCTGGATCGATATCCGCGAGCCGGGGCGTTATGATGTGGTGGTTTTCAAGTATCCCCAGAATCCTTCCCAGGACTACATCAAGCGGGTAATCGGTCTGCCCGGCGAGACCGTGGCGATTCACGACAAGCAGGTCTATATCGATGGTGTGCTTCTCGACGATCCCAAGGCGGTTTTCCTTGATGCGGAGATCATGCCTGCTTCCCGCCAGCCCCGGGATAATTTCGGCCCGGTGACGGTGGGGCCGAATGAACTGTTTGTCATGGGCGACAACCGCGACAACAGCCATGACGGCCGGTTCTGGGGCATGGTGGAAACCACGGCCCTGAAGGGCAAAGCCTTTGTCCTCTACTGGTCCTGGGACCGGGACAATCACCGGGTACGCTGGCGGCGACTGGGCCGGGGAATTCAGTGAACGGGAGCGGCCGATGAGCAGCACGCAGCTTTTTCCCCACAAACATATCCTGGGCCTGGCCGAACTGGCCGCCCCCGAGATCGATTTTGTCCTCCAGACCGCCGAGTCGTTCAAGGAGATCTCCCAGCGTTCGATCAAGAAGGTGCCGACCCTGCGGGGTAAGACGGTGATCAATCTCTTCTTCGAGCCCAGCACCCGCACCCGCCTCTCCTTCGAAATCGCCGCCAAGCGGATGAGCGCCGATACCTTCAATATCTCCAGCGCCGGCAGCAGCACGGTCAAGGGCGAAACCATGGTGGATACCGCCCGCAACCTGGCGGCCATGAACCCGGACTGCATCATTATTCGTCACTCCCGTTCCGGTTCTCCGGGTCTGTTGGCCCGCCATATCAACGCTTCGGTGATCAACGCCGGGGATGGCGCCCACGAACATCCCAGCCAGGCCCTGCTCGATCTGATGACGGTGCGCGAACACAAGGGGAGAATCGAGGGGCTGCGGGTGGCGATCATCGGTGATATCACCCACAGCCGGGTGGCCCACTCCAATATCATCGGCTTCAGCAAGATGGGGGCCGAGGTCAGGGTGGCCGGCCCGGCCACCCTGATTCCTCCGGGAATCGCCGCCATGGGCGCGGTGGTCTGCCCCACGGTGCGGGAGGCGGTCCGCGATGCCGATGTGGTGATGGCCCTCAGGATTCAGCAGGAGCGCCAATTGGATCCCCTGCTGCCCTCCCTGCGCGAATACGCGATCTTTTACGGCATCACCCCGGAGATTCTCGCCCTGGCCAGGCCCGATGCGATAATCATGCATCCCGGGCCGATCAATCGCGGGGTGGAGCTGGACCCCCGGCTGGCCGACGGTCCCCGCTCGGTGATTCTCGATCAGGTGACCAACGGGGTGGCGGTGCGGATGGCGCTGCTCTACCTGATCATGGGCGGCGAATAGGCCATGGGAAAAGAGGTGAGAATGGAAACCCCGATCTTGATTGAAAACGCCCGCCTGCTCGATCCGGCCTCCGGGCTCGATGGAGTCGGCTATCTGCTGGTGGTGGATGGCAGGATCGCCGCCCTGGGTGAAGGTGAGCCGCAAGCGGAGGAGTTGCCCGCCGGGTTGCAACGGATCGACGGCCGGGATTGCTGGCTGACCCCGGGCCTGATCGATCTCCATGTCCATCTGCGCCAACCCGGTGATGAGCACAAGGAGACCATTGCCAGCGGTACGGCGGCGGCGGCGGCCGGTGGTTTTACCGCCGTGGCCTGCATGCCCAACACCCGGCCGGTTAACGACAACCCGGCGGTAACCGGTCTGATTCTGGCGGCGGCGGCTGAGGCCTCCGCCCGGGTTTACCCGGTGGGGGCGATCAGTCTGGGCAGCAAGGGAGAGAGTCTGGCCCCCTTCGGCGAGCTGGCCCGGGCCGGGGTGCGGGCGGTGAGTGATGACGGCTGCCCGGTGAGCGACAGCCAGTTGATGCGCCGGGCCCTGGAGTACGCCGGTGATCACGGCCTGCTCCTGATCAGTCACCCCGAGGAGGTCAGTTTAAGCCGCAACGGGGCGATGAACGAGGGGGAGATCTCCACCCGCCTGGGCCTGCGGGGAATTCCCCGGGTGGCCGAGGAGATTATGATCTACCGTGATCTGGCCCTGGCGGAATATACCGGCCAACCGATCCATATCGCCCATGTTTCCTCCGGCGAGGCGGTGGCCCTGATTCGCCGGGCCAAGGAGCGGGGGGTGAGGGTGACGGCGGAAACCGCCCCCCACTACTTCACCCTGACCGAAGAGGCGGTGGGAGATTACGACACCCTGGCCAAGATGAACCCGCCCCTGCGCGGCGCCGCTGATCGGGCGGCGATCAGGGCGGCTCTGGCCGACGGCACCCTGGATGCCATCGCCACCGACCACGCCCCCCACAGCGACTTGGAAAAGGAGCTGGAGTTCGATCTGGCCGCCAACGGGATCATCGGGCTGGAAAGCTCCCTGCCCCTGAGTCTGGCTCTGGTGAGGGAGGGGGTGATCACCCCCCTGCGGCTGGTGGAGCTGCTCTCCGCCAATCCGGCTCGGATCCTCGGGGTGCCCGGCGGTCGCCTGGCGGTGGGTGAACCCGCCGACCTGACCATCATCGACCCCCGGCGTAAATTTATCTTCAGGGCCGCCGAGCTCAAGTCGCGGAGCCACAACTCTCCCTTCCTCGACTGGGAGATGGAGGGCAGGGCGATCCTGACCATCCTGGCCGGCCGGATCACCCACCGCGAGTTTTAACGGCCATAACCGTTCACCAGGCCCGATAACCAGTCGATATAACGGGTCGTAATCGTTCAGCAGCACCGCAGGTTCGGGCAAGCAGCCGGGCGCCGCGTACCCCGTGTACGTAAGCCCGGCTGATCGCCCGAAGATGCGGTGCTGCTGAACGATTACTAAAGGTCAGCTTTTG
>JBLRWU010000082.1:0-9281 GCA_047921155.1 Desulfurivibrio sp.
TCCCGGCGAAACAGCTCATCGCTTCCGCCTTTTGCGGGCCTTGATCGATTCGATAAAGGCCTCGATCCGGGTTGACAGTTGCCCCAGGTCGTCGGGGCTGTAATCGGTTTCGACGTACAACATGGGAATCTCCTTTTGGGCCAGGGTATCGGCAATGCTGCGGTACTCCATCTCATAGACCTGACAACCGGAGAAGGCCTGATAAACCACGCCGTCCACGGCAAAGTTATCAGCCAGTTGCAACAGGCGTCTTTGGCGATCATCGTTGGCGGTGAAGACCGGGCAGGTACAGGGTTTCAGGTAGCGATCGGCCAGACCGTCCACCATATCGTTGAGCAGCCATTCATCCACGGCGGTCATGTCGTAGAGCATGCGGTTGGCCGAGCAGGTCTCATCGGCCACCACCACCCCGCCCTCCTCTTCAATCAGCAACGGCAGCTTGAGATTGGGGAAAATGGGCGGAGAGCCGGTGAAGAGTATGCGGGGGGAGCGTTTCTGGGCCGCCTGAAAACCCGCCGCCCGCCGCTGCTCCAGTTCACGGTTAAGCTCCTCCACCGCTTCGGTCCAGCGGTCCAGGTCATCGAAAAAATAGGCGTTGGTCACCAGAAAGATATCCTTGCCCAGCACCAGGGCCGGGGTGCTTTTGCGTAACTGGTGCAGGACGCGGAAGGCCGCCTGGGCCCGGGCGGTGCGAGCCATGGCCTCCTTCAGCCTTTTGCGGGTCAGTTTACGGCCGGTCAGCCGGCCCAGACGCACCGCCAGCCGCCGCACCGACCGCTGCCAGTATAAACGGGCCTCCTCGCTCTCTTTGGCCGGCGGCAACTCCAGGTCGTGGACCGGGTAACCCATGGCGCTGATCATCACCCCGGCCTTGGTCTTCTGGTCACAGGTGGTGGGGTTGACGATCAGGCGCAACGATTCGGTGGCGGGAACCGCCGCCCGGGCCTGAAGCATCCCCAAAGTCGCCTTGACCAGCGGACAGGACTTGGCGGGCATGAAATCGGCCCCCAACTGATCGTAATGGTAGGAGCCGTTGCAGAGGCGAACCGGGGTGGCCCCCAGGGCGTAAATCAGTTCCTCCGGGGCATGGATGCAGGTGGTGCCCACCAGCATCCCCTGGTGCTCCACCGGCTCACCCTGGCAGTAGACCTGGCGGAACAGTTGGTAAAAATAGCGCATCGCCGCCGGGGGGTCGGGGAAATCATCTTCGATCCGGTCGAGCAGGGTTTCCGCTTCCCGGGCCGGGCGGCTGAGGTTGTAGGCCGGCTTTACAGTCTCACTGGGCGCAATGGTCATTTTTTCACTCCCCCGTTCAACCGCTTGATAAAACCCTGTTCGGTGGATTCAAATACCGGCAAGCCGACAAAGGTGGCCTTCAAAGCCCCCGGCTCCGGGCAGTTGGCCACGCACTTAAGGCACATGATGCAATCATCCTGCATGATCCGCGGCTCCCCGATCTCGTCGGCGATCTCGCGGATATCCATATCGCAAACCCGGTAACAATCGCCGCAGCGGGTACACTTGGCGCCATCCTTCTTCAGCTTGAGCAGGGCCGGTTTGGCCAACAGATAATGGAGGGCGCTCATCGGGCAGAAGAAACAGAAAAAGCGCTTCTTCACAAAGGCCCCGGCCAGGAAGAGCCCGGTGACCAGCATCCCCAGGGCGGTCATCACCATGGTGGTCTTGTTGGCAAAATTGATGGTCAGTTGGGAGAAATCGCCGGTGAACATGGGAAGGACCATGCGGCCGGGGCAGATATCGCAAAAAGGGGTGTTCAGGTCATGGGACAGCAGAGCCCCGCCGACCCCCAGGGGGAGCAGCACCATCAGGGCCAGCACCAGGTATTTGATCGGGGTCAGGCGGCGGAACTGGCCCTCGCTGTAGCGGGAGTAGCGAATGCCCAGGCGGCGGCGCAGGGCGGTGATCCAGTCCTGGATGGTGCCCAGGGGGCAGATGTAACCGCACCAGCCCTTGTTCAACACCCAGAACCAGAGGGCAAAGAAGAGAAAACCCTGCAATACCGTAACTCCCACCCAACCGAAGAGAACCCCCCAGGAGGTCGCCAACTGGTGCTGCAACGGCAGCAGATAACAGATCCCGGCGCTCCCCTCCCGGTTGAAACCGCAGGCAAAGGTGGGCAGATAGCGACCCAGGTTGATGGCCAGATACCCCCCGTAAACCAGCAGGGCAAAGAAAAAAAGCTGGAACCAGAACCGGAAGCGCTGGAGGTTGATGCCGTTGACGGCGGTCCTAATTCTGGTCATTCTGGTCATCGAAGCGGATCTCGCGGAAGGGACGACGCCGGAGGCGGCGATGGAAGTAAACGGCGCCGCCGGTGAAGCTCAGGGCAAACACCCCCAGCAGCAGACCGTAAGCGTAGGAACGGTAATCACGGGCCGAGGGATGGTAGCTGCCGCTCAGACTGGCCAGATAGCGGGTCGCGCTGTAACTATCCGCAGCGACGCCGCCGGCCTCGGCCGTGGCATGGACGGCGGTCACCAGATAATCCTGGCGATGGCGGCGGTTAAATTCATGCCACGGCGGGTAGTAATCACGGATTACCATAAAGCTGACCCGGCCGGAGGCATCGGTGCGCGCCCTGTTCAGCCAGCCGTGGGCCGTGGCCAGGGTCACTTCGGCGTCGGCCACCGGTTGGCCGAAACGCAACACCCGAAAGGTCACGGTGTCACCAAAGCCCAGATTGGTGTGGAAATTTTCCTTGGGCAGCCGCTCACGCACGATCTCCAGCGGCAGTGAATCGAGATAACGCGGCGTCAGCAACGCCTTGACGTGGTCATGGCCCTCGCGGCAACTGTGTTTCAGGGCTTCAAACTTGGCGATCTTCACCCGGCGGGTGCCGGCGCTGACCGACTCGCTTTGCAGATAAAGGTTATAGAAGCCCTCCTCGGGCATGGGGAAGCTTACCCCGTAAGCTTCGTGGAGACTGGTGCCGGCAAGTTCGCGGACCTCCCCGTTCACCGTGGCCAGCAGGATCCTGGCTCCGGCAACCTCTTCCAGGTAGCGGGACCTGGCCGGCCCCTCACCGGCCCGCAGCCAGAGGTTTTTGTAATAGACCCCGCGCTTGATCTCCACCGGGCCGCCATGGGAGTGACGCCCCTCCCCATGCCCGGCGTGGGGGGTGGACTCGGACCACCACAGAGGATCGGCGGCCATGACCGCGGGGGGGGCAGCCAGGAGCAGGATGGCCAGCAGCAGCTGGATGATCGATTTCGGCATCAGAATTTAACCTCCACTCCGGCCGTCCAGATTCGGCCCGGATTGACCGTGATTGAGATATCTTCGGCGTCGAAGACCCCGTCGTAGTTCTGATCGCTGTTGCCCCGGGCCGTGGTGTAGTACCGTTTGTCCAACAGATTGTCGATCCGGCCGAAGAATGACCAGACCAGGCGACCCCGACGCAGATCGTAGTTGACCAGCAGGTTGTAGAGCTGATGGCCGGAGATCTCGATCCGGTTGGTCTCATCGGCGTAGTAGGAGCTGATGGCGCTCATTTCGCCGCTGATGATCCAGCCCGGCGCCGGCCGGTGATTGACCATCAGGTTGAACCGATGCTCGGGAACCCTGGGAATCCGGTTATCGGTGTTGTCCAGAACCGTGCTGTCCCAGACGGTACAACGACCGGCCACCACGGTGGCGCAGGTGCGCAGATGGAAGTTCTCGTAACTGGTGTACCAGGCATCAAGATAGGTATAGGCCAGATCCCAGGACCAATCCCGGGCGGGATCGCTGCGCAGGGAGAGCTCCAGGCCGCGATGACGCATATCACCGACATTATCGTAGACATTATCGGTGCCGGTGGTGTACTGGCCGGCGCTGGCGCGAATATGATCGCTGCGGTCCAACTGGAAGATCGAGAGATCCAGCTCAAGGGGAGTTCCCGCCAACTCGGCCCGGGTGCGCAGCCCCAGCTCCAGATTCAGGGAGTGTTCCGGGTCCAGATCGGGGTTGGCATCCACCCGGCTGGTGGGGGTGCTGCTGCCGACGAAAAGCTGATTGGCATCGGGGGCGCGAAACCCGGTGGAGATATTGCCGTAGATATCCAGATTGTTGCGGACGGCATAGTTGATCCCCCCCCGCCAGGATGCCACCTCGAATGATTTGGTGCCGCTGGCGGCTGCATCCAGTTTATCGCTGTAATCCAGATCGATCCGGTCAAAACGGGCGTTAAGGGTGATGGTCAAGGGGTTGATAAGGCGGAACTTGAGTTCCCCGTAAGCCGCTTTGACCTGCTCCTCCACCTCGTTGTTGTTGTTGTCACTGCCCACCGCCGGCGAGCCGAACAGGTTGCGGTTATCGATCACCGTGGTCCGGTTCTCGTAGCTGTTGTCCCGGAACTCGGCCCCGGCCATCCAGGCCGCCCGCTCCCCGGCTGTCCGGTATTCGGACTTCAACCCCCGCTGGATCTGGTCGTAATCGTTGAAATAGTTGTAATCATCGGTTTGACGGATCGGCGAGGAGAAGAACTTGGTGTGGTCGTTGAAATGGTAACCATTGACCAGGAGATTGCCGGCGGCGCCGACATCCCGGTAGTAGGTCAGGTGATATTTGCCCAGATCCACATCATAACGATTGGCATAGTCGTTATAGGCGGGATCATAACTTTTGGGGTCCAGGGCCGCCGCGGTCACTCCCCGCACCGTGCCGTGGCTGTTCTTCTCGCGCCGGGAGTTCTCGAAGCCGAAGGTCAGATCACTCTCATCGTTAAGGTAATACTGGATGTTGCCGTTGAGATAGTCGGCCCGGTAAGCGGAATCATCATGATAGCCATCCGCCTCCCGCCGGGAGAGCTGCAGATGGGCGCTGGCCCTTTCTCCGGCAACTCCGGCCCGGGCCAGGCCCTTGCGGTAGCCATGGGCTCCGGCTTCGGCCCCCAGCCGATAACCGGCCTGGCCGGCGCCCCGCTTGGTGGTGATGATCACCGCGCCGGACAGGGCGTCATCCCCGAACAGGTAAGAGGCGCCGCCTTTGATCACCCGGATCGATTCGATGTTGTCCAGATCGATATTGACCCGGCCGGTCCGCTCGAAAACCGGCACCCCGTCGATGACGATGGCCACCCCCGGCTTTTCCCCCATATAGACCTGATTTTCCACCCCGCGAATATGGATTTTAAGCGAATCCCCACCCTGGATCTCGGTGGTAATGCCGGGTACCGCCTGCAACAACTGCTGGATATTCTCCACCCGGGAGGTATCGACGGTTTCACCACGGATCGCGGCAATGCTGGAGGGCTCGCCCCGCTTTTGCTCAAAGCGGTCGTCAATGGTCGTGGATTCAACATGGATCATGTCAAGATTTTCCGCTGCAACCGGACCCGCAAGCAGCACTCCTCCCGCCAGCAACCCCGTAAAAACGGCAACACCCCTGAAACGCCTCATTCACTCCCCCTCTCTAGCTTCGTTTATGACCCTGCCCCGACGATGGCCGGGCAGTTCAGCGCAAACTGAAATTCATGCCGTAGCGCACCGCCAACGGCGCCTCCATCTCATGCGGCGGTTCCGGCAGGGGCAGGGCCCGGCGAACCGTTTCCTCCGCCACCTGGCGCAACATGGTGTGGCTGCCGGCCAGCCGCAGATCGCTGATCATCCCGTCGGAGGAGACCTGGAAAGAGACCTCCACCGTCCCCTCCAGCCTGCGGCGACGAGCCGAGGTCGAGTAAAACTTGTGTTCCTCGATATGCTCCAGAATCTCCCGCAGGTACCGTTGCCTTAATTGCTCGTCATGTTCGGCGACAACCACCGAGGCCGGCGGCTTTTGCACCGCCGGCGGCTCCTCGACAACCCGGGGCGGCGGCTCGGGCTCGACAACTCGCGGTGAAGGATCGGGAGGTGGTGGCGGTTGGGGGGCCGGTTTGGGCTCTACAACCCGCTTGGGTTTGGGTTTGGGTTTGGGTTTGGGCGGCGGTTCGGGAACCGGCTCCGCCGGCAACTCGATCTCCGGCGGGGGGGAGAGGCGAAAACTCAGAACCGTCGGCTCACTTCGCATCGGCTCGCGGGCCTGTACGGGACCAATGGCCGTGAGTTGCCAATAGGCCAAAAGGTGCAGGGCCAGGGAAACCGCCACCGCCACCCCCCAATGTCCCGGCCCCGTTCCCCTCATGGCTGCCTGGTCACGATATCGACACTGGTGGCCCCCGCCTTGCGGGCGGCGTCCAGAACCCCCACGGAGAGCTCCAGGCTGACGCTCTTATCTCCCCGCAGTCGCACCGTTTTGTCGCCCCGCAACGCCAACTCGCCGGCCATCTGCCGGGGCAGCTCCTCCATGGCCACCGGCCGCTCCCCCAGGAGGATCTCGCCGGCGGCGGTAAGCACCACCTCCAGGGTCTCCTCCCCCTCCACACCGCTTTCCGCCTCGGGCAGGCTCAACTCGATCACTTCCTCACGCACAAAATGGGAGGTCAGCATGAAAAAAAGCAGCAGGAGAAATACCACATCAACCAGAGGGGTAAGATTGGGTCCGGAACGGGGCCGGCGACGCCCTTCAAAATACATCCTGGCCCCCCTGCCGGGGTGTCTCCCCGGCCAGTGAGCAGGAACCTTTGCCGCCGGCATGAATCCTCTCCAGGACCAGTGAGGCGTAAGTGTGCATGGTTCGAGCCCGGCGATCGGCCATCCCTTCCAGCAGATGCAGCAGCAGCAGCACCGGAATGGCCACCGCCAGACCGACCCCGGTGGTCAGCAGGGCCTCCCAGATGCCGCCGGCCAGGGCCTGGGCATCCACCTTGCCCCCGGCCTGCTCAATCACCATGAAGGCCTTGATCATCCCGACGATGGTGCCCAGCAGACCCAGCAACGGAGCGGTATTGCCCAGCACCGCCAGGGTGCGGAAGCCCCGCTCCATCCGCTGCAACTCCTCCGAGCCCAGGCGCCAGGCCACTCGGGCCAGATCGGTGATTTTCTCCTCGGCGGCGGCGAGAACTCCCCGGACCACCCTGGCCTCCGGACCCCGGCGGCCGGCCAGAATTCCGGCCCGTTTTGCCGTGGTCAGTTCCCGGTTCAACTGCTCTTCAAAATCGGCGGCCGGCGGCCGTCCGATCCAGGCAAAGTAGAGCAAACGTTCAACCACCAGGGCCAGGGCCACCAGCGAATAGCCCGTCAGCACCAGAACAATCGGCCCCCCCTTGCTGAAAATCTCCTCCCACATCGTAATCACACCTCCATCATTAAACTTGTCGCGACCGTCTCAATGCGGCGCAGTATAACGATTTCATGTGGTGTTACAATGTGGCAAATTGTCGCACAACTGCCTTCCAGCGGGTTTTCACCGCCTTTGCCAATGGATGGGGCTCAGGGCAACCTGGCAATCTATTGCCTTAACGGGCTGTAAACGTTCAGGGGCGGGGATGGAGGTGGGCGTGGATAGCGGCAGCCAGTTCCGGTCCAATGCCGGGGACGGCCGCCAGTTGCGCCGGAGTGGCGGCGGTGACCCGGGCCAGGCTGCCCAGGGTTTTGAGCAGAACCTGCTTGCGGGCCGGACCCACCCCGGGAATCAGGTCGAGCCCGGAGGCCAGTTGCTTTTGGCCGCGCAGCTTGCGGTGGAAGGTGATGCCGTAGCGGTGGGCTTCGTCACGCAGCCGCATAAAGAGGAGCAGCACCGGGGAGCGGGCCGACAGATTGAGGGGATTTTTTCGCCCGGGGACAAAGATTCTTTCGCCGGCGCCGCCGCGATCCTTGGCAATGGAGGCCAGGGCGGGACGATCCTCGGCCAGGCCCAACCCGGCGGCAGCGGCAACCGCCACCCCCAGTTGCCCCTTGCCGCCGTCGAGCAGCAGCAGATCGGGCAGGGTCTGTTCCGCCCGGCTCCGGGTCAGGTGGCGAATCAGCACCTCGTGCATCATGGCGTAGTCGTCGGGGGTATCCTTGCCGCGAATCTTGAAGCGCCGATAACGGTCCGGCTCCTTCTCCCCGGCGTTGAAGGAGATCAGCGAGCCCACCGCCTCCCGGCCGCCCAGGTTGGAGATATCCAGACATTCGATCCGTTGCGGCGGCCCGGCCAGGCCGAGGGCGGAGCTGATCGCCCCGGCCAGACCTTCCCAACCCTCATGATGACGGCGCTGCTCGGCCAGCACCTGGGTGGCGTTGTCGTCGGCCATGCTCACCAGGGCCTTTTTGTCCCCCCTCCTGGGCACCGGCAACTGCACCGGCCCGCCCCGTTTTTCCGCCAGCCATTCGGCCAGGGCCGGGGCGCCCTCGGGGGCAAAGGGCAGAAGAATGCGGGGGGGGATCAGCCGCTCGGCCGGCTCGTAAAAGCGCCGCAGCAGTTCGGCCAGAACCTCGGAATCATCACCCAGGGGCTGATCGAGAAAAAATTCCCGTTTGTCGGCCATGGCCCCCTCCCGGATCAGCAGCAGAGCCGCCGCCACCCTCCCCTCCCGGCGGGCAAAACCGAACACGTCGCGATCGGCTCGCTCCCGGCTCAGAACCAACTGTTTTTCCAGGGTCTGACCCAGGGCTCGAATCTGATCGCGCAGGGCGGCGGCCTCCTCAAAGCGCAGCGCCTTGGCCGCGGTGGCCATTTTGCCCTCCAGATCGCGAATCAGCTCCCGCTTGCGCCCCTCCAGGATGGCCAGCACCCCCGCCACCCGTTCCCGGTACTCCTCGGGAGTGATGGCCCCGATACAGGGACCGGGGCAACGCCCCATCTGGTGGTCAAGACAGGCCCGCTGGCCGTGGCGGAACTTTTTGCTTTTACAGCGCCGGAGGGGAAAAAGGGAGTTGAGCAGGCGGATGGTTTCCCACATCGCCGAGGGGGAGGCGTAGGGGCCGAAATAGCGGGCCCCGTCCCGGCTCACCCGCCGGGTCATCAGCATACGGGGCCACTCCTCGTTAACCGTGACCTTGATGGAGGGATAGTTTTTATCATCCCGCAGAATGACATTGTAGCGGGGCCGATGCTGCTTGATCAGGCCCGCCTCCAGGATCAGGGCCTCCTTTTCGGTGCGGGTGAGCATGGTACTCACCGTCGCCACCTTGGCCAGCATCACCGCCGTTTTGCCGGCGCTCCCCGCCTGGTCGATCCGGCCATAGGACTGGAGCCGCTTGCGCAGACTGACCGCCTTGCCGACGTAGAGCACCTCACCGGCCCCGTCCCGCATCAGATAGACCCCCGGCCCGTCGGCCGCGTCCCTGATCATCTCCGCGCTGAACATCTTCCGACTACCCGGGGATCCCGACCCGCTGGGCCGGAGCGGTCAAGATCCCCGGGGAGTGCCGCTGCTCCTTGAACATGACCTCGTTATCCCTGATCAAAGTTGGGTGGAG
>JBLRWU010000083.1:0-9081 GCA_047921155.1 Desulfurivibrio sp.
TGGCTGCTTACCCGAACCTGGGGCACTGCTGAACGGTTACAGCCCGTTAAATCAAGACGTTATTGGCCCTGGTGAACGGCTCTACGATTAACCCGACCGACAGCGCTCAGGCCGGCTCCAGATTGAGGCTTTGCATGCTCAGGATGAGCATCCGGCAGGACTGGGTAAAGAGGCGGTTGCTCATCAATAGACGGGTGACGTCGTGCTCGCGCAGGCTCTTGGCCGCCACCGCCTTGGCACAAGCCCGGATAAAGTGCCGGTCCGCTTCCTCCACCGCCAGAAAGGCTTGTTGCAGTAATCCGGCATGATCGCTATCCGGCTCGTCGCCGATCCGATCCACCACCTCGCCGATACTCTTAAGCCTCTCCAGGTAACCACGCCAGGCCTCCTGCATAAACTCGTTATCCTCGCGGCGATACTCGTAGATCTCGCGGTTCTGTTCATGGAGGTTCTTGGCGGCGTTCATGATGCTGCGGGAGGCCCGGATATAGGGTTCCAGGCGCCTGGCCTCCTCCTCCTCCACCTTATAGGCCTGGATTCTGGCGTAGTAGGTGAAAATTTCGGCGTGGAGATTTTCCAGATCGTCGTAGGTAACCTCTCCCCGGGTTCGTCCCGCGGGATCGACCCCGTAGATCATCCGGGTGAAATCGATACTCCTCTTGGCCTGATTGACCACCTCCTTGCGCAGGGCCTCGATGGCCGCTTCCGCCACCTCCGGGCTGGTGTTACTGATGTAGCGGGTCAGACGGAGACGCCGACGTTCCGGAATACGGCGGCGAACAAAGGCGGTTAGGGCAGGAATCAAGGGATAGAAGATCACCACCCCCAACACGTTGAACAGGGTGTGGAAGAGCGCCAGCCCCAGCACGATATTGTCGGCAAAACCCAGCAGATCCAGGACCAGCCAGGTCAGCAGCGGCAGCAGCAGGAAGGTGACGGCGGCGGTGCCGGTGGTGAAGATAAGCTGGCTGAAGGCCGCCTGCTTCTTGATCGGAATCCCGCCCATGGAGCCGAGCAGCACCGTCACCGTGGTGCCGACGTTGGCCCCGATCACCATGGCGGCGGCCCCGCCAAACCCCACCACCCCGGTATAGAGCATGGTCAGGGTGATGGCGATGGTGGCCGAGGAGCTTTGCATGATCGCGGTGAGCAGCAGCCCGGCCAGGCCGTAGACCCAAAGGCCGAGATCGGGCAGGGCTGAGATGTCGATAACGGCGGCCAGATCCTCGACGCTGCTCTTCATGAAATCCAGGCCATGGAAGAGGAAGCCGAAGGCCACCAGCAGCTTGCTGATATTGACGTAACGGGGAGAGCCGGCCAGCAGGATCAGCCCCAGACCGCCGATTCCGATCATCGGCAGGGCGAAGGTCTCGATCTGGAATTTGAAGCCGAAGACCGCCACGATCCAGGCGGTCATGGTGGTGCCCACCTTGGTGCCGATCATCACCGCCACCGCGTTGGCCAAGCTCATCAGCCCGGCCCCGGCAAAGGCCAGCACCATCAACGACACCGCCGAGGAGCTTTGCAGGATGGCGGTACTCACCACCCCGGAGAGAATCCCCCGCAGCCGGCTGCCGGTATATTTGCGGATCAGCGACTTGAAGGCCCGCCCGGAGAGGAGCTTGATCGACTCCTCCATCATAAACATTCCGAAGAGAAAAATACCCAGCCCGGCCAGCAGCCGCCAGATATCGAAATGCTCAAGAATGGTCATGGTTTCACCGGGCTACATGGTCTTGTAGCGAGGACCGCCGCCGGCCTCCGGCACCGTCCAGCGGATATTATCGTAGGGGCATTTGCGCTGGCAGGTCTTACAGTGCAAGCAGTTGGAGGGGTTGGCCGGCCGCGGCTGATCGCCGATCTGCTCATAAACCCCGGCCGGACAGAAGGTGATGCAGGGCGCCCCGTACCGGCCCAGGCACTGTTCGCGACAGATGGCCGGATCGCCGATCAGCAGATGGCAGGGTTCCTCCTCGCGGTGGGCGGTGAGGGCCATGGCGGTGAAGGCGTCCTTGTCGAAGGGCCGGGCCGGCTTCCGGGGGTAGTCTGCCGCCGCCATATGGGTGTAGTCCGGGGCGGTTTTAAACTGCGGCAGCAGGCGACCCAACAGGCCCAGCCCCATCCCGGCCAGGGTGCCGAACCTGGCGATACTCTGACGGAAATTTTTGGCGGCGCCCATCTCGGCCAGCACCCCCGCCCTCTCCAGGCCGGCGGTGTAGTTGAGGGCCAGTTTTACCGGAGCATCGGGGGCGGCGGCCAGGGCCTCGGCGGCGGCAATCCCGGAATAGATCGCGTTATGCAGGCCCTTGATCTTGAGCATATTGACCAGGCCGGCGGCGTCCCCCAGCAGCACCACATTACCCCGGCCGATCCCGCCGTCGCCGGGACTGCGGGGCACGGCATAGAGCCCGCCCTCGGGGATCATCTTGGCCCCGGCCTCCACCACCGTGCCCCCGGCGATATAGCGGGCCACCGCCGGATGGGCCTTGAACAGGGTCAGGGCGTCCTGGGGGTTGAAATCATGATAGCGGTAATCGAGCCCGGCGATAATCCCCACCGCCAGCCGGTTATCCCCCATGGGGTAGATGATGCCGCCTCCGAAAATATCGGGGCCGACCAAGGGAGTCCAGAGGGGATAGCCCATGGCGTGGACCACCCGCTCGTCACCAAACTGCCGGTACTGCTCGTCGCTGACCCGGATCAGCTCCTTGACCCCCAGGGAGTAGAGTTGCTCCCCGGCCCGTCGCAGCCCGGCGGCGGCGATAAACTTTTCGCTGAGCAGCCCGTCGCAACCCTCGGCCAAAAGAATGAAATCGGCCCGGATGGTCTCTCCGGCCAGAAAGTTGGCCTGGGGTTTCCCCTCCTGATCGCGGCCCTGATCCACCAGTTTCACCCCGGTGGCCCGGCCGGCGGCCGAATCCCAAAGCAGCTCGGCGGCGGCAAAACCGGGCAGCACCTCCACCCCGATCCCGGTGGCGATCCCGCTCAGCCAGGCGGCCAGGCGACTGACCGAACAGATATAATCCCCCTGGTGGACCATGCCGCCGTACCCCAGCCCCAGGAGCCTGGCCAGCTTGAGCAGCGGCCGCAACTGCAGGGAGCGGCGGGCGCCCAGCAACAGGATATCGTCACTCTTCACCCGGGCCGGCAGAACCTCCTGGGCGGCCGGGGTTTCCCGCCACTGGGGAATCAACGGGTCCAGCAGGCGGGCCAGGCAGCCCGGTTCCAGCACCGCCCCGGAGAGGGCGTGGTTGCCGGGGGCGGCCCCCTTGTCGATCACGCAGACCGTCAGTTCCGGCCGGAGCCTTTTTGCGGTTATCGCCGCCGCCAAACCCGCCGGGCCGGCCCCGACGATCAACACGTCAACTTTGCTGAAATCCTCGCTTGCCTGGTTCATACCGCATCCTTAAGGGCACTGATCAGTTCGGGGAGCACCTGCTCGGCCCGACCAACCAGGTAGTAGTCACACTGTTTGAAGATCGGGGCGTGGGGATCGGCGTTGATCGCCACGATGGTGCCGCTGCCCGCCACTCCGATCATATGCTGGATCGCTCCGGAGATTCCGACGGCGATATAGAGCTTGGGCCCCACCGCGGTGCCGGTCTGGCCCACCTGGAAGGCGCGTTCGATAAAGCCCTGTTCCACCGCCGCCCGGGAGGCGCCCTTGCCCACCTTGACCTTGAAGCCCTCCCCCACCGTAACCGCCAGTTGATCGAGCAGCCGGGCGAAATTATCCTTGCTGCCCAAGCCCTTGCCGCCGCCGATAATCACCTCGCACCCGAAATCGACCTTGGTTCCGCCCTGTTCACGGTGCAGAATCCTGAGACTCAGATCCTCGGGAGTGACCGCCGGCTGCTGCTCGATGACCTCGCCTCTGCGGGCGGGATCGGGGGGCAACCGCCGCATCACGCCGGGCCGGGCGGTGGCCATCTGACAACTGGAATTGCGGCTGCAGATGGTGGCCATCACATTGCCGCCCAGGGCCGGCCGGGTTTGCATCAGCACCGCCAACTGTTTTTTCCGGGTGATATCACGGATGGTCAGTTCGGTACAGTCGGCGGTGAGCCCGCAGCCGACCCGGTAGGCCACCATGGGGGCCAGAACCCGGCCCTGGGGGGTGGCCCCGAAGAGAAAAATCTGCGGCCGGTGGGCGGTGAACAGCCCGGCCACCACCTTGCGCCAGCTTAAGGGATCGAAATTCGCCAACAGCGGGTCCTGGGCCAGATAAACCTTGTCGGCCCCGGCGGCGATCAGTTCCGGGGCCAGTTTCCCGACTTCATTGCCAAGCAGCACCACCCCCACCGGCACCTCCAGGGAGTCCGCCAGTTCACGGGCCTTGCCGGTCAGCTCCAGGGTGGCGGCGTTGAGCGCGCCATCCTCCTCCTGCTCGGCCATCACCCAAACCTCGCCCTGGTAAGCGGTGGCGGTATGGGTCAGGCCAGCAAGCATCTCGGCGGCGATCTTGGGGGAGAGCTGCAGGGCCGGATCGGCCAGGATCTCCTCCTCCAGTTCCGCCGTCAACTGGGTGGGGTCACTGATTTTGCGGGCGGCCAGCAGTTCCGCCAACTGCCTGAAATCGGAACACTCCTTTTCAGTACCCTCGAAGGATCGATCAAACCAGGAGGAGCGGCGGGCTGGCAGGCGATAGCCCCCGGCGCCCTCGGCGGTGGTCCCGTCGCGCTTCCCGTCGGCATGATCAGCCAGGGTATCCCGCAGCACTCGGGCCAGCTCGGCCGCCGTTGCCACCTGCCGGGCCAGGCGACTGGTTTTGGGCGGTGGAAAAACCCGAATCACCCTGGTCTTGGAGCCGGCGTTACCCATGGCGGTGGGCTTGACATCATCGGCCCCCCACTGGAGCAAACTTTGCCGGTTGGCCCGGCGGGTGGCGGCAAAGGAGGCGTAAAGGGGATATTCATATTTGGCGACGGTGATCACCGCCGGCAGCCGCAAACCCTCCACCACCTGGGCGCCGCCGGAGATGATCTGACGGAAACGAAAGTTGCCGCCCTTAAACTCCACCCCGGTGGCATAGGGGATACAGGAGATCCCCAGCTCCTCGGCGATCTGGGGCGGCACCTGGGCGGTATCGCCATCCACCGACTGCATCCCGCAGACCACATAATAGTCGTCGGAGCCGGCCAGCATCTCGGCCCGGATCTTAAGAATGGCATGGGCCAGGGGGTTGGCGGTGGCCGGGGTATCGGCCCCGCCCAGGGCCCGGTCGGTGAGCAGCACCGCCGCATCCGCCCCCCGGCTCAGGCCGTAGCGCAGCACCTCGGCGGCCATGGGCGGCCCCATGGAGAGGCAGATGATCCGGGCCTGGCGGTCGCCGGAGAGTTCCTTCATCCGCCGGGCAAAGGCCAGGGCCTGGGCGTCCAGCTCGTTGATCACGCTGGCCAGTCGCGAGCGGATCAGGTTGCCGGTTTCCGGATCGAAGGCGTTATCGGTGATCCGAGCCACATCCGGCACCTGTTTGACCAAAACGATGTAATCACTCATGAAACGAGCCGCTCCCCATATATAATTTTCCCTGATTTATCTACCACAAAATACATGAATTTCGCCAGTTCTGCACGGAGTTTACCGCCGCTTACTCCAAGGCCAGGGCCAGTTGTCGGGAGAAAACCCGGCCGGGAATCAGCCGCGCCCCCAGCCGCATCATATGATCGCTCTTCACCTGGCAGTCGATCATCTCACAGCCGGCCTGCTTGAGGGCGGCCACCAGATGGGCCAGGGCCGCCTTGGAGGCGTCCGGCGCCCGGCTGAACATCGATTCGCCGAAGAAGACCCTGCCCAGGGCCACCCCGTAAACGCCGCCCACCAGCTCCCCATCCCGGTAACACTCCACCGAATGGGCATAGCCCAACTCATGGAGCCGGCAGTAAGCCTCAATCATCGCCTCATCCAGCCAGCTTCCCTCCTGACCCGGCCGGTCGATCTCGGCGCAGGCCCGGATCACCGCCCCGAAGTCCCGGTTCATGCTGAAACTGAAAAACCCCTGCCGCAGCTTGCGGGCCAGGCGGCGACTGCAATGGAACTCCTCGGGCAGCAAAACCAGGCGGGGGTCCGGCGCCCACCAGAGGATGGGCTCCCCCGGCGAGTACCAGGGGAAAATCCCCAGCCGGTAAGCCAGCAGCAGGCGCTCCGGCTCCAGGTCGCCGCCCACCGCCAGCAGGCCGTCCACCCGGGCCAGATCCGGGGGCGGGAAAAACAATCTCTTCTCCAACTGAAAAACCGGCATAGTTTTACAAAAATGTCGCTATCAATATCTTTGATCGGAGGGTGATTACAAAAACGTTAAGCGTCCCGGCCGGGAAAAAGGCTGATCCCCCGGGGGCCACTGCTGGACATTATCCCATAATTTCAAGATATTGGCCAGCCATGCCGGACTGCTTGCGCTATCTGGCACGCTTTTTGATAATGAACCACCCCGGCACAGGACGATACTCCCGGTTCTTCACGGACCGGACAGACCAAGCACGGAGGAGTCAGCATGAAGAAAATCGAAGCAATTATCAAGCCCTTTAAGCTGGATGCGGTCAAGGAAGCCGTGACCGCCCTGGGGGTCCACGGCATGACGGTCAGTGAAGTCAAGGGGTTCGGCCGGCAAAAGGGTCACACCGAAATTTATCGGGGGGCCGAGTATGTGGTGGATTTCGTCCCCAAGGTCAAGGTGGAAATCGTGGTGGAAAGCGAGCGGGCCGAACAGGTGATCGACACCATCATCCAGGCCGCCCGCAACGGCAACATCGGCGACGGCAAGATCTTTGTAACCCCGGTGGAGAAGGTCTGCCGAATCCGCACCGGCGATTTGAATCAGGACGCCATCTGAAACGAAAAATTTCAAGCAAGCTGCAAGGAGAGCATTTACCATGAAAACCAAGAAACTGATCAAGATCGGCGTCCTGTTCGGCCTGCTGGCGGCGGCCTGGCCGTCGGTGCTGCTGGCCGGCGACGGCGAGGCCCTTTACACCGCCAACAACATCTGGATGCTGGTGGCCACCTTTCTGGTCTTCCTGATGCATCTGGGGTTCGCCTCTTTGGAGGCCGGCATGACCCGGGCCAAGAACACGGTCAACATTTTGTATAAAAATACCGCCATTATCGCCATCGGCCTGCTGACCTACGCGGTGGTCGGCTTCAACCTGATGTACCCCGGCGATTTCGCCCTGGGTTCCTGGCTGGGCTTTGCCGGCTTCGGCATCGGGGTGGGGCCGGAAGATCTCAAGATCATCGATGAGGGGGTGGGGGTCTATACCTACTGGACCGACTTCATTTTCCAGGCCATGTTCGCCGCCACCGCCGCCACCATCGTTTCCGGAGCGGTGGCCGAGCGGATCAAGCTCCACAGTTTTCTGATCTTCACCACCATCTATGTGGCCCTGGTTTACCCCTGGCTGGGCAGTTGGCAGTGGGGCGGCGGCTGGCTCGACGAGATGGGGTTCTACGATTTTGCCGGCTCCACCCTGGTCCACTCGGTGGGGGGCTGGGCGGCTTTAGCCGGGGTGATTGTGCTGGGTCCGCGCCTGGGTAAATATATCGCCGGCGGCATCCGGCCCATTCCCGGCCACAACATGCCTTTGGCCACCATCGGGGTTTTTCTCCTCTGGCTGGGCTGGTTCGGCTTCAACGGCGGCTCGGTGCTTTCAGCCGATCCGGCCATGATCTCCTTCGTCTTCGTGACCACGGCCCTGGCCGCCGCCGCCGGCGTGATCGCCGCCATGCTGGTTTCCTGGCTGGTTACCGGCAAGCCCGACCTGACCATGGCTTTAAACGGCGCTCTGGCCGGCCTGGTGGGGATCACCGCCGGGGCCGATGTGGTAAGCGTAAGCGCCGCGGTAGTGATCGGTCTGATCGCCGGTGTTATCGTGGTTTTCTCGATCCTGCTGCTGGATCGCCTGAGGCTCGATGATCCGGTGGGAGCGATCTCGGTCCACCTGACCTGCGGGGTCTGGGGTACCCTGGCGGTGGGGATCTTCTCCGCCGAGTACTCCCTGCTGGTGCAGTTGCTGGGAGTGACGGCTTACGGCCTGGTCGCCTTCACCGCCGCCATGGCGATCTTCCTGGCCCTCAAGGTGACCCTCGGGGTCCGGGTAAGCGCCGAAGAGGAACAGCGCGGCCTCGATATCACCGAACACGGCATGGAGGCTTACTCCGGCTTTGAGATGAGTCCATCCTCCTGAAAAGTGGGCAGCCCGACGGATCGAGGTGATCCGCCGGGCGTTGGCGGCCGACCTGCCCTGCCTGGGCATCTGCCTGGGCCACCAGTTGCTGGCCGAGGCCCTGGGGGCCAAGGTGGGCCGTAATTTCCGCAACAGCATCGGCTTTATCCCGGGCCACCTTACCCATGCCGGCCGTGAGCATCCGGTGTTTGCCGACTGCGAACAGCCGATTCCCCTCTACAAATGGCACGGCTACACAGTACTGGAGCCCCTGCCCGGCAACCTTACCCTGCTGATGACTTCGGACCACTGCCAGGTGGAGGCGATTTCGGTGATCGACCGTCCCCACCTGCTGGGTTTGCAATCGGACAACCACGCCGCCGCCCCCCGCGACGTAGCCCTTTGGCTGGAACAGGACCGGGAGTGGCTGGGCACCATCCGCGACCAGCAGATCAAACCCCAAGAGATCGTAGCCGCCGCCCGGAGTCATGCCAAAAGGGTCTCCCGCGATTTCCATCGCCTGCTGAGCAACTACCTGCTGCTCATCAAGTAACCGCCCTGCTCCCCCGGCCGATGCACTCGATCCCTCATTTTTTGGCCTTCAGCAGATCCCCCAGGGCGGCAAAGGGGTTCGAACTGGCCACCCCTTCCGGCTTTTCCCCCGGCCGGATGGCGCCATAGGAATCGGCAACGCTCTGACGATCGTGCTGATTGTCATGGCAGTAGATGCACAACAGCTCCCAGTTGCTGCCGTCGGGCGGATTGTTGTCGTGGTTGTGATCCTTGTGGTGGACGGTGAGATCGCGCAATTTCTTGCCGCTGAACTCCCGGCCGCAGGCCCCGCAAACCCAAGGATAGAGCTTGAGCGCCTGCTCCCGATAGGTCTGGGCCCGTTTTTCCCGCTCCCGCTGGGCCTCGG
>JBLRWU010000084.1:0-8947 GCA_047921155.1 Desulfurivibrio sp.
GGCCGATGTTTCGCCGGAGAGTCTGGCCCGGACCAACCTGGGGCGACTGACGGCCGGGGCCGAGGTCAATCTGGAGCGGGCCCTGCGGCTCAGTGACCGCCTGGGGGGCCATCTGGTCAGTGGCCATGTGGATGCGGTGGCGGCGGTGCTGGCCCGCGAACCCCTGGGCGAGTTTACCCTCTTCACTTTTGCCGTGCCCGAGGGCCTGGGGAGATATATTATCGAGAAGGGTTCGATCACCATCGACGGGATCAGCCTGACGGTGAACCGGGTGGACCAGCGAAGTTTCAGCGTTTCCATCATCCCCCACACCCTGGCGATCACCACTCTGGGCGGCCTGTCGGTTGGCGATCAGGTCAACCTGGAGGTGGATCTGATCGGTAAATACGTTGAGAAACTGCTGGCCCCCGGTGATGCCACCAATTCGGAGCCGGCGGCCGGAACTTCCGGGATCAATCCGGCTTTTCTGGCGGAACATGGTTTTATAAGGTAGAATGTCCGTTTTTGCGCAGGGGTTCCGCCTGGCGGGACGCCGCATCAAGTAAAGTACCGTGGGAGAAGAGACGATAATGATCAGTTCCATCGCAGAGGTAATCGAGGATATCAGGGCCGGCAAGATGATCATCCTGGTGGATGACGAGGATCGGGAAAACGAGGGCGACCTTTATATGGCGGCGGAAAAGGTCACCCCGGAGGCGATTAATTTCATGGCTACCCACGGCCGGGGTCTGATCTGTCTGACCCTGACCTCCGAGCAGCTCGAACGCCTGCAGTTGCCGATGATGGTCCAGCACAACCGCTCCCCCTTTGAAACCGCCTTTACGGTCAGCATCGAGGCCCGGACCGGGGTGACCACCGGGATCTCCGCCGCCGATCGGGCCCGGACCATTCAGGTGGCCGCCAACCCAGAGGCCAAACCCGATGATCTGGTCAGTCCCGGCCATATCTTTCCCCTGCGGGCCAAGAAGGGCGGCGTGCTGGTCCGCACCGGCCAGACCGAGGGGTCGGTGGACCTCTCCCGGCTGGCCGGGCTTGATCCTTCCGGAGTGATCTGCGAGATCATGAAGGATGACGGCACCATGGCCCGGATGCCTGATCTGCAGGAGTTTGCCAAAAAGCATGACCTTAAGATCGCCACCATTGCCGATCTGGTGGCCTACCGGGTGCGGATGGATAAACTGGTCCACCGGGCCGCCGAGGTGCGCCTGCCCACCCTGCACGGTGAATTTCAGGCCATTGTTTACAGCAATGACGTCGATAATCTGGAACATGTGGCCTTGATTAAGGGTGAGATCGATTCGGAAAAGGAGATCCTGGTACGGGTTCACTCGGCCTGTCTTACCGGCGATGTCTTCGGCTCCAAGCGCTGCGACTGCGGCGGTCAGCTCTTTAACGCCCTGCGGATGATCGACCGGGAAGGAACCGGGGTTCTGCTCTACATGATGCAGGAAGGCCGGGGCATCGGCCTGGTCAATAAGTTGAAGGCTTACGCCCTGCAGGACCAGGGGATGGATACGGTGGAGGCCAACCTGGAACTGGGCTTCAAGCCCGATCTCCGGGACTACGGGATCGGCGCGCAAATTCTGAGGGATCTGGGGGTGCGCAAGATGCGCCTCTTGACCAACAATCCCAAGAAGATTATCGGCCTGGAAGGGTATGGTATCCAGGTCACCGATCGGCTGCCCATCGAGATGGAGGCCGAGCCGGAAAATGTGCAGTATCTCAAGACCAAGAAGGATAAGATGGGGCATATCCTGGAGCGCCTGGCCTACAGCAAGGCGGCCTGTCAATTGGCTCGCAATGAACCCTAAAGGAGAGCAGGAGATGGTTAAGTATATCGAAGGTAATCTACAGGCTTCCGGCAAGAAGTTCGGAATCGTTGTTTCCCGGTTCAACTCCTTTATTGCCGAGCGGTTGCTGGAGGGGGCCATTGATACCCTGGTCCGTTCCGGGGCCAAGGAGCAGGAGATCGAAGTAGCCCGGGTGCCGGGGGCCTACGAGATTCCCCTGGTGGCCGGCAAGATGGCCGGCTCCGGACGCTATGACGCAGTGATCTGCCTTGGGGTGATTATTCGCGGCGCCACCCCCCATTTTGATTTCGTGGCCAACGAAGCGGCCAAGGGGATTGCCCAGGTGGGCATGGACAGCGGCCTGCCGGTGATCTTCGGAGTGCTGACCACCGATACCATCGAGCAGGCCATTGAGCGGGCCGGCTCCAAGGCCGGCAACAAGGGTTCCGAGTGTGCAGCGGTGGCGATCGAGATGGTCGACCTGCTTGGCAAGCTGGCCTAGACCAAAATGGGCATTCGCCGCAAAGCACGGGAGCTGGCCCTCCAGGCCCTCTACCAGGGGGAGTTGGCCGACCTACCCCCCCTTGACACCTTGGCGATCCTGTGTGACAACTTCGAGATCAATCGTAAGGCTGTGCCCTACGGGCGGGAGCTGGTGCAGGGGGTTGTCGAGCATCGGGCCGAGATTGATGCCGCCCTTGAAGGCAGCGCCGCCAACTGGCGACTTGCCCGGATGTCCGTGATTGACCGCAATATCATGCGGATTGCCGTCTATGAATTTCGCTTTGCCGAGGGGGTTCCGGCCGGGGTGGCGATCGACGAAGCGATTGAACTGGCCAAGCGCTACGGCGCCGATGACTCCCCGGCCTTTATCAACGGGATTCTTGATGCAGTAAGGGGCAAATGAGAGCAGGCGTTAAAGGACAATCGCCCGGCATGGGGCGGGAGATCGCTTCGGTGGCCGGTCTTTTTCTGGCCCTCTTCCTGCTGGTCTGCCTGGTCAGTTACTCTCTGCCGCCCGCCGCCGTCTCCGCCGCCGGCGATCTCTGGACCACCCGGGGCGGGGCCGAGAGTATCGGGCCGGTCGCCCAAGCGGAGGTCGCCCCCAACTGGGGCGGAGCGGTGGGCCGGGTGCTGGCCGAAATGGTGATGAGCTTTCTTGGGGTCAGCGCCTTTCTGCTCCCCTTGCTGCTGCTGGCCCTCTCGCTGCGGGGATTCTCCCCCGATTTTACCTTCCGCCGCTTGCCCCTGGTGCTGGCGGGCACCAGCGGTCTTTTACTGGCCGGCAGCAGCCTGGCCGGGCTCAACGGCGGGGAGGTGCTGCGCCTGTTCGGCAATCTCTACCCCCAGGCCGGTTATCTCGGCGGCCTGATCGCCGATTTCAGTCGCCGGATTCTCGGCGGTCCCGGCTCGCTCCTCTTTTTCCTCACCCTCTTTGTGATCTCTCTGATGCTCACCCTGGAGTTCTCCCCCTACCTGTTCACCAAACGTCTGGCGGCCGGGGGCAGGCGGTTCTGGGCATTGAGCGGCTGGCTCCGCGACGGGCTGGGGCAACGGCTGGGAGAGTTGCGGGCCTGGAAGCGTTTGCGGCCGGGACTTGGCGGCGATGAGGTCGGGGTGGCGCCGATTGCCATCCAGAGTCCCGTTTCCCAAGCGCCGCCGGTGAACTTCTTCGACCTCGATCTTGCCCTCCTGGAGCAGGGTGATGAGGAGGAGACGGGGGGTGGGCAAATCCTGCGGGGCAAGGGTAAAAGTGACAAAAGGGCGGTGGCCGAGGACTCTTTTCAGTTGCAACCCCTGGAAGCCGGGGGTGAATACCGCCTGCCGTCGCTGGCCCTGCTGGATCGGGCGGCCAGCCGGGAACAGGGGCCGGATCGGGAATACTATTTCGGGGTCAGTAAACAGCTGGAGGAGAAGCTGGCCGATTTCAACGTGGTCGGCAAGGTGGTGGGAATCTCTCCGGGACCGGTGATCACCACTTACGAGTTTGCTCCGGCCCCCGGGGTCAAGATCAACCGGATCGTGGCATTGGCCGAGGATCTGGCCCTGGGCCTCAAGGTGGAGAGCGTGCGGATTGCCGGTTCCCTGCCCGGCAAAGGGGCGATCGGGGTGGAGATCCCCAATCCCCGCCGCCAGATGGTGCCGGTGCGGGATATCTTCGCCCATGACAGTTTTCAGCAGACCAACTCCCGGCTGACCATCGGCCTGGGGATGGACGTGGTGGGCAACCCGGTGGTGGCCGACCTGGCCCGGATGCCCCATCTGCTGATCGCCGGAGCCACCGGTTCCGGCAAGAGCGTGGCGGTCAATACCATCATCTGCAGCATTCTGTACAACGCTACCCCGGCCGAGGTGCGGCTGTTGCTGGTGGACCCCAAAAGGATCGAACTCTCCTGCTATGAAAATATCCCCCATCTGCTCCACCCGGTGGTGGTTGATCCCAAGCTGGCCAGCCGGGCTCTGCAATGGGCGGTGCGGGAGATGGAGCGGCGCTATCAACTGATGGAGGAGGCCCGGGTCAAGAGCCTGGCCGGCTACAACCAGGAGGCCGAGGAGAAGCTGCCGCTGATTGTGATCATCATCGACGAGCTGGCCGATCTGATGATGGTCTCCTCCCGCGAGGTGGAAGATGCGGTGGCTCGCCTGGCCCAGATGGCCCGGGCGGCCGGGATGCACCTGATTCTGGCCACCCAGCGGCCCTCGGTGGATGTCCTCACCGGCCTGATCAAGGCCAACTTCCCCACCCGGATGTCATTCAAGGTCTCCTCCAAGATCGATTCCCGGACCATCCTGGACGGCAGCGGGGCCGAACACCTGCTGGGGGCCGGCGATATGCTCTTCATGCCGCCGGGCACCTCCAAACTGCAGCGGATCCACGGCGCTTATATCTCCGAGGCGGAGATCGCCCGGGTGGTCTCCTTCCTCAAGGAGCAGGGGACGGCGGATTATGACGCCGCGGTGTTGGAGTTTGCCGAGGAGCCGGGGGCGGGGGATGGGGATGAGGAGGATGGCACCCTCGATGAACATTATGACCGGGCGGTGGCCCTGGTTACCGAAACCGGCCAGGCTTCGATCTCCATGGTCCAGCGGCGCCTGCGGGTGGGTTACAATCGGGCCGCCCGGATGATCGAAACCATGGAGAAAGAGGGGATAGTGGGCCCGGCCGATGGCGCCAAGGGCCGGGAGGTCCTGGTGCGCAAAAACTATTAGCGGCCGTCCTGGTGGTTGTTGGTTATTAACCTTGTGGTATGGCTTGCCAAAGCCGATATAGTGGTTAAGGTGTGAGCCAGTGTCGGAATTGCATCGCCAACATGCCAGTGAGGTTTACAATATGAACAGTGTGCCCAGCAAAAATATCGATCTGTCCAAAGTGCGGGCCGTGGTTTACCATATGCCGGGTGGCGACTCCTTTGCCGTGCCGGTCGAGGGGATTGAACAGTTTATCGAGTTCGGATTCGGGAAGATCTGCGACACCTCCGAAATCGATGGCTTTATCCACTTTTTCCCCCGCGGCAACGCCTGATTTTTTTGACTGTTCCCCATGCTTGACTCCACCACCGATGGCCATGTCCATACCGCCCTTTGCCGCCATGCGGTGGGGGAGATGGACCAGTATGTCCAGGCGGCCCTGGACCGGGGCTTGCGGCGGCTCTTTTTCCTGGAGCATTTCGAGGCGGGGATCAACAACGACTACCGCTGCTGGCTGAACCCGGAGGATTTTGTTTATTACCGGGAGGAGGGGGAGCGACTGCGCCGCCGTTATGCCGGCAGGATTGAGATCGGTCTCGGGGTGGAGGTGGGTTATAACCCCCGGGAGCTGGCGGCGACCAGGGAGTTCCTGGCGGCCTCATCCTGGGATCGGGTGGGGATCTCCTGCCATTTTCTGGCCATCGGCCCTCGCCACTATAACCTGCTCAGCAGCGATCCCCGGACCTTGGCGGTCTTCAGCGAATATGGGGTGGAGCGAACCTTAAGCGAATATTTTGCCCTGCTGGCCGAGGCGGTGGCCAGCTTGCCCGCCACCCAGCTTTGCCACCTCGACGCCGCCCTGCGGCACCACCCCGAGGTGGCGGCTCCCCTGGAAAAACTGAGCGCCGGTCCCGTTTGCGAGCAAATTTTTCAGACCATGGCCGCCAGGGGAATGGCTCTGGAGATCAACACCTCCGGTTACAGTCATCGGCGCGGTACGGCCTACCCCGCTCCCGACCTCCTGGCCCGGGCCGGCCGTTTCCAACTGCCCCTCACCGCCGGTTCCGATGCCCATCGTCCCGAGGAAGTGGCGCGTTTTTTCGACCGCCTGCCGTAGCGGTTAGCCCAGGGTGATGATCAGGGGAATAACATGCAGTCCTTTCGAGTGCGCGTGGGTAGCTCCCAGGCGCCACTCCTTGCAGGTGGCTTGATCCCCAAGCAGCTGGTCGATTGCCGCCACCACCTCCTTGATGTTGATGATCGGGTGCCGGGAAAAGACCTCCGGCAGGCCATGGGTCAGGTTGCAGGCCAGGCATTTGCCGGGGCGTTCATGCAGTTCCAGGCCCAGTTGCAGGATGTGGGCCTTCGGGTCGTATTTGTTGAAGGAGAGCTTGATATCATAGGAGCCCTCGGCGGCGTCGCCGAAGAGGGCGTCAAAGAACTGGTCGGCCCGCTCCTCCGGAAAGAGGGAGGCCAGCTTCTCTTCACTGAGCAACTCCTTGATGGTGGCTTCGTTCATGGTCTATCGCTCCCAGGGTAAGTGATTACGGTTTGTAAGAGATTATCATCCCCGGCGGTAACTTCAACTTTTTTCTCCGCCCTCCCGCTATCCCGTGTTACATTGGCCCACCATGCAGCCCTCCCTTTTCCCCACCCAGAACAGTAAAACCGGCAGCCTTTCCGGCTCGGGTCCATTCCCGTCGGTGGCGGCGGCCCTGGCTCAGCTGAATCCTGCCCAGCGGGAGGCGGTTTGCGCGCCCCCGGGGCCGATTCTGGTGATCGCCGGGGCGGGCAGCGGCAAGACCCGCACCCTGGTTCATCGTCTGGCCTGGCTGGTGGAACAGGGGGTTCCCCCCGAGGAGTTACTGCTGCTTACCTTCACCCGCAAGGCCGCCCAGGAGATGGTCGGGCGGGCCGGCTATCTGCTTAACGATTCCTGCCGCCGGGTGACCGGCGGCACCTTCCATGCCACCGCCAATCTCCTGCTGCGCCGTTACGCCCGTTATATCGGCTATGAATCCAATTTTACCATCCTGGATCAGGGGGATGCCGAGGGGATTGTCAACCTGCTCAAATCCTCTCTGGGGCTGGGGGGGGCCGGCAGGCGCTTTCCCTCCCGGCGGCTGATTCTGGGGATTTTGAGTAAGGCGGTCAATGTCGGGGCCACGGTTAGCGATCTGGTGGAAGCGGAGCACGGCCATCTAGTGGAATTTCTTGATGACATCCTGGTGATCAACGAGCATTACCACAAATTCAAGCTGGCCCACGGGCTGATGGATTATGATGACCTTCTGCTCTTCTGGCGCAAGCTGCTGCGGGAAAATCCGGAGGTGCGGGAGGAGTTGGCCCGCCGCTTCCAGGCGATCCTGGTGGATGAGTATCAGGATACCAACCCGATCCAGGCCGAGATCGTCCGCCTGATGGTCGCCCCCCGCAACCATGTGATGGCGGTGGGGGACGATGCCCAGTCGATCTACAGTTTTCGGGGGGCTGATTTCCGCAATATCATGGAGTTTTCCGATCATTTCCCCGGCGCCCGCTTGATCAGGCTGGAGGAAAATTATCGCAGCACCCCAGAAATTCTTGAAGTGGGTAACGCGATCATCGCTCCGGCCCCGGTGCGCTACCCCAAGAAGTTGTTCAGTAATCTGGCCAAGGGGATCAGGCCGGTACTCCATGCCGCTCGCAATGAGGGCGCCCAGGCCCGCTTTGTGGCGGATAAGATCATGGAGCTGCGGCGGGAGGGAGTGGGGGATGAGGAGATTGCGGTGCTGTTTCGCTCCGGCTTCCACTCCTACAAGCTGGAGCTGGAGTTGACCGCCCACGGTATCCCCTTTGAAAAACGGGGCGGGCAGAAGCTGACCGAATCGGCCCATATCAAGGATGTGCTGGTCCATTTCCGGGTACTGTGCAACCCCGCCGATCGGCTTTCCTGGAATCGGATTTTTTTGTTGATCGACAAGATCGGACCCAAAACCGCCCGCAACATTATCGACCGCCTGCCGCTGGCCCCGGAGGAAACCTCCTCCGACTCCGCAGCCGACCATCTGGCCGAGACGCGGAAGGCCCTGGCCGCCTATCCCGCCGGTAAGTCCTGGCAGCCGGGGATGAAGCGGCTGCTGGAGCTGCTGGAGGATATCGGCGTCTCGCGGTTGTCCCCCGCCGACCTGCTTGAACAGGTGCTGGTCTATTACCAGCCCATCTTTCAGCGCCTCTATCCGGACGACTATCCCCGGCGGCAACGTGATCTTGATCAACTGCGGCCGTTGCTGGCCGCCTATGATGATATCAGCGTTTTTCTGGCCGACGCCGCCCTCGACCCTCCCGGCCCCGAGGGCGTGGAGCGGGGGGACGGTGGTCGTCTGATTCTCTCCACGGTCCATTCCGCCAAGGGACTGGAATGGGATACGGTATTCGTTATCCATCTGGTGGAGGGAAAATTCCCCTCCAGCCAGGCCGCCGGCCCCGAGCAGTACGAGGAGGAGCGGCGGCTGCTCTATGTCGCCGCCACCCGGGCCAAACGACGCCTTTTTTTGCTCTATCCCCGAGAGGCGATGGGGATGGATCGGCGCAGCACATACTGTGACCCCTCCTCCTTCCTGGCCCCGCTGCCCTCCGGTCTGTTGACCGCCACCGCCGGTTCGACCGCTTCCCCCTGCCAGGCGCCGGGAGATTTTGATTCACGTTTTCCCCGGCGCGACCCTTTCCCCTCCGGCGGGATGGTCGATCCCGCCCGCCACCGCGGGGGCGGGGTCCAACGGGATCCAGCCCCCCGGCAAAGCGCCGCCACCGGAGGGAGTTCCGAGGGGGAGGCCGACGAGTTTACGGTGGGCGCCCGGGTGAGACACCCATTTTTCGGACTGGGGGTGCTGGCAAAAAGGAGCGGGTCGCGCACGGTGGAGGTCAGTTTTGACCGTCATGGTCGCAAAACCTTGCATCTGGATTATGCCAAACTGGAAAAAGTGTAA
>JBLRWU010000085.1:0-8926 GCA_047921155.1 Desulfurivibrio sp.
TACCCGAACCTGGGGCACTGCTGAACGTTTACAGCCCGTTAAAGCAACAGGCTGTCGGCCCTCTTAAACGGTTACGATTTAGGACAGAGCCTGGGCGATATCTTCCCACAGGTCTGTGAAATCCTCAATCCCGGCGGAAATTCTGACCAGCCCCTCCGGCACCCCCATCCGCCCCCGTTCCTCCGGGGAAAACTCGGTGAAGATGGTGGAGGCGGGATGGATCGCCAGGGTCTTGTTGTCGTTGATATTGGTGGCCCGGCGGACCAATCGCAGTTTATCGAGGAAGGCGAAGCAGGAATCCCGGTCGGCCAGCTCGAAGGTTAAAATGCCGCCGAAACGGCCGTTGAACTGACGGCGGGCCAACTCGTGATCGGGGTGAGCCGCCAGGCCGGGGTAGCTGACCCGTTCAACGGCGGGATGATCCTGGAGCAGATCGGCCAGGGCCAGGGCGTTGGCGCAACTTTTATCCACCCGCAGGGCCAGGGTCTCCAGGCCCAGGGTTTGCAGGTAGGCGTTGTGGGGGGCCAGGCAGGCGCCGATATTGCGGGAAATCTCCCGACGCAGGGCGACCAGTAAGGCAAAGGGCCCGAAACCTTTGGCAAAGGGGGCCAAACGCGGGGAACGGCTCCAGTCGAAACCGCCATGATCGATGATCAACCCACCCACCGAGGAACCGCCGCCGGAGATATACTTGGTGCTGGAGATCAGCTCGATATCCACCCCCAACTCCCCGGCCCGGCAAAGGTAGAAGGTGGTGGCGGTGTTGTCGAGAATCAGCGGCACCCCCCGCCCATGGGCCAACTCGGCCAGGGCGGCAAGGTCACAAACCTCGAGCTGGGGATTGCTGATGCTCTCCAGGAACAGCGCCCGGGTGTTTTGATCGATGGCCGCCGCCACCGCTTCCCGGTCGGTCATATCGACAAAGCGGGCCTCCAGGCCCCAGGGTTGCAGGGTCTGGGCCAGCAGCGAGATGGTGTTGCCGAAGAGCGAACGCCCGGCCACGATATTACTGCCGGCACCGCCCAGGGCCATGATCACCGTGGAGATGGCGGCCATCCCCGAAGCCAGGGCCACCACCCCCCGCCCTCCGGCCAGGGCCTGGACCCGGAGTTCGAACTCCTCCACGGTGGGGTTGGTGATCCGGGAGTAGGAGTGGGCCGGTTTGCGCCCGGAGAAGGCGTCGGCGATCTCCTGGGCGCTGTCAAAGGCAAAGGAAACGGTATCGTGGACCGGCGGCCGCAGATCCCCGTGCTGCCGGCGGCCGGATCTGACCGGCAGAATTCCGTGTACCGCCCGGGTGGAAAAACCGCTCATGCAGCTCCGCCGCCCATGAAGTAAAGGAACTCGACGCTGTCGCCCTCCTGGAGCATCCGCGAATCAAATTCACTCTTGTCGACAAAAGCGCCGTTGACCTGCACCGCCACCATCTCCGGGGATTCAACCTGCTGCTCCAGCAGCACCATGGCGACGTTGAGCTGATCTGCGGCAAAACTCTTCCGTTCGCCGTTTACCGATATCTGCATGCCGTTAACTCCTTTGGTTCAGCGACCAGGCGCCTTGGTTCCGGCTGTCAGTTGTCGGCAGCGCTGCCGACAACCCGCCATTTTTTTAAAGGATGTTGAACAAACCGTTATATATTCCATGGCCCCCGGGACTTTTCAAGGAAAATAAGCGAAAACCGGTCGCCCGGCCGGACTCTTTGCCCATGTAACATGGTGGCAGTGAGTCCGTCGCAGCGGATGCAACAAGTTTGTTGACCGAACCGGTTGCTCAGGATATTGTTCCC
Organism: Desulfurivibrio sp.; assembly: GCA_047921155.1. Lineage (GTDB taxonomy): Bacteria > Desulfobacterota > Desulfobulbia > Desulfobulbales > Desulfurivibrionaceae > Desulfurivibrio. The sequence continues at coordinate 1,787 of JBLRWU010000085.1, forward strand.
GCGCGTTTCCCGACAAATTATCTCGTTCTCGCCGAGGAGACCCGATAAATGAGAATTGCCAGCGCCGGCAGCACCACTCCCGATCCCCGGACCGCCGTCCGGGAGGCCTGCGAAATTCTAAGCCGTAAACTTAGCGCGCCGCCGGCGATAATTTTCGCCCACTGGTCCGTCGCCTATCCGGGGCGGATGGTGCGGGACGGCATTGCGCAACGGTTTCCGGGCTGCCGGATCCACGGAGCCAGCTCCTGCCGGGGGGCAATGACCGAGGATGGGGTGCTCTTTACCGAGGGCCATGGCCTGGCGCTGCTGGGAGTTGCTGATCCCACCGGAGCCTACGGGGTGGACGGCCGGGGTTGGGAGGACAATCCCCGGCAAAGCGCTTCCCGGGCGGTACTGGCGGCCATTGCCGACGCCGGTCGACCCGGCGAGACGCCCGATCTGGTTCGGCTGGCTTCCACCCCGGGCCGGGAGAGCGAAGTGCTGGCCGGGATCGAGGATATCCTGGGACCGGGGGTGCCGATCATCGGGGGCAGCGCCGCCGACAACGAGGTGCGGGGCGACTGGGAAATAATCTCCAACAATGCTTGCCTGACCGACGGATTATCCATCAGCGTTCTCTACAGCTCCACCCCACTCTACTTCGCCTTCCATAACGGTTACAGCCCAACCGACCGGCGGGGAACGGTCACCGCCGCCACCGGCCGCACCGTCACCACCATTGATCATCGCCCCGCCGCCCTGGTGTACAATGAGTGGACCGAAGGCCTGCTCGACCACGTTTTGCCGGGGGGTGGACCGGTGCTGGCCGCCACCGCCCTCCACCCCCTGGGCCGGGTGGTGGGCCATATCGGTTCCGTGCCCTATTTCAACCTGGCCCATCCCGACCGGGTCTCGGCCACCGGTGATCTGAGCACCTTTGCCGATATCAAACCCGGAGATGAGCTGGTGCTGATGCGCGGGACCGTTGAAACCCTGATCTCCCGGGCCGGCCGGGTGGCCCGGGCCGCCATCTCCGGCGGGAGGCTGCCGCCCGAGCAGATCAGCGGCGCCCTGGTGGCTTACTGCGCAGGCTGTATGCTGACCTTGGAGGAGCGAATCGACGAGGTGGTGGCCTCGCTGAACCAGGCCATGGCCCGCCGGCCCTTCCTGGGCGCTTTCACATTTGGTGAGCAGGGCTGCTTCACCGGCGGCGAAAACCGTCACGGCAACCTGATGATTTCGGCAATCATTTTCAGCGGAACCGCAAACCATGTCCAGCGATGAGATCCTGCGCGAAGCCCTGGTCGACCTGGCCAAGGCCCGTGAACATGAAGAGAGGCAGCGCCGCGAGTCGGAAGCCCTGCTGGCCGGCCTGCGGGTTCTGATCAAGCCCATGGAAAGCTCCCGGATGTTCCGGGAGCTACTGGAAGTGATGCAAGGAGTTCTCGACTTTGCCGAGGCTTTCGTCCTGCTGCGCCGTCCCGACGGCTCCCTGACGGCCACCATCGCCACCGATGATATTTTCCTGAACCGCCGCTGGCTGCCGGGGGCCATGTTCAAGCGGGTACTCGACCACGGCCCCGCTTCCGTTTTCGATGTCAAAATGGTTGAGGAGTGGCAGGCACAACCCCCGGAACTGCTGGCCGAAGTTGCTTCCGCCCTTCATATTCCGTTGCGCGGGGGCGACCAGGCCGCCATCATGGTCTGCACCCACCCTCAGCGCAGCCATTTCAGCCACACCCACCGGCGGCTGGCGAAAAATTTTGCCACCCTGGCCTCCCAGGCCCTGCTCAACGCCGAGCGGCAACAGATGGAAACCCAACTTTTCCAGGCCCGTAAGATGGAAGCCCTGGGGATCCTGGCCGGTGGGATCGCCCACGATTTCAACAATATCCTGACTCCAATCCTGATCCACTCCCAGATGGCGACCCTGGAGGCCGGCACCAACAGCGTTCTGCGCCAAAGCCTGAGCCAGATCGAACAGGCTGCCGAACGGGCCGGAAACCTGATCCACCAGATCCTCGATTTCAACCGCCAGGGTAAGCATGAACCCCGGCCGGTCCGACTGGGGCCGGTGATCCGGGAGGCGATCAAGTTCCTCCGCTCCACCCTTGCCCCAAACATTGAAATGGAGTACAAGCAGAAAACCAAGGCCGACCTGGTAGCCGCCGACCCCACCCAGATGCTGCAGGTAGTCATGAACCTGGCCATCAACGGGGCCCATGCCATGCGAGAGCGAGGGGGCAAACTGGTCATTGAACTGAGCGCCGCCGATCACCCCCCGCCTTTGCCCCCAACTACCCCGGCCGACAGGCAAAGCTGGCTGAAACTGATGGTGACCGACAACGGGCCGGGGATCCCCGCCGAGAACCTCAACCGGATCTTCGACCCCTTTTTCACCACCAAGAGCAAGGGGGAGGGCTCCGGGATGGGACTGGCGGTGGCCCACGGCATCATCAGTAAGCACGGCGGCACCATCAACGTGTACAGTGAGCCGGGCCAGGGAGCAGCTTTCGAGATCATGCTGCCGGTGATCGCCGATGGAGTACAGGCGGCCAAAAAGAGCAAGCCCCCCTTGGCCGTGGAGGGCGGCGGTGAGCGGATCCTGTTTGTCGACGATGAGCTGCCGGTGATCAAGGCCTTTGCCCCGATGCTGGAGCGGCTGGGCTACCGGGTGGATACCGCCGTCAGCGGCGAGGACGCCTTGCGGTTGATCGCCCGCAATCCGCGCAGATACGACCTGTTGATCACCGATTACAACATGCCGGGCATCAACGGCGAAGAGGTGGCCATCCAGGCAATGAAGTTCAAACCTCAACTCCCGGTCATCCTCTGTACCGGTTTTTCCGGGCCGCTCAATGAAAGCGCCAGCCGCGCCCGGGGTATTGCCGCGTACATGGTCAAACCGTTCAGGATGAGCGAATTCGCTGCCGTCATCCGCCAAACCCTCGAAACCAAGAATAAGCAACGGAACAACTGATATGGCCAAGGTCCTGGTGATCGACGACGACAAGATGATCTGCGACACTCTCCAGGCGCTGATCAACTCCCGGGGGCACGAAACCGCCAGCGCCGTTACCCTGGAGGAGGGCAGAGAACGACTGGCCGAAGTGGCTCCCGACCTGATCTTTCTCGATATCAACCTGCCCGACGGCAGCGGCCTGGACGCGGTGGCCGAACTGCGCCGGGCGCCATCACACCCGGAAGTGATCATCATCACCGGCGAAGGCGGCCCCGATAACGCGGCCCTGGCCATGAAGAGCGACGCCTGGGATTACGTCCGCAAGCCCCTCTCCATGCAGGCCGTTCTCCTGCCCCTGACCCGCGCCCTCCAGTACCGGGAGGAGAAGGCATCCCGGGCCACCCTCCAGGTCCTGCGCCGGCCGGAGATCATCGGTAACAGCCCGGAAATCCTCGCTTGCCTGGATCTGGTGGCCAAGGCGGCGGGCACCGAGGCCAGCGTGCTGATCACCGGCGAAACCGGCACCGGCAAGGAGCTGTTCGCCCGGGCAATCCACGCCAACAGTGACCGGGCCGAAAAGAATTTTGTGGTGGTGGACTGCGCGGCCCTGCCGGACAATCTGGTGGAAAGCATCCTGTTCGGCCATGAAAAGGGAACCTTTACCGGTGCCGAACTGACCCGGGAGGGCCTCTTTCACCAAGCCCACCAGGGCACCCTTTTTCTCGATGAGATCGGGGAGTTGCCGCTGGAGTCCCAAAGACGCCTGCTCAGGGTGCTGCAGGAGCAGCGTTTCCGCCCCATCGGCAGCGCCAGCGAGGTGGAAAGTCGCTTCCGGCTGGTGGCCGCCACCAACCGGGATCTCGAGGAGATGGCAGCCGACGGCACTTTTCGCCGGGACCTGCTCTTCCGGCTGCGGGGCTTTACCATCAACCTGCCCCCCCTGCGCCAACGGGAGGATGACCTCGGCGAACTGACCATGGCCCAACTGGCAAAACTCAGCAAACATTATCGCATTCCCATCAAGGGAGTATGTCCCGGGTTCATGGAAACACTGCGGGGATATGACTGGCCGGGCAACGTCCGCGAGCTGTTCAACGCCGTGGGTTCCGCCTTTGCCCAGGCCAAGGATGACCCCACCCTTTTTTCCATGCACCTGCCCGCCGATATCCGGGCCAGCGCCAAATCCAAACAGGTTCGAGCGGAAGCCCTTCCCGAACCGCCCACCTTCCCGGCGGCAGCCGCCCCTGCGACCGCCAACTCCCTGCCGCCCCTGAAAAATGCGCGGGAGGAGGCCCTTGACCGGGCTGAACAACGGTATCTCCATGATCTGTTCGCCCTGACCGGCCGCGATATGGAGAAGGCCTGCGCCATCTCGGGCCTGTCCCGCTCCCAGCTTTACCGGATCATGCAAAAACACCGAATCAGGCGGTAGATGCCCCACCCCTTCTGTCGCGCATAGCGCGAAAAAAGTCGCGAGGCCGGCGAATCGATCCGCCGGGGAGTCGGGCTGCCCCAGCCTGCGATTACCAACTAATCTCCTTGAGTTACGATATATAAGAGATTACCTGTCCCCTCATTCCTTCTCCACGAAGAGAGGGCACACTTCTTGCTTTTCAGCACTCCCAGCCGTCAGGACAAGCATCTTTCCTTGCAAACACGGCCGGGGAGCAAGCAATGCGGGTTATTTTCTACGCCAGGGAAGACTATCCGGAACGGGTTGAATGCGTGCGGGCCATCCGCCAGGTTACGGCGGACTTGCCGCTGGATATCTGCCCGGACCAGGCGCAGCTGGCCCTCTCCCTGCCCCCGCTCTGGAGCGGCGAGGCGGTGGCGATTCTGCTGATTGCCGACCCTCTGGATCTGAAGGCTGCCCTGCTTCACCAGGAGCTGCTCACCAACCTGCCCCTGATCCTGGTGCTGCCCGATGATGACCGGGAAACCGTGCGGACCGGCCACCAGCTCCGCCCCCGGTTCGTCGGTTTTCACGGCAACGATTTTTCCGAGATAACCGCCGTACTGAAAAGAGTATTGGCCCGTTTCAGCAAAAGTAGAAATTAAGATTTTTAGATTTGTCGCATCCCGGATCATTATGGTAGTATGGCCGCCTGGCTTGAAAGGGAAGGTTTCAAAAACTGACCTGGAGAGAGAGACAAAGTTGCATAAATTCTTGCCCGAGGAATGAAAAGTGAACTTTATCAACCGCCTTACCGTACAGAAGCGACTTGCCCTGTTGCTGGCCGTGCCCCTGCTTTTTCTCTCGGTTGTACTGATCAAGGAGTCCTACGAACATTATGTCGAACTGAAGCGGGCCAATACCACCATGGCAGTGGCCGACCTGGCCATCCAGGCCGCCGAAATCGCTCACCAACTGCAGGATGAACGCAGCCTGACCGACTCCTTTCTGGGAAGCAGTGGCCGGCTGATGCGCAACGAACTGGCCGCCCAGCGTGGGGAAACCGACCGCAAGGTCGCCACCTTTCGGCAATTTGTCGCCACCAGCCGCGCCGAACGTCAAACCCCGGGGTTGACCGCCCAGGTTCAAAGAACCCTCAACGTCCTGGCCGGACTGGCCGAGACCCGTCGCCAGGTTGACTCCCTGAGCATCGGCGGCGGCGCCTCGTTTGTCGCTTACGCCGAGGCCTTGGCCGAGGTACGGGCCACCGTCCGCCTGGTCTCCCAGGATATCCCCAGCCAGGAACTGATGCGTCTGATCGCCAGCCACTATAACTTCCTGGAGTTCATCATGCGCCTGCACGGGGAGCGCCTGTTGATGAACAACACCTTCGCCAACAACGAATTCGCCCCCCTGGCCTTCATGCGTTTTGCCGAGAGCCTGGCCGAGCAAAAGGTTTACCTGGAAAGTTTTGAAACCCTGGCCGATCCTGAAATCCGCAATTTCTACCAGGAAAAGATGGCCGCCCCCCACGTCAGAAGGGTGGCCGATCTGCGCCAGGTCGCCGTTGACCACCGTTTCGGCGGCGGCTTCAACATCGACCCCGCCCACTGGAATGAGGCGATCAGCGGCATGATCAACCTGATGAACGAAGTTGAGGCCAGACTGGCCAACGACTACCGGGAGGCCGGGCAACAGTACCTTAGCGACAGCCGAACGGAGTTGTTTATCATCTTCGGGGTCGGGGTCCTGGTCTGGTGGTCCTCGGCCATCGCCGCCTTCTTCATTTCCGTCGGCCTGGTCCGCTCCCTGACCGGGATCTCCTCCGAAATCAACGACGGCACCGTCCAGGTGACCACCGCATCTCTCCAGCTTTCCGCCACCAGCCAGGCGGTGGCCGACAGTTCGTCGCGCCAGGCCGCCGCGGTTGAAGAAACTTCCGCCTCGGTGGAAGAGATGAGCGCCATGATCAACCGGGATGCCGATAACGCCCTGCAGGCCGACGCCCTGATGCGGGAAGCCAACCAGGTATTGACCCACGCCGACGAATCAATGAAAAAGCTCATTGTCTCGATGAACGAGATCAATGCCGCCTCGGTGGAGACCCAGAAGATCGTCAAGACCATTGACGAGATCGCCTTCCAGACCAACCTGCTGGCCCTGAACGCGGCGGTGGAGGCGGCCCGGGCCGGTGAAGCGGGAGCCGGATTTGCGGTGGTGGCGGACGAAGTGCGCAACCTGGCCATGCGGGCTGCGGACGCGGCCCGCAACACCTCGGGGCTGATTGAGGGTACGGTACAGAAGGTTAAGAGCGGTGCCAGCCTGGTTGATGAAACCGGGGGATCGTTCTCCAAGGCCCGAACTGCGGTGGAGAAGATCGCCATCCTGCTGGCCGAAATCGCCACCGCCTCCCGTGAGGAGGCCGACGCGGTGAAACAGGTCAACGAGGCGATCACTCACATCGATCAGGCCACCCAGGATAATGCGGCCTCCGCCGAGGAGACCGCGGCCGCCGCCTCGGAACTCTCCAGCCAGGCCGAGTCCATCCAGCAGCGGGTCGGCGACCTGCTGGCCATGATCGGCAAGAAGAGCGCGATGAACGCGGAGCAGGTCGACCGTGACCTGCGGCGACCACCATCCCAGCAGCGACCGTCGTCATCGGCTTCGGCCGGGAGCAGGGCGGTCAGACCGGGGGCAAAGCCCGCCCTGCCGGCCCAAAAAACCGCGACCGCCAAGGCAAAAACGGAAGCAGCCAAGGTGATCCCCTTCGACGATGAGTCCTTCGAGGACTTCTAAAAACTTAACC
>JBLRWU010000086.1:0-1064 GCA_047921155.1 Desulfurivibrio sp.
TGGCTGCTTGCCCGAACCCGGGGCACTGCTGAACGGTTACAAGTCGATAGTTGGTAACCGTAGTCGCGGCTAGGCAAGCTCCATGAAGCAGCGGGACTGGATCTCCCGCTGCAGCAGGTGGCGGCCGTAGTGCTTGAGGAAGTGCTGGGCCTCGCGGTGGTTGGCGGCGGGCAGGTGCAGCCGGGTGAGCTTGGCGGTGTCCAGTTCCATGGCCTTGGCCAGCAGGCGGGCGGTGGCCAGGGAAAGGGGGATCAACCCATGCTCGCCGTCACGATTGCAGGAGTTGCAGATTAAGCCGCCCTGCCCGAGGCTGAAGTGGTAGGGGCGGGCGGTGGCGGCCAGGGTGCCGCAAAGGCGGCAGCCGTTCAGGTCCGGGCGATAGCCCAGGAGGTCCAGCAGCTTGGTTTCAAAAAAGATGAGGATGGAGGGCAGGAGCGGGGCCGGCCTGGCCGGCTCGGCGGCGATGCCGGCCAGGGCCCAGAGCAGCAGCGCAAAGATGCGCTGGTCGGCATCGGCCTCCCTGGTCCACTGGCTGACCAGTTCCCCCGCCAGGCAGGCGGCGGCGTAACGCGGGTATTCCCGGCGGATCGCCCCGAAGGGCTTAAGCAGTTCCGCCTGGTCGATCCTGACCAGACTGCTGCTGCGGCCCTCTTCATAACTTATCTCCAGCAGGGAAAACAGCTCCAGCTTGTTGACGAAGCGGACCCGACTGCGATTGGCCCCTTTGGCGATCCCGCAGATCTTTCCCGTATCCCGGCCGTAAAAGGTGACAATCTTGTCGGCTTCGCCGTGACTCCTCACCTCCAGCACCACTGCAATTGTCTGTTTAAGGATCATTGTTGCCATTGATCCCCCCGGTCGGCCGCCGGGGGGACAGCTCAGGGGAAACGCAGGTCGACGATCTGACCGCTGCGGCCCAGGGAGGGCAGGGAGCTGTTGTTAAGCGAGAGTTCCACCCCGCCAGCGTTGCCAATGCGGATTTCCAGTTTTTCCGCGGCTTGCCAGGTTCTGGTGTTGCCGGGGTAGAAATATAGCTGTTCGGCCGGCTGGTCATCCACCTGAAT
>JBLRWU010000086.1:1164-5816 GCA_047921155.1 Desulfurivibrio sp.
TATTGGTCCATAATGATCCGGGCCGACCTACAGCATGATCCTGATATAGGCATCTTCACGCAGGTTGCTCACCCACTTGGTGAACTGCTCTTCCAGGGCCTGGTTATACAATTTTTCCCGGATTTCGTCCTTGGCCTCTTCATAGGACAACTGGGCGCGAAAATCACCCCGAGCGGAGAGAAGCTTGAAAAACTGGTAGCCGGCGGCGGTTGCAATAAGCGGGGAGATTTCCCCGGGACTTAAGGCCGGGATATGTTCAAGCATCACCCCTGCCAGTTCATCCCGGTGGAACACGCCCAAGTCGCCGCCGTCGCGGGCCGAGGGCAGGTCGGAGTACCGGCGGGCCAACTCCCGGAAATCGGCGCCGGCCAGGGCCTCTTCCCGGGCCGAACGGGCTCGTTGCCGAGCTTCATCGCGGTCGGCGGGGGAGGTTGATTGCCAGGTAAACCCCATCTGCAGGATATGGAACGCCTCCTCCTGCCGTTTGCCGGCGTAGTTCTCCTGGTAATACTCCCGAATCCGGCTTTCGGTGATCACTATCCGTTCTCGCACCTCCAGGCTAAGCAGGCGTGACTGCAGAATCTGGGCTCGCAACTCCTTGCGGTAATCGGTCAGGGTGGTGTTGAGTTTTTCCAGGTCCTGTTGCAGCTCGGCCATGGTTATCCGGTTTTCACTGATAATCTGGCCGATGGCCTCATCGATCTCCCTCTCCCCCACCTGGATTCCCTGTTTGGCGGCGTGTTGTTCCACCAGCAAACGGTCGATCATCCCGGCTAGAATCTGGTGCCGGGCCCTGGCCAGGGCGTTTTCCTGCTCGCCGGCCATAACCTGGTGAAGTACCTGATCCTCCACGGCCGCCAGTTCCCGGTTGAGCTCCGACAGGGTGATAACCTCGCCGTTGATTTCGGCCACCACCCGGTCGACGATCCGCACCTGGGCCTGACCGGACTGGATCGACAGGATCAGCAGCAGGCAACAAAGCGGGAGGATCAACAGGAGCCGGGGAAGCGGCGAGGGGGGATGGTTACTCAAATATCGCACCATTTATCTGAACTGGTTGGTTAAACAATGAAAAAAAGTCTACAGAGAAATATCATCCCCCATGAGTGCGTGCAACAACTTTTTGATTTCATTGAATAGAACGGCCGGAGAGGGTTTGGGGGGCAGGGGGCAGACCAGTCGCCCGGCCGGGGTGAAACGCAGCCCCTTTTTGCGCTGGTTGACCAGGGCCATAATCCGTTCCGGCGGCACCGGGGTGGAGGGATGGAAGCTGAAGACCAGAGCGGCCGGCCCCTGCTCGAGCTTACTTACTTTAAGAGCGGCCAGGCGGTTCTTCAGGGCGATAATCTCAAACAGGTTGTCGGTTGCGGGGGGGAGTGGGCCGAAACGGTCGTTGAACTCGTCCCGGATATCGGCCAGGGCCTCGTCACCGCCTGCGGCCGTGATTTTGCGGTAGCACAGGTAGCGCTGGTTGACGTCGCTGACATAGCTGTCCGGGATATGGGCGGCAATCCCCAGCTTGATCTCCGGCTCAACCTCTTCGCTCAGCTCGTCCGAATCCGGTTCGCCGGAGCCGCCACCCTGCTCGCCGCGCCGCTTGAGGTCCAGCACCGTTTTTTGCAGCAGATCCAGATACATATCATATCCAACTGCCGCGATGTTCCCGCTTTGTGATTCCCCCAGGATATTGCCCCCGCCCCGGATCTGCAGATCGCTCAGGGCCAGCTTGAAGCCGCCCCCCAGCTCGTTGTAGTCCATCAGGGCCTGGAGCCGGCGTCGGGCCTCGCCGGCCAGCTCGTCCAAAGCCGGGACCAGCAGATAGGCGTAGGCCTGCTGGCTGCTGCGGCCCACCCGTCCTCGCAACTGGTAGATCTCCGCCAGCCCCAGCCGTTCGGCCCGGGTGATGATGATGGTGTTGGCGCTGGGGATATCGAGGCCCGACTCGATAATAGTGGTGCAGACCAGGACGTTGATCTCCCGGCGGACAAAGCGAACCATGATCTCCTCCAACTGCTTGCCCGGCATCTGGCCGTGGGCCACCGCTACCCGGGCCCCGGGCACCAGTTGCTGCACCTTGCTCGCCACCTCGTGGATGCTTTTGACCCGGTTGTGGACCAGAAACACCTGGCCGTCCCGGCCCAACTCCCGATGGATCGCCTCCTTGATCACCAGATCATCGTGGCGGGCGATAAAGGTTTTCACCGTGCGTCGCAACTCCGGCGGTGAGCTGATCACCGAAAGATCGCGGACCCCGAGCAGGGAGAGTTGCAGGGTGCGGGGAATGGGGGTGGCGGTCAGGGTCAGCACATCCACCCCAGCTCGCAATTTTTTCAGCTTCTCTTTGTGGGTCACCCCGAAACGGTGTTCCTCGTCGATGATCAACAATCCCAGTTTGCGGAATTTGACGTCGGCGGAGAGCAAACGGTGGGTGCCGATGATGATGTCGATCTTGCCGGCGGCCAGGTCGGCAACGATCCTCTTCTGTTCGGCGGTGGTCCGAAACCGGTTGAGGCTGTCCACTCGGAGGGGAAACCCGGTCAGCCGTTCGCGGAAGGTGGCGGCGTGCTGTTCGGCCAGCACCGTGGTGGGGACCAGCAGCGCTACCTGGCCGCCGTCCTCGACCACCTTGAAGGCGGCCCGTACCGCGACCTCGGTCTTGCCGTAGCCGACATCGCCGCAGACCAGCCGGTCCATGGGCCGGTCGGAACAGAGATCGTCCATCACCTCGCCGATCGCCTTGAGCTGACCGGGGGTTTCATCGAAGGGGAAGGATTCTTCCAGCTCGTGATACATCTCGCCGGGGTTGGAAAACCTGGTTCCTTCGGCCAGTTTCCGTTTGGCATAAAGGTTGAGCAGCTCCCGGGCCACCTGCCAGACCGCCTTTTTGATCCGGTTACGGGTGGCCAGCCAGGTTTTGTCGCCCAGTTTGTCCAGGTTGGGTTCCTGGTCGGTGACCCCCTTGTACTTGCCCACGCTGTTGATCTGGTCCACCGGAATAAAAAGCTTGTCGTCACCCCGGTAGCGGATCTGCAGGTAATCGTTGGTGATCCCGTTAAGCTCAATGGGGATCAGTCCCTGGTAAACCCCGATTCCGTGGCGGCGATGGACCACCAGGTCGCCGGTGTTGAGTTCGTCGAAGGTGCCGATCTTCTCGCTGGGGGGTTGGCGGCGGGTTTGGGCGCTGCGCAGCCGGCGTTCGCCGAAGAGTTCCGTCTCCGAGAGAAAATGCAGTTTTTCCGCCGGCAGATCGAAACCGCTGCTCAACGGTTGCGAGACGATCAGCAGTTGGGGCGGTCCCGCCGTCGGCCCTGCCTCTGCCGCAGCGAAGGGCGGCTGTTCCACCACCAGAGGGGTCAACTGGTGATGGCCGAGCAGTTCGGCCATCCGAACGGCGTGACGGGGGGAACGGCAGGCCAGCAATACCCGGTCGCCCTGTTGCTGCCACTCGCCGATCTGCTGAGCCAGGGGGGGCAGCAGGCCCTGTTCATGCCGTTGCAGGTCGAGTTGCTGTTTGAGCCAAACGTGGTTGCCGGCCGGGAGGGAAAAACTTTGTTGCTGATCGGGCTCCCCGGGGGGCAGGGGAAAGAGACGGGCACCGGGTCTGCTGTTAAGTTGCGTAAGCAGCTGCTCCGGAGGGAGAAAAAGTTCCTCCGGGGCCAGGGCCGGTTTAGCCGCCGCCACCATCTCCCGGTAGTTGGCCAGGATCCGTTCCCCGTGCAACTCCAGACTCTGGCGCAGGCGGGGATAATCCACCGTGACGATCAGGGTTTCGGCGGGCAGGTAACTCAACGGCGAGACCGCCGCCGGTTGCAGCAGCGGCAGAAAAAAACGGTCGCCGGTGAAGGGGCGGCGACTGCTCAGGCAATCCCGCAGACGGGAACTCTCATCCCGCCGCCACTCGCCGGCCTCTTCCAGGCGCCTGAACCGGGTCAGCATCTCCCGATGCCGGGGAGAGTCGGCGGGGGGGTAGAGAGAGTCGGAGGCGGGCAGCAGGATCACCTCCTCCAGTTCGTCGATGGAGCGTTGGCTGATGGGATCGAAACGGCGGAGCGACTCCACGGTGTCGCCGAAAAAATCCAGCCGCAGGGGGTATTCCTGGCCGGGGGGGAAAATGTCGATGATCCCGCCCCGGATGCTGTACTCGCCAACCTCCTGGACCAGGGCCACCTGCTCATAACCTCCGGCGCTCAACCGTTCCGCCAGTTGCCGGGGGTCGGTCTCCTCACCCCTGATCAGCAGTTCGGCCAGCCCCCCCAGCTGTTCCGGGGGCATGGTTTTGGTGGTCAGGGACTTGATCGAACCCACCATAATAAAGGGCTCCTGGGCGCTCATCACCTGATAGAGCGCGGCCAGGGCGGCGGTGGTGGTGCTAGGATCGGCCCGTAAAGGGGCGTAGGGAGGAACCTCCGGATCGGGGTAATGGATCACCGGTCGTTCGCTGAAAAGGGCCAGATCGTCGGCCAGCCGCCGGCCCTCCTCCTCGTCGGCGCAGAGGGCCAGCAGTGCAGAGCCCGATCGGGCCAGCCGGCCGATGAACCAGGCGGCACTCCCCCCCTGGGGTCCGTAAACCTCCAGCGGAACGGTGGCACGATTCAGCGCATCAATTAGCTGTTTCATCTGAATTTAGAGAGTGAATTTTGCAAAAGAGGGGC
>JBLRWU010000086.1:5916-8840 GCA_047921155.1 Desulfurivibrio sp.
CCGCCCATGGAGAAGTCCCAGACCGTCCGTTTTTCATCATCCTCGGGATCAAGGTTATAGCCCCACTCCAGGCGCAGCGGCCCCAGGGGGGAGAGCCAGCGGAAACCGAACCCCACGCTCTTCTTGAGCTCGTCGGTTCTCCAGTTTTCCGACCTGGTGTAAACATTACCGGCATCAAAGAAGATCAGACCCTTCAGGCCGATCTCCTGGGAGATGGGGAAGATCCACTCACTGTTCATATACCACATCTTTTCACCGCCGATCCGGTACTGATCGTCACCGGGGTCCCGGGGGCTGATGGTGGCGGTCTCAAAGCCGCGCAAGGTGCGCAGGCCTCCCAGAAAAAACTTTTCGTAAATCGGCAGCTTGCCGCTCTCGTTTTCCCGGATATAACCCATCGACCCCTTGAGCCGGAAGGTGGTGCTGTTCAGCCATTTGCTGCGGGTTTCCCTGAGCAGGGGGATCTCATCCCAGTGAAAGAACCGGGTGGCGGAGCCCTCAAAACGGGAGAAGGCGGTGTCGCCGCCCAGGAAGCCGCCGACATGTTTCACCCCGACGTCGGCCAGCGAACCGCGGGAGGGGTCCAGCCGGTTGTTGCGGGTGTCGCGGACCAGGCCCAGGCGGATAAAGCTGCTCACCTTGAGGTCAATGGAGTCGGTGATGGCCCGGGGGGCGCCGGGGCTGACATCACTGAGGGTACTGTCCTCGTAGCCGTAGCCCCAGTAGGTGTTCCATTTCTCTCCCAGGGGATAGCCGAAGCGCAGGGCTCCCCCGGTGGATTCTTTGGTGTAATCGATATACTCCCGTTCCCAGTTGTAAAGATCGAAACCGAAGAGCAACTTGGAATCATCGAGCCGGGGCTCGGTGAAGTTAAGGTTGTAGCGGGCGGCCTTGGAACTGATGTCCGCTTGCAGGGCCAGACGCTGGCCCTTGCCCATGAAGTTGTCCTGGCTGACCTGGCCCATGAACATCAGTTTGTCCATGGAGCTGTAGCCCGCCCCGATACTGAAGGTGCCGGTGGGTTTCTCCTTGACCTCGATCTGGATATCCATCAGATCTTCCTGCATCAGGGCCGGCTCGGGCCGGATGTCGATCTCCTCGAAGTAACCCAGTTGCTGCAGGCGCTCCATACTTTTTCTGATGGAGGAGGTGTCCATGATCCCGCCCTCCTGGACCAGTATCTCCCGGCGAATTACCTTGTCCCGGGTTCGGGTGTTGCCGCGGATGATAATGCGGTTGATATGGACCAGGGCGTTTTTCTCCAGCCGGAAAACCACATCCATCCGCCGCGCCTGGTCATCGCGGCTCACCATCGGCTCAACCTCGGCAAAGGCGTGGCCGTCCTGGGAGTAACGGTCGCTTAAGCGCATCAGGTCGTTGCGCAGCGTCTGACGGCTGAAATAATCTCCCCGCCGCAGTTTGATCAGGGCCAGGAGCTCCTCCTCCGGGGCGATCAGTTCGCCGCTGAGGGCGATCTCGCCCACCGTAAAACGCTCTCCCTCCTCGATATTGAAGGTGATGAAGAGCCGGTTTTTTTCCCGGCTGATCTCCGGGGCGCCGACCCGGGCGTCGATAAATCCCTGGTGATGATAAAAGGCGGCGATTCGGGCCCGGTCCTGCTCCAGGATATCGGGTTGCAGTCTGCCGGAGCTGGTGAGCCAGGAGAAGATCCCCTTGGTACTGGTGGTCATCGCCTTGCGGATTGCCCGGGGTCGGAAAGAGTCGTTGCCGGTGAAATTGATCTGTTTGATATAAACCCGATCCCCCTCTTCAATCTCAAAACGAACGTCGACCTGCCCGGGGGAGGTATCGATGACCGAAGCGGCGACCTGGGCGCTGTGGTAGCCTTTTTCCTTATAGAGCTGGGTGATGCTGCCCTCCGCCTGATTCACCAGCGGGGGGTTGATGATGGTATTGGGCAGCACCGCGATGGCCTCCCTGATATCACTCTCCTTGAGCTTTTTGTTACCGCTGATGATCACCTGGCCGATCACCGGTTTTTCGGTGACGACAAAGGTCAGCCTGGTGCCCTCGGGGCCCTCCTCCGCCCGGAGTTGGATATCGTCGAAAAAACCCATGGCGAATATCGCCTTGATATCCTCCTGGAGGCGGTCGGGATCGAAGGGGTCCCCGGCCTTACTGGAGATTCGGCGCATGATCGCCCCGGATCCGGTCTTTTCATTGCCCTCGACATGGACGGTGCTGATCCGCTCCGTTGCCTCGGTGGCGGTGATAATCCGGCCGCTCAGTTGGTTCAGGCTCGGGGCCAGTTGGGCCAAAGTTTCGGCCCGGGCGGAAAAATGACTGGCGGGGTCCTCGCCGTTAAGATCGAAAACGGTGAGATCGATACTGAGCTGCTCACCCAGGCGGGTGAGGCTGCCGGTCACCAGATAGCGGGTCTGCGGCGGCAGCTCCAGGGCTTGCAGGGCCGGCAGCGGTGGTGGCCAGCTTGCGGGATCGGCCGGCAGGTCATCGAGGATGGCGCGGGCAGCCATGCTGCTTCCCTGGCCGAGCACGATGGCGGCCAGGGCGGCGTCGGCCTGTTCTGCCAACTCATCTTGCCCCGTGGGTGCCAGTATCTGCAGGGGAAGGAAAAGGGTGTTGTCCGGGGTCGGTCCCGGCGCGGCCATGCCCGGCACCGCCCAGGCCAGCAGCAGCAGGGCCGGTAGCAGACAGAGGAGAAGGCGCGGTAGCCAGCCTGCACGAGGGGGGCTGTATAGGGATGGAAACAGGGAGCCGGGCAAGCTTTGCGGCTTCATAAGTACCTGATAAGGTTGATTTTATGTAAAAAAACTCCAGGATCTGGCCGGGAGTGGAAACGGGAATGCTTAGCAGGCATCGCCATTGCTGTCAAGGCATAAGCCGGATAGTTACCAAGATCTTACAGTTGCGGCAGTTGGTTGGCGGAGATCTCCTGCAATTGT
>JBLRWU010000087.1:0-5682 GCA_047921155.1 Desulfurivibrio sp.
TCCAGGGCGATCACTCTTGAGGGCTTGCGCGATTCGGATCTTGCCGCGATCTACAGTGCCGGGGAGATCCAGGCTCTGGAGCCCGGCGCTCCCCTGTTTCGGGCCGGCGAAAAGGCGAATACCCTTTACTTGCTGGTAAAGGGCAAGATCGCCCTCCAGAACGACCCGGGCGGGACCATCGTAAAGGCCGACGCCGGCGACTGGATCGGCGATCTCGATTTCCATGCAGCGGAGCCACGTTCGTGTACCGCAATCTCCACTAGCGCCTCATCGGTGCTGTCGCTTGATCGTGCGGCCTACGGCGGCCTGGATGACCGGCTGAAGCTTCGGCTGATCAGGCAGCAGCAGAAAGCCTACCGGGCCCGGCTGAAAGAGCTTTCGGCGCAGACGGTTGAGATCAGGCGGCGCAATCAGGCCCTGGTGGAGGCGCTCTATTGTGCCCGGACCGCGGGAGACAAGGAATTTTCGAAAAGCGATGCGGTGCAGGGGGTACTCCAGAAGGTCCCGCGGCTGCCGGTGTCCACCACCACCCTGCTCAGCAAGCTGTTCGATGAGCGGACAACCCTTGCCGAGGTTGTCGAGCTGGTCAAATCCGATCCCGCGCTGGCCGGCATCCTGCTGAAGGCTGTCAACTCCCCCCTGTACGGCCTGGAAAACAAGATCGACAACGTCAATCGTGCCGTGACCCTGCTGGGCTTTGATGCCGTGTATCAGTTGATCATGTCGGAAAGCATGCGCAAGAGTCTGCCGGAGACGCCCCGATTCCTGGAGATCTATAATCGATCGCTGGCAACCTCCCATCTTGCCTTCGCCATCGCCCAGGCGACGTGGCGCAGCAACCCGGCAGAGCTCTCCACCCTGGGGCTGCTCAATGAGATCGGCAGCGTCGTTCTCGAGTTGCTGAGAACCCAGAATCCCAAGTTGCAGCGATTACTGACCAACATCGACTCCGCAGGTCTCGGCGCCGAGTTGTTGCGGACCTGGAAGCTCCCCGAAAATCTGTGCAAAAGCGTAGAATACCGGAGTTATCCGGCATTCGCGCTCCCCGTCCACGTGCCTCCCGACGTTTTGGAGAACGTGGCGCTGTTGCACCTGGCCGACCGCTTCTATCTGCGGCTGCATGATAAGGCCGATGAGCAGGGGGGGCTTTTCACCGAAAATTACATCACGGCCCTCAAGTTGGGAGACCTGGGTGATCCGGAGCTGCTCTATCGGCAGGTTACCACAAATCTGCGTTCGCGCCTGCCGTCGCTGCCCCGCACCCTCGCGGCTGTGTTGACCACCTGAGGCGGCACCCCGCGCCTCGCCACCCCCTCCCGGATTGCCTCCACGGGATCGGCTCGCGCTCAGTAAAGCTCGTAGCGGGCCAGGATGCCATCCAGGCCGCCGTTGCGCAGGTTCCTTTTTTGGCTCGGCTTAAGGCCGATCTCTTTGATCAGTTGGCGATCGCCGAAATAGAGGCAGGCGGTGGAGCCGGTACATTTATGTTTCAGAAAGGTGCCCAGTTCCCGGATCAGCGCCGCGGCGGCGGCCTGATCCCCCAGGCGGACCCCGTAAGGCGGGTTGCTGACGATCACCGCGTTGTTGATCGCGGCAAGCTCCTGAAAGGGGCTGACCCGCAGGCCCACCTGGGTACCGTGGGGCAGAAGGTTGAGATTGCGGCGGGCGGCCCGAATGGCGTTGGGGGCGTGGTCGCTGCCCAGCAGCAGGCCCGTCGGCAGTGACCGCATGGCCGCTTCGGCCTCCGCCTTGACCTGCAACCAGAGGTCCGGGGCAAAATCGGGCAGGTGTTGAAAGCCGAATTCATGGCGCAGATAACCCGCCGGAATCCGGGCCCGGCGCATCAAGGCTTCGGCCAGCAGGGTGCCGGAGCCGCACATGGGGTCCACCAGTTGCCGCTCTCCATCCCAACCGGAAAACTCGATCACTGCCGCCGCCAGGGTTTCCTGCATGGGCGCTTCGACGCTCTCCTGCCGATAGTGGCGGCGGTGCAGAGACTCTCCGGCCAGATCCAGGCTGATCACCGCCTGGTTCTGGCGAATATGGAGGTCGAAAATCAGATCGGGCCGCACCTTGTCCACATTGGGCCGGGCCGCAAAGCGCTGCTGGAACCAGTCGGCGATGGCGTCCTTCAGGCAGAGGGCGGCATAGCGGGAGTGGCTGATCTTGCTGTCGCTGACCCGGGCGTTGATCATAAAGGTCTGGTCAAGTTGCAGCAGTTGGTCCCAGGGCAGGGTCAGGGCGGTTTTGTGGAGATATTTGCTGCTGTGGCAATCAAAATGGAGCAGGGGGGCCAGTATCCTGGTGCAAAGGCGGGTCTGGTAGACGATTCGGTAGAGCGCCCTGGTGTCGGCGTTGAAATAGACCCCCCGGTGGGTCGGGTTCAGGCGCTGGGCTCCCAGTCCGGCCAGTTCTCCGGCTGCCGCCTCCTCAAGATTCTCCGCCACCTGGGCGAAGTAGCCGTTGTTTTGTTGATAAAGAAAAGGCTTCACGCTTTCGCCTGCTGATCCTGGTCGCGGAACCCTTCCCGGATCACCTCAAAACGACCGCTCTCCTCCTCCAGGCTGTAAATATTGAAATTGCTTCGCAGATCAAGGCCCGGATGGTGGCGGGCAAAGTTGAGGGACGCCGATCCTTCCGGGCCGCTGACGATCCGGTGGAAAACGTAACGGGGCCAGACCAGCATGGCCGGGCCGTCAAAGATGACTTGGCCGGCTTGCAAAATTTGCTCGGGGGTCACGGTGAAGCTGACCCGGCCATGTTCCCGCAGATAGATATCCACCTCCCGGCGGCCAAAAAGGACGATCAGGTTGTCATCCTGGTGGGGGTGCATATACCAGGGCCGCTCAACCTCCCCCACCGGGCCCGGGGAGATGGCGCTGCCTCGGTGCAGCACCCGGTCGATGGCATCGATCCGGGGCAGAAACTCCATGGCCACGTTATCGAACAAAACCCCGGGGGTCCGCCGCAGAGGCTGTAAAGGAATAATCCGATAAAACCCGGCCACTTCCGCAAAAACGCCATCCGTCCCCATGGTCATAACCTCCAGCAAAATAGATAAAGCTCACTTACGATCAGGTAACCGGGTGCCGCCCGCTTACCCGCATTCGGAATAGCCGCAGGCATGGCAGACACAGCAGCCGCCCTCATGCTCGATCACCCCGCCGCATTCGGGGCAGGCGCCGAACATGGCGTTGGTCTGGGCCACCAGGCTGTTGTCCCGGTGGCCGTTGGTTCTTTCCAGATGGCGGCGGATCGCCTGGGCGATGGCATCGGCGCAGGAGGTCACCTTGTTCTCCCCAAAGCCCGAAGGCTTGTGGCAACTGATCCCGATCAACTGCTTGACGATGGGCTCGGGCGGCATGCCGCTGCGCCAGGCCAGGGAAACCAGGCGGCCGATGGCCTCGCACTGGCTGGCTGCACAACCGCCGGCCTTGCCCACGGTGTTGAACAGCTCGAAGAAGCGGTGTTCCTCATCCTCGTTAATGGTGACATACATCGGCCCGCAGCCGCTGGTCATCTGGTAGGTGCAGCCGGTGAGCATGGCCGGGCGGTCGCGCTTGACCGGTTTCTGGGGCAGCACCTGAGCCGGGGCCGCCTTCTTGTCGGTTTTGCCGATATTGAGGACCTGGTTTTCCCGGCAGCCGTCCCGGTAGATGGTCACCCCCTTGCAGCCCACCTCGTAGGCCAGCATATAGGCCTCGCGGACATCATCTTCGCTGGCTTCATGGGAGAAGTTGATGGTTTTGCTGACCGCGTTGTTGGTGTGGCGCTGGAAGGCGGCCTGGATCTCGAGATGGTTGCGGGGGGTGATGTCGTGGGCGGTTTCGAAAATCCGCCGGTATTTTTCGGGAATCTCCTCGAGATCGGCCAGGGTGCCTTGGTGGGCGATGCGGCGGACCAGTTCGTGGGAGTAGAACTCCTCGTTTTTGGCCAGCTGTTCAAAGAGCGGGTTGACCTCGAACAGCTCGTCGTTGTCCATCACCCGGCGGAGGAAGGCCACGGCAAACAGGGGCTCCACCCCGCTGGAGCAGCCGGCCAGGATGCTGATGGTGCCGGTGGGGGCGATGGTGGTGCGGGTGGCGTTGCGCACCGGCAGATCGGGGTCCTTGCGGCCATAGATGCTGTCGGGAAAATTGGGAAAGGCTCCCCGCTTTTTGCCCAGCTCGATACTGGCCTTCAGGGCCTGCCGGTCGATAAATTTCATGACCTCCTCCGCCTTGGCCACCGCCTCGGCCGAGGAGTAGGGGATCTCCAGCTGGATCAGGAGGTCGGCAAAGCCCATCACCCCCAACCCGATCTTGCGGTTGAGCTTGGTCACCCGCTCGATCTCCGGCAGGGGATATTTATTGATATCCACCACGTTGTCGAGGAAATGGACCGCCTGCTCCACCACCGTGCCCAGTCGCGGCCAGTCGACCTCCCCCTCCTTGATCATGTTGGCCAGGTTGATCGATCCCAGGTTGCACGACTCGTAGGGCAGCAACGGCTGCTCGCCGCAGGGATTGGTGGATTCGATGGCTCCCGCTTCCGGGGTGGGGTTGTCGGCGTTGATCCGGTCGATAAAGACGATCCCCGGCTCACCGGAGAGCCAGGCCTGCTTGACGATTTGGCGGAAGAGTTTGGCGGCATTCTGGTAGCGGACGACTTCGCCGTTGCGGGGGTTGATCAGGGCATAATCGCCATTTTCAGCCAGGGCTCGCATAAACTCGTCGGTGATCGCCACCGAGAGGTTGAAATTCTGGAGGACGTTGAGGTCGGATTTGACCTTGATGAAATCCATGATATCGGGATGGTCAATCCGTAAAATAGCCATGTTGGCGCCGCGCCGGGTGCCGCCCTGCTTGATGGTCTCGGTGGCGCAGTCAAACACCGACATAAAGGAGAGCGGCCCGCTGGAGATCCCCTTGGTGGAGTGGACCACGTCGTTTTTGGGGCGGATCCGGGAGAAGGAGAAACCGGTGCCCCCGCCGCTCTGATGGATCAGGGCGGTCTGCTTGACCGCCTCGAAGATGCTGGGCATGGAATCTTCGATGGGCAGCACGAAACAGGCCGAGAGCTGGCCCAGCTTGCGGCCGGCGTTCATCAGGGTGGGCGAGTTGGGCATGAAGTCCAGGCCGGCCATCAGGTTGTAGAAGGTCAGGGCCAGGGAGTCGGTGTCAGCGCCGGGATCGGAAAGAGTGTCGGCGGCAGCCACCGTTTTTGCCACCCGCCAGAGCATCTGCTGGGGGGTTTCCAGCACCTTGCCCTGGGCATCCTTTTTCAGGTAGCGGCGCTTGAGGACGGTGAGGGCATTGGCGGAAAACTTAGGCTTCATGGCCTGGGCTGGCAATTTGTCGGCGGCTGCTTTTGCTGGCATGGTTTGCTGTTCCTCCTCGCGGGTTTTTATAAAGATGGCTT
Organism: Desulfurivibrio sp.; assembly: GCA_047921155.1. GTDB lineage: Bacteria > Desulfobacterota > Desulfobulbia > Desulfobulbales > Desulfurivibrionaceae > Desulfurivibrio. Next base: position 5,401 of record JBLRWU010000087.1, read on the forward strand.
TGAGGCGATGCTTGATTGAAAAAACGTGGTTAAAACAGTATGGTTCAGCCCTGGTGCCCACGGTGGCGCATTTGAGCGCTTGACCACAAAATGTGGTATGATTGCCGCCAGCAAAGCACAAGATGTGGCTGTTGTAAAGCAAAAAAAGGGAGAAAAATCGTCCCGGCTCCCATGCTCTCTCCGATGCTCTTGTCATTGCAGAGATTTTGGCCGGCGGGCCGTTCGACGCCAATCTTCCGGGGTCTCGTCGCCGGCAGTAGTGCCGACTGTCAATCGTCGGCA
>JBLRWU010000087.1:5782-8621 GCA_047921155.1 Desulfurivibrio sp.
TGCCGACAATCACCTTGTCACCACCGCTTATTTTTGCTATTGGTCTGTGTTCCGCTTTTTCGTTTTTTCATCCCATCCAGGAGATTGCAAGAGATATGGCGACCAAAACCATCGATCTGGTGGCCCGGCTCTTCTGCCAGGCCACCAAGAAAACCGTGGACAAGAGTACCGGCAAAAATCTCAAGTATGCAAGTACCTTGCAGGATATCCCCAAGGTCAGCCTGAAGCCCGATGTCGGCTGCTTCGTCCAGTTCAGCGGCGATTACAGCGGCCTGGTGATCATGAATTTTTCCGGAGCGGCGGCGATGGAACTTTATCGCAGCTACATGCTCAATATGGGGATGCCGGAGGCCGATCTGGCCTCCGATTACACCTCGGTGGAGGTGGTGGATACCATTGGAGAGATGACCAACCAGATCATGGGGCGGGCCCTGCGGATGGTGGAAAGCAACTATGAGCTGACCTCCTACATGGGCCAGCCCAAGGCGATCGCCCTCAACAGCGCCATTGTTCTTACCCCGGAATCGGAGTACCAGGCCAGCCGCCGCATCGCCTTCAGTCTGGAAACCCATCGTTTCTACATGGAGCTCTCCCTGGAGCGCACCGAATTTATTCCGATGCAATAGTGAAATAAGGAACAACCAAGATGAGCTCATCCTGTAGCGCCAAGTGCGGCGACGACAAGCAAAGCACCTGTGGAAGCCGTCCGGCCGTGGCCGCTCGCGAAAATGTCAATATCGACCAGGCCCTGGGCCGGATTCGCCACAAGATTCTGGTGATGAGCGGCAAGGGCGGGGTGGGAAAAAGCACCGTTTCGGTGAACCTGGCGGTGGGCCTGGCCCGAAAGGGGTTCCGGGTGGGCTTGATGGATGTCGATCTCCACGGCCCCGATATCTGCCGGATGCTCAATCTCACCGACTCGCCGGGCACCACCGCCGAGGGGCGGATCACGCCGCTGCCGGCCGGAGAGAACCTGCGGGTGATGTCGCTGGAGAATATGATGGAGAATCGGGATGATCCCATTATCTGGCGCGGTCCCTTGAAAAACCAGGCCATTCGCCGTTTTATCGCCGACGTCGACTGGGGTGAGCTGGATTACCTGGTGATCGACGCCCCGCCGGGCACCGGCGATGAGCCGATGACCGTGGCCCAGACCATCAAGGACGCCAAGGCCCTGGTGGTTACCACTCCCCAGAAGGTGGCCCTGGCCGATGTCCGCAAGTCGATCAATTTCTGCGGCCACGTTGGGATGAAGATTCTGGGCCTGGTGGAGAATATGAGCGGCTTTGTCTGCCCCCACTGCGGCAAGACCGCCGAGCTGTTCAAAAGCGGCGGCGGCGAACGGCTGGCGGCGGAGTGCAATTTGCCGTTTCTGGGCCGGATCCCCCTGGATCCCAGGGTAATGCTGGCCGGTGATGACGGCAGCCCCTTCCTGGCCGCCGGCGGCGAGAGCCCGGCGGTGACGGCGATGAACGAAGTGGTGGCCCGGGTAAACGCCGCTCTGCCGGTGGCGACGGGTGCGCCCCTCTCCCTGGCCTCGGCTCCCGCCGCCGCCTCCACCTGTGGTTGCGGGGGCAAATGCGACCCCAACCTCTGCGATTGCTGAACGGCGAAAAAAGGAGCGAATAATGGAGATTGAACAGCTGGTGGTGGGGCAGATGGGGGTTTGTTGCTACCTGCTGGCCTGCGAGGAGAGTAAGCAGGCCCTGGCCATCGATCCCGGCGGCGACGAGGAGAAGATTCTGGCCCACTGCCGGGCGGCCGGCTGGCAACTGAAACTGCTGGTCTGCACCCACGGCCATCCCGACCACGTTTGCGGCAACGCGGTGCTGAAAAAGGCCACCGGGGCCGAGATTGTCATGCATGGCGATGATGCCGATTTTTTCGCCCGCCCCGAAGTGGAGCAGTATTTTTCCATGCTGGGGCTGCCGGCTTCACCGCCCCCGGATCGGCTGGTCAGGGATAACGAGGTGATCGAACTGGGCAATATCAGGCTGCAGGTTATCCACACTCCGGGGCACACCCCCGGGGGAATCTGCCTCTATGCCGCCCCCCATCTCTTCACCGGCGACACCCTTTTTGTCGGCGGGGTGGGGCGCACCGATTTCCCCGGCGGCGACACCGCCACCCTGGTCAACTCGCTGCAAAAGCGGCTTTTGGCCCTGCCTGCCGAAACCGTGGTCTGGCCCGGCCACGGCTATGGCGGCGCCCGTTCCACCATCGGCGAGGAAGCCCGGGATAATCCCTATCTGGCTGAAAAATGGTATTGATTTTCATTCAGGTGGTATATGCGTGAAATCGTCCTCGGCACCGCCGGTCATGTTGACCACGGCAAGACCAGCCTGGTCCGCGCCCTGACCGGCATCGAAACCGATCGGCTCAAGGAGGAGAAGGCCCGGGGGATCACCATCGAACTGGGTTTTGCCCATCTCGATCTACCCTGTGGTCACCGCCTGGGGATCGTCGATGTCCCGGGTCACGAGCGTTTTGTCCGCAACATGGTGGCCGGGGCCGCCGGCATCGATCTGGTGGCCTTCGTGGTGGCGGCCGACGAGGGGATCATGCCCCAGACCCGCGAACACTTCGAGATCTGCCGTCTGCTTGGGGTCGAGCGTGGCCTGGTGGTCATCACCAAGCAGGATATGGTGGACCCGGAGTGGCTGGAGTTGGTGACCGACGAGGTGCGGGAGTTTCTCCGGAGCAGTTTTCTGGAGCAAGCCCCCATTCTGCCGGTCTCCGCCACCAACGGCCAGGGGATCGACCAGGTTCGGCGGGTCCTGGATCAACTGGTGGCGGCCAGCGATTTCAGCGAGGCCCATGGTCCCTTCCGGTTGCCGGT
>JBLRWU010000088.1:0-4307 GCA_047921155.1 Desulfurivibrio sp.
GAGGAGACGGGCGCGGCCGGAACCGGCCCCAGGCTCGTCTTCAACAGGGGGAAATTCTCCGAATGAACAATGGTCTCACCATCAGCGACCGGGAGTTTCGCTTGATTCGCACCCTGGTTTACGAGCGTTTCGGGATCAATCTGACCGACCAGAAACGGGCCCTGGTGGTGGGACGTTTACAGAAACTGCTGCGTGACGGCGGGTTCAGCTCCTTCGATCATTATCACGAGGCCGTGACGGCCGATAAAAGCGGCACGGCCCTCGACCAGTTGGTCAACCGGATCTCGACCAACTACACCTATTTCAACCGGGAACAGGCCCATTTCCAGTTTTTCACCCAGACGGTGCTGCCCGACCTGGTTGCCCGCCAGCGAACTCGCAACCACCGCGACCTGCGAATCTGGAGCGCCGGCTGCTCTTCGGGGGAGGAACCCTATATGCTGACCATGCTGATGATGGAGCATCTCGGCAGCGATTATGACTCCTGGAGCGCCGGGGTGCTGGCCACCGATATCTCCGAGCAGGCCCTGGGCAAGGCCCGCCGGGGAGTTTACGATGACGACCAGATCGCCAAGGTGCCGGCCGCCATCAAGCACAAATACTTTAAACGATTGGAGAACGGCAGTTGGCGGGTCATTGAGAAGCTGCAGGGCCAGGTGACTTTGCGCCGCTTCAACCTGATGAACCGCCAGTTTCCCTTTAAAAAACCGTTCCAGGTCATCTTCTGCCGCAACGTGATGATCTATTTCGATACCCCGACCCGACAGGCCCTGGTCAAACGCTACCACCAGCACTTGGAGCCCGGCGGCTACCTCTTTATCGGCCACTCCGAAAGTTTAGGCCGGGAACAAGATGATTTTCAGTACATCATGCCCGCCGTCTACCGGCGCAACAGGGACGGAAACATCCATGACGGCTCTTAACCGCAAAATCCGGGTGCTGGTGATTGATGACTCCTCACTGGTCCGCACCATCCTGAGCCAGGGCCTGGCCCAGGATCCCGGCATCGAGGTGGTGGGTTCGGCCCCCGATCCCTTCGTGGCCCGGGACAGAATCGTGACCCTGCAGCCCGATGTCCTGACCCTGGATGTGGAGATGCCGCGCATGGACGGGGTGGAATTTCTGCGCCGGCTGATGCCCCAGTACCCCCTGCCGGTGGTGATGGTCAGCGCCCTGACCAGAAAGGGGCAGCAGATCACCCTGGACGCCCTGGAAGCCGGCGCGGTGGATTTCGTAACCAAGCCCAGCAGCGACGTGGCCCGGGGCTTGAGCGCCATGCTGATGGAACTGCGCACCAAGATCAAAATCGCCTCCAGCGCCAATGTCTCCCACTGGAAAGAGCAACGAGCCGCCCTCTTTGCCGGCAAGGTCCTGGCCGCGCCCAGGGCGCTGGCCGAATCCACCGACAAGATCATCGCCATCGGGGCCTCCACCGGCGGCACCGAAGCGATCCGGGCGGTTATCACCCGCTATCCCGCCAACACCCCGGGAGTAGTAATCGTCCAGCATATGCCGGCCGGTTTTACCCGGATGTTCGCCGATCGGTTGAATGAACTTTGCCCCATGCAGGTGAAGGAAGCGGCCAGCGGCGACCGGGTGATGGCCGGCCGGATCCTGATCGCCCCCGGCGAACAGCAGTTGCGGGTGCGGCGCTCCGGCGGGATTTACGAGGTGGATTGCCGCCCCGGCGAAAAGGTTTCCGGCCACTGCCCCTCGGTGGACGTGATGATGCACTCGGTGGCCGAGGAGGCGGGAGCCAACGCAGTGGGGATCATGCTCACCGGCATGGGCCGGGACGGGGCCGCCGGCATGCTGGCCATGCGCCGGGCCGGGGCCCGCAATATCGCCCAGGATGAAAAAAGTTCGGTGGTCTTCGGGATGCCCAAAGAGGCCTTTGCCAACGGGGGAGCCGAAAAGCTGGTTCCACTTGACCAAATTGCCGAAACCACGCTCAATATGCTGGTTTAAGAGGATAACAATGGAAAACCAACTCAGCACCGATCAAGTGGAAATTATCCATGAGTTTCTCCAGGAGTGTACCGATCTGCTGGATAATCTGGAGCCGGCCATCGTCGGCTTTGGCGAATTCACTAAAAACAGCGATTTTTCTCCCAACGAGGAGAATATCCCGATCATCCACGAGGTTTTCCGGCTTTTCCATTCGATCAAGGGCAGCGCCGGGTTCTTGAACTTTACCCATATGTCCACCACCGCCCATGCGGCCGAAAACCTGCTGGATAAGATCAGGAAAGGCGAACGGGCCATGAATGGGGATCATGTCGATCTGCTTTGCCGGACCTGCGACTTTATGCGGGCCACCCTCGACCAGGTGGCCAACCGGCTCAATGACGAGGGAATGGCCGATCAGGCCGTGGAACTCACCGGGCGGTTGAAGAGTTCCCTGGCTGCGGCCGCCCCGGCATCCATGGTTGCCTCCCCTGCCGATCCTGTAGTTCCTGGCGATCCCGCCGATTACGCCTTGCCGCCGGCCATCGCCGAGGCCCTGGATATCGCGGTAACCCCGGAGATGATCACCGCCTTCGTCCAGGAGGCGGGCGAACAGTTGCAGGAGGTGGAGGAGGGTTTGCTGGCCTGGAGCCGGGAGGGCGACCAAAAAGCCCCCATCGGCGAGCTGTTCCGCAAGATCCACAGCTTCAAGGGCAACTGCGGCTTCGTCGGGCTGGCCGATCTGGAACGTTTGAGCCATCGCATCGAAACCGTTCTCGATGTGGCCAAGGCCGGAGCCGGAAAAGCCAAGGCCCGGCCCGCCGACGCCCTGCTCAACTTGATCGATATCCTCAGGGGGGCCCTGACTGATATCGCCGACGGCGGCCAGGGCCGGATCGACGGTCTGGATCTTTATCTGGAACTGCTCGACGATCTGATCCCCGCCGGCTGGACCAACGGCCACAGCTTCGCCAAACCATCACCCCGCCTGGGAGAGATCCTGCTCGAACAGGGACTGGTCAGCGCCGAGACCCTCAACGAAGCCCTCAACGCTCAGCAACGCCCCCTGGGCGAGATCATGATCGAGATGGGAGCGGTTTCGCCCGAGGAGATCGACCGGGCCCTGGAAACCCAGAAAAAGGCGGCGGCGCTAAACGGACCTCCGGTGATCGCCCCGGCTGTTCCGGCAGCCCCGGCAGCCCCGGCAGCCATTGTCAAACGCCAGGATCTGCGGGTTGACGTGGAAAAGATCGACACCCTGATCAATCTGATCGGTGAACTGGTGATTGCCGAAAATATGCTGATCCACAGCCCTGACCTGGAGGATCTGGAGCTGGAGAATTTCACCAAGGCCTCCCAGCAGATGAGCAAGATTGTCAAGGAGCTGCAGGAGGTTGCCATGTCCATCCGGATGATCCCGGTGGCGGGGCTCTTTAACCGAATGACCCGGCTGGTCCACGATCTCTCCCGCAAATCAGGTAAAAAGGTCAATCTGGTGACCGCCGGCACCGAAACCGAAGTGGACAAGACGGTAATCGAGAAGATCACCGATCCCCTGGTCCACCTGATCCGCAACTCCATGGATCACGGCCTGGAAAACCCCGAGCAGCGGCGGGCGGCGGGCAAGGAGGACACCGGCACCCTGCGGCTTGCCGCCCGCCATGAAGAGGGGGAGGTATTGATCAGGATCGAAGATGACGGCCGGGGGCTCAACCGGGATAAAATCCTGCAAAAGGCGGCCCAGAAGGGACTGCTGGAGGGTGATGGCGCCGACCTCAGCGACCAGGAGGTGGCGGCGATGATCTTTCTGCCCGGCTTCTCCACCGCCGACCAGGTCACCGATGTTTCCGGCCGGGGGGTGGGCATGGACGTGGTCAAACAGAACCTCAACCAGATTAACGGCAAGATCGATATCACCAGCACCCCCGGCCAGGGCACCATAATCACCCTGCGAATCCCGCTGACCATGGCGATTATCGACGGCATGATGGTCGGGGTGGGCGCCAGCCGCTACATTATCCCCATTCTGGCAATCCGGGAATCGTTCCGGCCCGCTGCGACGGCGATCACCCTGACCCCCGACGGCGGGGAGATGGTCAGGGTGCGGGAACGGCTCTTTCCGGTGCTGCGGCTCAATCGCCTCCACCGGGTGGCCGGCGGCCGCGAGGCCCTGGAGGCGGGAATTCTGATTTTGCTGGAAAACCAGGGCCGCAATGTCTGCCTCTTCGTGGACGAGATCCTGGGCCAGCAGCAGACGGTGATCAAGGGGCTTTCCGGATATATCGGCCAGATCGGCCAGGTCGGCTGCGTTTCCGGCTGTACCATTCTCGGCAACGGCGAGGTTTGCCTGATCCTGGATG
>JBLRWU010000088.1:4407-8359 GCA_047921155.1 Desulfurivibrio sp.
ACCTTTAGAGAGGGAGCAGGGCCATGAAAATATTGATTGTGGAAGATGATTTCGTCAGCCGGACGGTGTTGCAGGAGATTCTCGCCCCCTGGGGAAGATGTCACCAGGCGGTGGATGGCCGGGAGGCGTTGACCGCCCACCGCCGAGCCCTGGACGAGGGGGATCCCTACAACCTGATCTGCCTTGATATCATGATGCCCAACATGGACGGCCAGGAGGCCCTGCGTAGAATTCGCGAGCTGGAAAAACAACGCAAAATCGGGGGCAGCGACATGGTCAAGGTGATCATGACCACCGCCCTGGACGACCCCAAGAGTATCATGACCGCCCTGGTGAAAGGTGCCTGCGAGGGTTATCTGGTCAAGCCGATCAGGCGCGAGACCCTGCTGGCCAAGTTGCGCGAACTCGGGATGATCCAGGAATAGGCCAGGGTCATGGCCGGCAACAAAATAGTCGGAGTGGGAGAATTCGCCGTTTCCGCCAACCCGGGCGAGGTTATCAAAACCTTTGCCCTGGGTTCCTGCGTGGCGGTGATTTTTCTCCATAAGCCCAGCCGTTCGGTGGGGCTGATCCATGTGGCCCTGCCCGATTCCAAAATCAATCCCGAGATTGTCAGCAAACGTCCCGGCTATTTTGCCGACACCGGCATTCCGGCCATTATCAAGGAGATGGTCGCGTTAACCGGAGCCGGGAGCAATCTGGCCAAGGGGATGGTGGTCAAGATGACCGGCGGAGCCAACGTAATGGACACCAACAACACCTTCAACATCGGCAAACGTAATATCCTGGCCCTGAAGAAGATTCTCTGGCCCCTGGGAATGGGGCCGGTGTCCGAGGATGTGGGCGGCGGATTCAGCCGCACGGTGGCGGCGACGGTGGCAAGCGGCCGGGTTTTCATCACCTGTGCCGGCAAAGGGGAGTGGGAGCTATGAACCGACAGGAAAAAGAACGGGCGGTGCGGCAAACAATCGCCGATCTGCCCCAGCTCTCCGGCTCGGCGTCCCGGCTGCTGGCCCTGGTTCAGGAAGCCGACCACGACCTGCAGGAGATCGTCGGGATCGTCAAGCATGACGCGGTGCTGACCTCAAGGGTGTTAAAGGTGGTCAATTCGGCCGCCTTTGCCCGGCCGGTGGAGATTAACGCCATTGATCGGGCCGTCTCCCTGCTCGGAGCAGATCTGGTGGTCAGCACCGCCCTGCAGGAGGCCGCCGGGCTGCTCTTTGCCAAAAAACTGACGGGCTATGCCGCCGAGGCCGGCGAACTCTGGCGCCATAACCTTAAAACCGCCCTGGCCGCCAAACTGCTGGCCGGCAAGGCCCGGGTGCCGGTCAACGCGGAGTTGGCCTTTACCTGCGGCCTGCTCCATGATCTGGGCAAGGCGGTGATCTCCGACTACCTCCAGCAGACCGCCGCAAAGATCCGCCAGGCCATCGAGCAGGGCAAATTTCCCGACTACCTGGCGGCGGAACGGGCCATTCTGGGGATCGACCACGCCGAAGCCGGCTACAGAATCTGCCGCCGCTGGCAACTGCCCGCTCCCCTCCCCGAGGCCTGCCGCCACCATCACCAGCCGGCGGCGGCCGCCGGACCATGGCAAGCCCTGCTCTATGTGGTCCATCTGGCCGATATCGTGGCCATGCTCTCCGGGGTCGGCACCGGGGCCGATGCCCTGCAATACAAACTGGATCGTGATTACGAGCAGTATCTCGAACTGGATGAAACCGGCCTGACCCGAACCATGCTGGAGGTGGAGCGGGAGTTCAACCAAGTGGCGGAGATCTTTTAATGGGGGAGAAAATGAGAATTGCCATTGTGGACGATTCGAGTACCGCCCGGATGTTTATCCGGCGCTGCCTGGAGATTGCCGGATTTCGCGAGGCGGAGATCATCGAGGCCGCAAACGGCCGCGACGCCTTGGAGCAGATCCGCCAAAACCCGGTGGATCTGCTGCTCACCGACCTGACCATGCCGGTGATGGACGGCCTGACCCTGCTCAAGTGGATCAAGGGCAACCCCAAACTGGTGGAACTGCCGGTACTGGTGGTCACCAGTGCCGGCAACCCGGCCCGGGAGCGGGAACTTCTGGACCTGGGCGCTCTGGGAGTGGTCAACAAGCCGGTTTCCCCGGCCGGGCTTAATCAGGTACTCCAGTCGCTGTTGCCGCCGGAACAGGCAACATCCGGCCAGCCCTTTGCGGAGGAGCAAAGCCATGAGTGAACAGGGATCGGCAGGCCAGGGCGCATGGCGGGCCGTGATGCCGGAGGTGGTCGGGGAGATCGTGGAAAACACCGCCTTCAGCGAGGTGCGGGAATCGGCAAGACCACCGGTTTACGACGATCTGGCCCGGGGATGTGCGCTGCGAGTTCTGGCGCCGATCCGGGGCGAATTCAGCCTCTTTATGGAGGGGGAATTACTGACGGATCTGACCCGGCTGGTTTACGGCTCACCAACCAGTGGGATAGACCCCGGGCTGGAAGAGGATTTTCTGGCCGAGTTGCTTAACACCATTGCCGGTCGTTTTCTGGCCGCGATTCTGCCCCCGGAACAGGGGTTCAGCCTCGGCCTGCCCCGCCGGAAATCCGGCCCCATGGATTATGGACCAGCCACCCCCTGCCTGCGCTGGGATTTCACCGTGGACGACCGGCCCTTCACCCTGCTCCTCCAGGGGGAAATCATCCTGAGGCTGGCGGAACAGCAGGCGGAATCGGCCAGGAACGACTAAGCTTTATCAGGCCACGGGATGGTGAACTGGAATGTGGTCCCCCGCCCTTCGCGGCTCTCCACCCAGATCCTGCCCCCCATCAACCCCACCAGTTGTCGGCAGATGCTCAGTCCCAGCCCGGTGCCCCCCCGTAGAAGAAAATATTGATCTATTATATCGACGATTTCCAAAATAATTAAAGGCTGATATTGCAGCTACAAATAAAAAAAATAGAGATACATACGGAGCAACAACTGGAGATGCGCTTATCAATCCACTGTAAACCATATATGTCGTATCTAATTGACCTTTTTTATTAAGACCTATTAATGGAATTACGTATTTTAATGCTGTATATGAAGCAACAGACAAAACGATACCAACCCACCAAGGAGCGTGAACAAGAATTTCAAAAATCGATTTATTTTTTCTTCCCATTACTTTTCCTGCAACGGATCAAAACAGCCGCACATTTTTTTTGCTGACCAGCAGCACATCTCGGAACAGTTGAGCGCGTTGCTACCCGCCTGTTCAATCGCCTTGTTGCCCCTGGCTTTGGCGTTAGCAAATCCGACTTACCTTATCAGGCGGCTGATTCCTTTGGATTCGCGCCGTATTGGTTCTGCCCGGGCTTGCTGTCTTGAACCATGATATGGCCGGTTATGCAACCGAGGCATTGCCAGGATCGGCGGCACCCAGAACACCACCACTTAACTTCACTCTCCGATGTCCTCGTTCCAGAGGGCAGGATGTTCCTGAATGAACCGACGCATCATCTCTATGCAGCGCGTGTCTTGGACCACCTCGATCAACACCCCACGTCCCCGCAAAAGCTCTTCCTCGCCATGGAAAGTGACGTTCTCACCGATTACTACGCGAGGGATGCCGTACAGCAGGATTGCTCCCGAGCACATAGCGCAGGGGGACAAGGTAGTGTACAAGACGCTCTGTGCATAGACTGCAGCCGGAAGTCGACCAGCGTTCTCCAAGGCGTCCATCTCTCCATGGAGAATGGCGCTACCCTTTTGTAGACGTCGGTTTCGCCCACGTCCGATGATCTTGCCCTCGTGGACCAGAACTGAACCAATCGGAATCCCGCCCTCGGCCAATCCGGCCTCCGCTTCGGCGACGGCCGCATCCAAATACTCGTCCATATATGCTTCCTCTCCAAAAACTATGGTGCTGGTTCATTCTCCAACACGGTAAAGTGCCGACGCCACATCCCGCCAGGCTATGAGCCGGGCCGCGGAG
>JBLRWU010000089.1:0-8336 GCA_047921155.1 Desulfurivibrio sp.
ACTTATCGGCCGGTGGGGCTTTTCCTTCAATCGTAAACGTTCAGCAGCACCCCATGTTGTCGGCACTTCTGCCGACGATTGACACGGGCGATCAGCCAAGCTTACGTACCCGGGGTACGCGGCGCTTGGCTGCTTACCCGAACCTGGGGCACTGCTGAACGTTTACAGCCCGTTAAATCAAGACTTTGTTGGCCCTGGTGAACGGTTGCCTTCCATCAACGGGCCGAAAGAGTGTTCTGCCGCCGGAAAAACCCCGCTCTCCACCTCATCCCGAAAGGCGCTCAAAGCGGCGCCGGCCTGCTCGGCCAGCCCGGCGTACTGCTTGGCAAACCGGGGCACAAAGCGGTCAAACAGGCCCAGCAGATCATGGGTGACCAGGACCTGGCCGTCGCAATGGGGTCCGGCCCCGATCCCGATGGTGGGAATCGAGACCGCCGCGCTGATCTTTTGCGCCAACAGGGCCGGGACGCACTCCAGGACCAGGGCGAAGGCCCCGGACTCGGCCAGAGCCTCGGCATCATGCAGCAGTTTCTCCGCCGAGCCGTCATCCCGGCCCTGAACCTTGAAGCCACCGAGTTGCCCGGCGGTCTGGGGAGTCAGACCGATATGGCCCATCACCGGAATTCCGGCCCGAACCACGGCGGCCACGGTGGCGGCGAGCCGGGCCCCACCCTCCATCTTGACCGCCGCGCACCCGGCCTCTTTCAAAAAGCGGCCGGCGTTGACAATCGCCTCCTTGGCATCAACCTGATAGGAGAGAAAGGGCATATCACCGATCAGCAGGGCGTTTTTCACCCCCCGGCGCACCGCCCTGGCGTGGTGGATCATCTCCGCCATGGTCACCGGCACCGTGGAATCGTAGCCCAGGGCCACCATCCCCAGGGAGTCCCCCACCAGAATCAGGTCCACCCCGGCCCGGTCGACCAGGGTCCCGAAAGCGGCGTCATGGGCGGTGAGCATGGTGATCTTCTCACCCCGCTTCTTCTTGAGCAGCAAATCACAAACGGTTTTCACGGCAACGTCCATGCTGATAATCTCCTTCAGGGGAGGTGCCCGGTCACTCTCCGGGGGTGGTTTTCAGCGGTCCGGCCTCCTCAAAGAGTCCGCGGCTCCGCTCCTGGCCGTTGCGACAGGTGAAAACCCGGTCGAAATGTTCGTAGGCGGCCCGGGTGGCCATCCGGCCCCGGGGGGTGCGCACCAGAAACCCGGCCTGGATCAGGAAGGGCTCATAGACATCCTCCAGGGTGTTTTTCTCCTCGCAGACCATGGTGGCCAGGGTCTCCAGGCCGATGGGGCCGCCCTGGAACTTGTCGATCAGGGCCAGCAGAATTCGGCGGTCCATCTCGTCGAAACCGAGATGATCCACCCCCAGCATCGAAAGGGCCTGGTCGGCGACCTGGGCGGTGATCCGGCCCTGGGCCTTGACCTCGGCAAAATCGCGCAGCCGCCGCAGCAGGCGGTTGGCGATCCGGGGGGTGCCCCGGGAGCGGCGGCCGATCTCCAGGGCCCCGCTCTCATCCATGGGCACCCCCAAAAGTCCGGCCGACCGCTTGACGATCAAGACCAGCTCCTCGGGAGTGTAGAAGTCGAGCCGCAGGGCCAGGCCGAAACGATCCCGCAGGGGCGGCGTCAACAGCCCGGTCCGGGTGGTGGCCCCCACCAGGGTGAAACGGGGCAGCGACATCTTGACACTGCGGGCGCCCGGACCCTGACCGATCACCAGATCCAGCTCATAATCCTCCATGGCCGGATAGAGAATCTCCTCCACCACATGGTTCAAACGGTGGATCTCGTCGATGAAGAGAACGTCGCCCTCCTGGAGGCTGGTGAGGATGGCAGCCAGATCGCCGGCCCGCTCGATCACCGGCCCCGAAGTGACCCGGATGGCGGCCCCCATCTCGTTGGCGATCACGTAGGCCAGGGTGGTTTTGCCCAGGCCGGGAAAGCCGTGGAAGAGGGTATGATCCAGGGCTTCGTTGCGCCCCTTGGCGGCGGCGATGGCAATGGCCAGGTTCGCTTTAAGCTGCTCCTGGCCGACGTACTGGCTCAAGAGCTTGGGCCGGAGATCGGCATCGGGAAAATCCTCCGGGCCACCGGCGGGGCAGACGAGACGCTCTTCCAGGTTCATGCCAGAGACCTCAGGGTGATCCGCAGCAGTTCATCCAACGCCACGGTGGCCGCCTGCTCCTCCCCCAGTTGCCGCCGGACCTCAGCCAGGGCGGCCCGGGCCCGAACCGGGAGATAACCGAGATTGAGCAGGGCGGAAAGGGCGTCTTGAAAGGCCTGTTCGGCAAACTCCGCCGTCGCCCCCTCGGCGGCGCGGGCGGCCCAGGTGGAGCGGGAATCGACGGTCGGGAAAAAATCGACCTTCTCCTTCAGCTCCAGACAGAGCCGTTCGGCGGTCTTTTTGCCCACCCCGGGCAGCTTTTTGAGGCTGGTGATATCATCGCCGGCAATGGCCCGGCTAAGCAGGTCGGGGGAGGCCCCGGCCAGAATATTCATCGCCAGGCGGGGACCCACGCCGGAGACCCCCATCAGCAATTGGAAAAAACGTTTTTCGGCGGGATCCTGAAAGCCGTAGAGGTGGAAGGAGTCCTCCCGGACCACGGTCTGGATATGGAGAAAGACCTCCTCGCCCAGGCCGGGCAGCTTGGCATGGCTCCCCCCGGGGAAAAAGACCTCATACCCCACCCCGCCCACATCAACGATGAGGCTGTCGGTGGCCCGGTACGCCAGTTGTCCCTGTAAAGATGCGATCATGGCGATACCATACCCCAAAAAACCGGGATCATAAAGGGTTGTGATTGGCGCAACAGATGGCCACCGCCAGGGCATCGGCGGCGTCCTGGGAGGGGCTGGCGGCCAGACCGAGCAGCGCCCGCACCATCTGCTGAACCTGCTCCTTGGAGGCCTGGCCGTAACCGGCCACCGCCTGTTTGACCACCCGGGGACTGAACTCGGCCACCGGCAGGCCATGCTCCATGGCGGCCAGAATAATCACCCCCCGGGCATGCCCGAGTTTCAGGGCCGAACGGGGGTTGACCGCGGTAAACAGATCCTCCACCGCCGCCCGATGGGGCCGATGGAGGGCGATCACTTCGGTCAACCCCTTGTGGATCTCAAAGAGCCGGGCGGGCATCTCCCGGTGATGGTCGGCCCGAATCACTCCGGCGGCCACAAAGCGCAGGCGGTTGCCCTCCTGCTCGATCACTCCGTAGCCGGTGATCCGGCTGCCGGGATCAACCCCTAAAATCCGGGTGATTTTACTCAGGAGATCGCCTCCATAATTTCGTCGGGGATATCGAAGTTGGCATGGACCTGCTGGACATCATCGTTGTCTTCCAGGATCTCCAGCAGCTTCATCAACTGGGTGGCGGTCTTGGCATCGTTGACCTCCACCACGTTTTGGGGGATCATGGTGATCGCCGCCTCCACGAAATTCAGCCCCTTGGCCCGCAGGGCCTCGCTCACCGGTTCAAAATCCTCCGGGGCGCAGATCACCTGGAAGGAATCCTCCTCGCTGAGGACATCCTCGGCCCCGGCCTCCAAGGCCATATCCATCAAATTATCCTCATCGATGGCGCCCTTTTCGATCACCATCTGCCCCTTCTTGTCGAACATCCAGGAGACGCAGTTGGCCTCACCCATGTTACCGCCGGATTTACTGAAGGCGTAGCGCACCTCGGCCACGGTCCGCACCCGGTTGTCGGTCATGCTCTCCACCAGCACCGCCACCCCGCCGGGGCCATAACCTTCGTAGGTGATCTCCTCATAGGTCACCCCTTCCAGCTCGCCGGTGCCCTTCTTGATGGCCCGATCGATATTATCCTTGGGCATATTCTCGGCCTTGGCCGCGGCGATGGCAGTGCGCAGCCGGGGGTTGCCGCCGGGATCACCGCCGCCCAGCCGGGCCGCCACGATGATCTCTTTGATGATCCGGGTGAAGATCTTGCCCCGCTTGGCGTCCACCGCCCCCTTCCGCCGCTTGATATTGGCCCACTTGGAATGTCCCGCCATTTATCCTTCCCCTTCCGCTGTTGGTATCGTTTTTTTCACTCCGGCCGCCGGACGAAAATCCAGGCCCAGCAAAAACACCTCCCGGCTTTCCGAGCGGGAGCTTTTCGGTTTAAAGATTTTGACCTTGGCAAACCAGGGGCGCAGGGACTCGACCAGCTCCTTGAAATCCTCCCCCTCGAACACCTTGCAGTACCAGCGCCCCCCCGGCTCCAGCAGCTCCCCGGCCAGCCGCAGCACCTCCCGGGCCAGGTTGAGGGATTGCTGCTGATCGGTCCAGCGGTTGCCGGTGGTGCGGGGAGCCATATCGCTGATCAGGACCGCAAAGGAGGGGGAGATCGCCTTGACCCGGGCCAGGACCGTATCCTTGGTAATATCTCCCAGGATAAAGTGAAAGGGGGCACCCTTTCTGGGCCGGATCGGACCGGGATTAAGATCAACCCCGACCACCAGCCCCTGGGCTCCAACCTGCTCGGCGGCGTACATGCTCCAACTGCCCGGCTGACAACCCAGATCCAGCACCCGGTTACCGGGTCGCAGCAGGCGAAATTTCTGCTGGGCTTCCACCAGTTTATAAACGGAACGAGCCGGATAGCCCGCCTTTTTCGCCTGGTGAAAATAGTGATCCTGGACCTGTTTCATACCCGCCGCCACGCCTGTTTATGGTCAAAAGACGGCAATTTATCTTTTTTATCCCAACTTGACAAGGACAAAGCGGCCCACCGGCTACTCCCAGCAATCGAGGAGACGGCGATAAACTTCGGAACGGGGCCGATCAAGATCGACGGCGATCCGGCGGGCGGCGTCCTTGAGGGAGAGTCCGGCCTGGTCGCGATACCAGGCCGCCAGCTCCTCGATATTATCCCGCTGCCCATCTTCGCCGCAGGCGGGCCGGGACTCGGTCTGGTCATGGCCGGCCAGCAGCACCACAAATTCGCCTTTCAGGCTGGGACGGCGGCCCAGTTCCGCCAGGAGCGCCGCCAAGTCGCCGGCCTGGAACTCCTCGTGGATCTTGGTCAGCTCCCGGCCCACCAGGGCCCGGCGCTCGCCCAGCACCGCCAGGCAATCGGCCATACTCTTCAGCAAGCGACGGGGAGATTCGTAAAAGATCAGGGGGCGAGCTTCGCTGCGCAGGCTTTGCAGCAGCCGGCGACGCTGGGCGGCCCTGGCCGGTAGGAAACCGAGGAACAGGTGGGCCGCCTCCGTCTGCCCGGCCACACTGAGCAAGGTGGTCAGCGCGGAGGGCCCGGGAATCGGCACCACCGTAAAACCGGCCTCCCGGGCCCGGTTAACCAGCAGGGCGCCGGGATCGGCAATCCCGGGGGTGCCGGCGTCGGAAACCAGGGCCACCGATGCCCCCGCCGCCAGGCGCGTCAGAAGCTCTTCCGTCCGTTGCGCTTCCCGCTCCCGGTAATAGCTGCGGCAGGGGGTGTTGATCTGGAAATGGTTGAGCAGCTTCCGGGTATGGCGGGTATCCTCGGCGGCGATCAGATCCACCTCCTTCAGAATCCGCAGGGCCCGCAGGGTAATATCCTCCAGGTTACCGATGGGGGTGGCCACGACGTAGAGGGTGCCGGCCCCTTTTTTCCCACTAGTTCCGGTTGTCAAAATTCACCATCCCTGGCCCGGTGGTTACGCGGCGGGCAGCCGCAGTTTGAAGAGAGCGCCGCCTGCCGTCTCCGGGCAGGTCAACTCGCCCCCTTCATCCCGGGCCAGCTTGCGGGCCAGGTAGAGTCCCAGCCCTCCACGATTCGGCCGGGTGGTAAAGAACGGCTCGAAGATCCGCTCCCGATCAGCCGCGGCAATGCCGGGTCCGTTGTCGTTCAGCAACAGTTCCATGCCGGCATCGGTTGGGGTAATGACCACCTCAATCCCCGCGCCCTCCCGATCATGCAATGCCTCCAGGGCGTTTTCCAGCAGCAGGTGTACGATCTGGTGTGCCGTTACCGGATCACCGGCCAAGGGTGGAGGATTGGCGGCCAGTTCCAGTTTTTTCTCCACCTTGTGTTTAAAAAACGGATCCGCGCAAAGAAACTCGATTTCACATTCCAGTACGTTGTTGAGCGTCCAGGGCGGGGCCGGACCGGATGAGAGCGGGGGCAGTGACAGGACCCGGCGCAAAATCTCCGCACCCTGCCGGGTCTTTCCCTGCAACTGAGTCACGGAGTCCCGTTGGTCGGCCAGCAGGGATTCCAGCTCGGCCAGCAGCAGGGCGACCTGGTCGGGGGCGGCGACCCGCAATTGCCGGACCAGCTCCTCGGCCCGTCCCAGCAGCAGGTGGGACATATCGCCCTGCAGTGAACTAACCTGCAACACCCCGTTCAAATTATGAATAATCCCCCGGAAAAGGCGACCCACGGCGGCGGCGGGTACCTGATCCAGGTAGGCTTTTTCCCATGCTGCGGCCTGATCGGGGCCGGCAGCCGGCGGTGTCTCGGACATCACGGCGACCTTTCATTTCATTAGGACAAAATTAAGCGGTTGGGGGCCGGCGGCACCCCGCCCCGGGATTTCGGCCGACCATGGGCCAATGGGTCAGCATAGTCGCTATCAGCTCCGTTGACAAGGCGGAAAAGCATTGAATAACCGGGAGTTTTCGAGTATAAATGCGCGATTACGATTCACTCGCACCCAAACCTATTTTCAGCCGCTGCAACCATACTCACCAGGAACCCCGTGCAACAGGCCGCCGCCCCCCCTCAGTCCGCCGAATCCCCGGATGTTCACCGGATCAAGCTGGGCCACCGCGAGATCATCCTGGTGGGCACCGCCCATGTCTCCCGCGAGTCCGCCGAGCTGGTATGCCGGGTGATCAGGGAGCAACACCCGGACGGGGTCTGCATCGAACTGGACCGGAAACGCTACGATTCCCTGGCCAACCGCAAAAGCTGGGAGCTGCTCGACCTTAAAGAGATTTTGCGCCATCGGCAGCTCGCCACCCTGCTGATCAACCTGCTGCTGGCTTCCTACCAGAAGCGGCTGGGGGATAAGCTGGGGGTAAGGCCGGGCAGCGAACTGATCGCGGCGGCGGCCACCGCGGAAGAGCTGAAGATCCCGGTGATTCTCTGCGACCGGGATGTCCGGGTCACCATGCGCCGGGCCTGGCGGGCTACCCCCTGGCATCGCAAAATCATGCTGCTGGGCGCCCTGTTGGCCGGAATGTTCGACCGCAGTGAGATCAGCGAAGAGAGCCTGCGGGAACTGCGCGATTCCGATCTGCTTTCCGAACTGCTGGCCCAGCTGGGCCGCGATCTGCCGGAACTGAAGGAGGTGTTGATCGACGAACGGGACACCTTTCTGGCCGAAAAGATCAAGGCCACCCCCGGCAACCGGCTGGTGGCGGTGGTGGGGGCCGGACATGTTGCCGGGATCAAACGGGCCCTGCACCTGGATCAGCTTTCCCGGCTGCCGGAGATCAGCACCATTCCGCTGCTCTCGCCGGCCTGGAAACTGCTGGGCTGGGCGGTGCCGCTGGTCATTCTCGGCTCCCTGGGCTATATCGCCCTGAGCAAGGGGATGGCGGTGGCCGGGCAAAACCTGCTCTACTGGACTCTGGCCAACGGCATCCCCGCCGCCCTCGGCGCCGCCCTGGCCATGGCCCACCCGCTGACCATCATCGGCGCCTTTGCCGCCGCTCCGGTTACCAGCCTGACTCCGGTGATCGGAGCCGGCTACGTTACCGCCTTTATCCAGGCGATGCTCCGCCCCCCACTGGTTATGGAGTTTGAGCGGGTACTCGAGGATATGGGCAGCCTGGGCGGCTGGTGGCGGAATCGCTTGCTGCGGGTCTTTCTGGCGTTTATTTTGCCGGGCCTGGGCAGTATGATCGGCACCTGGATCGGGGGCTACGAAATCATCAGTAATATCTTTTAATTTTTGCCCCCACCGGAATGATCCGGCGGGCACTCTTTTCCACGGCGGGATCTGAAAAAATGAAGCAGGAAAAATATTATTTGAGCGGCAAACAGGCCCTGGACTTACGGGGCTTGGGGCATCACCTGAAACCCACGGCCATGGTCGGCCGGGAGGGGCTCACCCCGGCGGTGCGGGAGGCCCTGGAAGCAGTGCTGGCCGCCCACGAACTGGTCAAGGTCAAGATTCAGGAGGGTTGCCCCCTGGAGAGAGCGGAGGCGGCGGAGCAACTGGCGGCGGGATCCGGGGCCAGGATCGTCCAGATCATCGGCCGGATGATCCTGTTTTATCGGCCCAAGCCCCCGGAGAAGAGAGCACCTGCCTCCCGAAGTGAGGCAGCAGGCTGCGCCACCCGCGGCTGCAAACGTGCAGCCGGCACCCCCCGCCCCGCCGGCGGCCGTGGCGACAAG
>JBLRWU010000090.1:0-3322 GCA_047921155.1 Desulfurivibrio sp.
GGCCTTCCATGCCTTTTGTGAACAGCACCAGCAGGCCGGCGACCAGGCCGGCTCCTGGCGCTTTCTTCGCAAGATCCAGGAGATCCTGTTTGCCGCCGACATGCTGATCATCCTCTACCGCCACCGGCGGGCCAACTGCCGGATCTTTGCCTTGAGTGCGGAGAACGACCAGTTGACCCCCCTCTCGGTCCTCGATTTTCTGACCCTCAAGGAGCGGTTGCTCCGGCCCGATCTGCCGCTCCAGCAGCGCACCCTGGCCCTTGATCTCGCCCCCTTCTACGATTACGGTCCCGGCCTTAAAGATCCCAACACCATCGGCCAGGGGATCAAGTTTCTCAATCGCCATATGTCGGGCAGTCTGGCCAGTCAGCCGGAAAAATGGAACCGTTCGCTCTACGAGTTTCTCAAGCTGCACCAGTTGCACGGGGTGCAGTTGCTGCTGGATGGGGCCCTGGTCCGTAACCCCCAGGAGTTGGAGGCGGCCCTGGGCCGGGCGATGGATTTTCTGGAGCGCTGCCGCTATCCCGATGATCTGGAAAAGATCCGCCAGCGGCTGGGCAAGTTCGGCTTCCTGGAAGGCTGGGGTGATTCCCTGCCCCGGATTCTGGAGACCATGCATATGCTTCAGGATATTCTGGAGCAGCCCGATGAGGCCAATCTGGAGGAGTTCCTCTCCCGGATTCCCATGGTCTCCAAAGTGGCGCTGCTCAGCCCCCACGGCTGGTTCGGCCAGGACAACGTCCTGGGCCGGCCCGACACCGGCGGTCAGGTGGTCTATGTCCTCGATCAGGCCAAGGCCCTGGAACAGTTCCTGACCGAAGATCTCAAGAGCTCCGGGTTGGCCATCGCGCCCACAATCCTGATCATCACCCGCCTGATTCCGGAAAACGAGGGGACCACCTCCGATCAGCGCCTGGAAAAGGTGCTGGATACCACCAATGTCTGGATTTTGCGGGTACCATTCCGCTATCCCGACCACGAAGTGGTGCCCCACTGGATCTCCCGCTTCCGGATCTGGCCCTTTCTCGACCAGTTCGCGGTGGATGCCGAGGAGGAGATTCGCCGGGAACTGGGAGGGCGGCCCGATCTGATCGTCGGCAACTACTCCGACGGCAACCTGGTCGCCGCCCGGCTCTCCAAGAGCATGGGGGTGATCCAGTGCAATATCGCCCATGCCCTGGAGAAATCGAAATATCTCTTCAGCGATCTTTACTGGCAACAGTTTGAGCATGAGTACAACTTTTCGATCCAGTTCATGGTCGATCTGATCGCCATGAACCAGGCCAACTTTATCATCACCAGCACCGCCCAGGAGATCACCGGTACCGAAAACAGCATCGGCCAGTACGAGTCTTACCAGTTTTTTACCATGCCGGGGCTGCTCAACGTGGTCAGCGGGATCAACCTCTTTCATCCCCGCTTCAACGTGATCCCCCCCGGGGTCAGCCAGGAGGTTTATTTTCCCTATAACCGTAAGCGCTCCCGCCCGGCCAGGATGCGCAAGCAGGTGGAGCACCTGCTTTTCAGCCAGGAGGACGGTGACTGCCTGGGCCGTCTGGCCGAGCCGGCAAAATTGCCGATCTTCACCATCGCCCGCCTGGATCGCATCAAAAACCTCACCGGCCTGGTTGAGGCCTACGGCCGGGATGCGGCCCTGCGGGAGCGGAGCAATCTGATCATGGTGGCCAGCGTGGTGGACCCGGAGCGCTCCAAGGACGCCGAGGAGGCGGCGGAGATTCGCAAGATGCACGGCCTCCTCGATCAGTATGAACTGCGCGGCCAGGTGCGCTGGATCGGCAAATTCCTGGGCAAGAAGGAGACCGGCGAGGCCTACCGGATTATGGCCGACCGGGGTGGGGTCTTTGTGCAGCCCGCCCTCTTCGAGGCCTTCGGCCTGACCATTCTGGAGGCGATGCATTCGGGGTTGCCGGTGTTCGCCACCCAGTTCGGCGGCCCCCTGGAGATCATCGAACATGAACAATCGGGTTTTTTGATCAATCCCACCGATCCGGCAGCGATGACCGCCCGCTTGAACGAATTTTTCAGCCGCTGCGCCGCCGACCCCCGCCACTGGCAGGGCTTCTCCCGGCGGGGCCTGGAGCGGGCCCAGTCCCGTTTCACCTGGCCCCTGCACTGCCGTAAGCTGGCCCGGTTGACCAAGGTTTACGGCTTCTGGCGCTACTCCATCTCCCAGCAGGCCAAGACGCGGCTCAACCAGTACAGCGAAGTGCTCTACCACCTCTACTTCAAGGAGCGGGCGGCCCGCCTGTTATGATGTAATCGTTCAGCAGCACCGCATCTCCGGGCGATCAGCCGGGATTGCGTACCCGGGGTACGCGGCACCCGGCTGCTTGCCCGAATCTGCGCCACTGCTGAACGATTACCCCCTTATATCGACTGGCTTGGTGAACGGTATGATGATGATTGTGGCGATCGGCGAAGTGGTGTGGGATATCTTCCCCGACCGGGAGGTGCTGGGGGGGGCGCCGATCAACGTGGCCTACCATCTGGCCTCCCTGGGTGCGCCGGTCAAGGTGATCACCCGGGTGGGTCCTGATCCGTTGGGGGATAGCACCTTGGCTCGCCTGGAAGAGCTGGGTCTGCCCCTGGTCGGGGTCCAGCGGGATGGCAATCTGCCCACCGGTCGGGTAAAGGTGAGCTTCGGGCCGGATCAGGAGCCGGCCTACGAGATCGTCGCCCCGGCCGCCTGGGACAATATCGATCCGGAGGAGGCTCGGGTCGCCGTGGGAGAGGAGCCGTTCGCTTTGGTCTTCGGCACCCTGGCCCAGCGCGATCCCCGCTCCCGCCGGACCATCCTGCGCCTGGCCGAACAAGCCCGATTCCGGTTCTACGATGTCAATCTGCGCCCCCCCTTCACCACCCGGGAGCTGGTGCTTGCTTCCCTGGCCGCCGCCGATCTGGTCAAGGTCAACGGCCATGAGCTGGGCCAGCTTGGGCGCTGGCTCGGGCTTGATTGCGGCGAGGATGACGCCGCCTCCCGTTGCCGGATGGCGGCGGCGTTGCGGGAGCGTTACAGTCTGAAGGCCCTGGTGGTTACCGAGGGCGGGGAGGGGGCCTGGGCCGTTGATTCCGAGGGGTCATACCACGCCGCCGGCCAACCGGTGCGGGTGGTGGATACGGTGGGGGCCGGAGACGCCTTTTTCGCCGCCCTGATCGCTGCCACGCTCGGGCAGTTGATCCGACCGGGCCCGTGGCGGGATTCGCGACTGCCCTGGGCGGAAATTCTCGAGCGGGCCAACCGGCGCGGGGCTTATGTGGCCGGACAGGCCGGGGCCACGCCGCCGATGCCCGCCGCCCTCTG
>JBLRWU010000090.1:3422-8159 GCA_047921155.1 Desulfurivibrio sp.
TTTCGTGACGGTTATCTGTTTACGCCACGGCGGTTTGGCGTTATCGTGCCCCATTCCCTTTTTCATCAACAATAACCCCATGGAACCAGTGATGAACGATCCCGTTTACGAAACCAGTTTCGCCGATCTTACCCTGCTGCACCGGGGCAAGGTGCGCGATCTTTACCAGGTGGAGGACAAGCTGCTGATGGTGGCCTCCGACCGCATCTCCGCCTACGACGTGGTGATGAACGAACCGATCCCCGGCAAGGGCGAGATTTTGACCAAAATGTCCCTGTTCTGGTTTGATCGGCTCAAGGATATTCTGCCCAATCACCTGCTCAGTGCCGATCCCGCCACCTATCCCGCCGTCTGTGCCCCCTACCGGGAGCAGTTGCGGGGCCGCAGCATGCTGGTCAAGAGGGCCCGGCCCCTGCCGGTGGAGTGTATCGTCCGGGGTTATCTCTCCGGCTCCTTCTGGTCCTCCTATCAGCAGAACCCCACGGTTTGCGGTTTTAAACTGCCGCCGGGCATGCGGGAATCGGAGAAGCTGCCCGAGCCCCTCTTCACCCCCTCCACCAAGGCGGAGTTGGGCACCCACGATGAAAATATTTCCCTGGACCGGATGGAGGAGATGGTGGGAGCGGAGTTGACCGCCAAGGTCCGCGAGGCCAGCCTGGCCCTGTACCGCCGGGCCGCCGATTACGCCCTTACCCGGGGAATCATTATTGCCGACACCAAATTTGAGTTGGGGCTGGATGAAGATGACCGGTTGATCCTGATCGACGAAGCCCTGACCCCGGACTCCTCCCGTTTCTGGCCGGCCGACCTCTATCAACCGGGGGGCGGGCAGCCCAGCTTCGACAAGCAATACCTCCGCGACTACCTGAGCGCGCTGGACTGGCCCAAGTCGCCGCCCCCGCCGCCCCTGCCTCCTGAAATCATCGAAAAAACCGCCGCTCGCTACCGGGAAGCCCTGCAGCGCCTGGGGGCATAACCCCGGGAGATGGGGAGCGCCGGGTGCCATGGCGACCACGGGGGACCGGAAACCAGAGTTAGGGGAGAAACTGAGATGAGCTTGCCCGATTCGGCTCCGCAGGGTGAATTGAAAAGTGAATCGATCCTGAAGCAGGTCAAGCAACGGGAACGGAGCAACGGGATTGTCGAGGTTGACGAGGAACGGGTCAAGATGGTGATCTTTCGAGTCGGAGGTCGCCGTTATGCCTTTTACGGTCGCGATATCCGGGAAGTTCTCACCCCCCGGGAAATTGCCTGGACCCCGGGTTTGCCCGAATATCTGCCGGGTCTGATCAATGTGCGAGGGGACGTGGAATCGGTGATCGATATCCGGTTCTTTCTGGGGGAGGAAGGGGGGGAGTGTGCCCGGTGCTATATCGTAATGGCGGTCTGCGAGGGGTTTCGGTCCGGGGTGCTGGTCGAGGAGGTGGAAGATGTGGTGGATATTCCGCAGGGCGCGATCAAGCCCGCCCTGGCCACCCTGCCCGATGCGGTGCGTGAGCTGGTGGCCGGGGAGTTTGAAGACCATGAGGGCCTGGTCGTTCTCCTTGACCTGCCCCGGTTGGCGGCCAAGGTCGTTGTATGAGCCATCCGGGAGCGATCGGGCCGGAGTGGCCCTTGCTGCTGCTCCGCTTTACCCTGGGCCGGGCCACCTTCGGGGTGGATATCGAGCAGTTGGCGACGATCAGCGTCTATGGCGGGGAAGTGGGGGACGATCTCTGCTGGCTGCACCGGGAACTGGGCTACCGGGCCGCCCCCCCCTACCGCGATCCCCGTATTCTCTCGGTCAAGGGTGATCAGGCCAAGGGCTTACGCTCCTACCGCCTGATCACCGAAGCCCCGGAGGAGGTCAGGGAGTTTGACTGGCGGGATATCCGGCCCTTGCCCCCCCTGCTGGAACCCGGCCTCGGTTCCCGGGGCCTGTGGGGGGTGCTGCCGTTTGATAACGCCATGATTCTGCTGTTGGATTGCCACCGCCTCAAGATCAGTGAGAAAATATAATCAGTAAAAGCAGCCCGTTATCACCAAGCCATCTGGAAGGAGACGCAGCGATGAAATTGCTTACTCGGTTTGCCCTGCTCAACACCCTGCTCATCGCCCTGGTGATGGCGGTAACGATTTTTTTAACGGTGGCTGAGCTCAACAGCAGGGTGTTGACCATCGCCCTGCTGGTCGCCGCCTTCTTCTCGGTGGCCTCCACCCTCCTTATCCGACGTCTGGTGCTGCCCGCCATCGAGAATTTCTGCTCGATCGCCGTGGATATCCACCAGCGGGCCGGAGCCATCGCCACCACCATGCAGCAGCAGTCCGGTCAGGCCAGCCGGCTCTCCTCGTCGGTGGTGGAGATCTCCTCCACCATGGAGGAGTTTTCCTCCACCGCCAGCCAGATTGCCCAGCACAGCCAGGGGGTGGTGACCCGGGCCGATAAAACCCTGGAGGATACCAAGCGGGGAGCGGCCGAGGTGGAAAACCTGACCTTCAAAATCAACGACATCAGCAGCAATATCGAGACCAATCTCAACGAGATCATCGCGCTGGGCAAGAAATCGAAAGAGATCAACAAGATCATGGAGATCATCAACAATATCGCCAACCAGACCAAGTTGATCGCCTTCAATGCCGCCCTGGAAGCCGCCAGCGCCGGGGAGGCCGGCAAGCGTTTCGGGGTGGTGGCGGTGGAGATCCGCCGCCTGGCCGACAGCGTGGTGGAATCCACCGCCGAGATCGAGGCTCGGATCACCGAAATTCAGGACGCGGTCAACCGCCTGGTGATGTCTTCGGAAAAGAGCTCCCAGTTGATCCAGGAGGGCCAGGAATACGCCTCCCACACCGTGATCATGCTGATCGAAAGTGTTGACGGGGTCGAGGAGACCGCCGACTCCGCCCGCCAGATCTCTCTTTCCACCCAACAGCAGCAGGTCGCCAGCAGCCAGGTGGTTCTGGCCCTCAAGGATATCAAGGAGGGGGTACAGGTATCCACCGGCGCCATCAAGGAGGCCAATCGGATCATCGGCGAACTTAATCTGCTGAGTGCCCAGCTCCAGGCCCAGGCCCAGGTGATCAGGCCGGACGATGATCGCAATCCGGCGGGTCCGGCTCAGCCTTCGACGGCCGCGGCGGTCAACGGAGATCCTCGTTAAACATGATCGCCAGAGGCGACCGGATCAAGGTACTGGTGGTTGATGACAGCTCCCTGGCGCGGGAGATGATCCGCGCCATTCTGGCCCGGGAGCGGGACATTCAGGTGGTTGGTGAGGCGGCGGATGGCCGGCAGGCCGTCGGGATGGCAGCGAAACTGGCGCCCGACCTCATCACCATGGATATTGAGATGCCGGTGCTGGGCGGTTTTGAGGCCATTGAAAGGATCATGGCCCAGCGGCCGGTGCCGATCCTGGTGGTTACCGCCCTGACCGGGGTTCGTACCGCCTTCAACGCCATCAGCAAGGGTGCCCTTGATGTCATCGAGAAACCGGATATCTCCCGGGGCAATGCCGCCCTGCTGGTGGAGAAGATCCGGCTGCTGGCCCGGGTCGATGTAAAAGCGAAGTTGGCGGCGGCCGCAGCGCATCAGCGGCTGCCGTTGGCCGACAGATCCCGGATGAGTTCGGCGACCCGGCGGGCGGAAATTGTCGCCATTGCCGCCTCCACCGGCGGGCCTCAGGCCATCCGCCTTATCCTGGCCGCCCTGCCGCCCTCCTTCCCGCTGCCCATTGTTATCGCCCAGCATAACGTCGACGGCTTTGCCCAGGGGATGGTGGATTGGCTGGCCGGGGAAACCCCGCTCAAGGTTGAACTGGCCGCTCACCGGGGGGCCGTGGCCGCCGGCCGGGTTTATATCAACCCCACCGAGTTTGCGATGTATGTGAGCCCGGATGGAGATATTATGCTGGGCGACAAGCCTCCGGGCCAGAACTATTCACCCTCCTGCAATACCCTGCTCAGTTCGGTGGCGGCTGCCTACCGGGAGCGCGCCATCGGGGTGATCCTCAGCGGGATGGGGGACGACGGGGTGGCCGGCATTCAGGCGATCAAGAGCATGGGCGGCAGCACCATCGCCCAGGATGCGGCCAGCTCGGTGGTTTACGGCATGAACCAGGTCGCGGTGCAGGGTGGCTGGATCGACCAGGTCTTGTCCTTGGACGAGATCGCCCCCGAACTGATCAGGAGAGCTGCCGGCTGATGGCAAGTGAATTAAATAATATATCGCAATTCAAGGAGTTGCTGCTCAAGGCCTGTGGCCACAAGTTTACCGATGAGCGGGAACAGTCCCTGGTCGAAGCCCTCAACCAGCGGATGAATCAACGCAAGATTAAGGGGGCGGAGCGCTATTACCTGCTGCTGCTCAGCGACCGGGAAGAGCTGCAGCGGCTCATCGAACTGCTGACCGTCAACGAGACCTATTTTTTTCGGGAACCGGAATATCTGCGCCTGGTGGTGGATCGTATTGTGCCGGAGTTGCTTGAAAATCGCCGGGATCAACCGGTGCGAATCGTCTGCGCCGGTTGCGCCACCGGCGAAGAGCCGTACTCCCTGGCCATGCTGCTGGACCAGCGTTTCGGCGCGGAAAGCCGCCGCCGTTTTCTCATCGCCGCCGCCGATATTGATGCCACCGCCATTGCCGCTGCCCGGCGGGGGATTTATGGCCCGGGCTCGTTCCGCGGGGATTTTCTTCCCTTTCGCCAGCGCTATTTCACCCCCCTTGCGCAGGATTCCTGGCAGTTAAACGAGATCCGCCGGCAG
>JBLRWU010000091.1:0-8002 GCA_047921155.1 Desulfurivibrio sp.
CGCCGACTCCCGCTTGACGCTCCTCGTAAAGTTGAGTAAGATTGCGAGGTTTTTTACGTTGCGAGGGTGGCGGAACTGGCAGACGCACTGGACTTAGGATCCAGCGGGCAACCATGGGGGTTCGACTCCCCCCTCTCGCACCAAATTGCCGACCAGGTTTTTGAGAAAATCTTACCAACCCAACACAGATAGGATGGAAATATGGAAGTTCGCGTCGAGGAAGTAAGTTCGCTCACCCGGAGATTGGCGGTGGTGCTGCCCAGCGAGATGGTGACCAGGGAGCTGGAGGCCGCCTATGATAAGCTCAAGGGGGAGATCAACCTGAAGGGTTTTCGCAAGGGGAAGGTGCCCCGCAAGGTGCTGGAGAAGAATTACGGCCCCAAGGTGGAGTACGATGTGGCCGATCGCCTGATCCAGGAGTCCTATTTCGATGCCCTGGAGGAGGTCAAGCTGGACGCGGTGGTTCATCCCGAAGTGCGGGAGCATCGGTTCGAGGCTGACGGCACCTTTTACTATCAGGCCGAGGTCGATATCCGGCCGGTTTTCGAACTGGCGGGATACAAGGGGATCGAAATTGAGATGCCCGAACTGGTGGTGAGCGACGAGGATATCGCCGCCGAGCTGGAGAAACTGCGCCGGGAGCTGGCCCCGCTCCGCAGTGTCACCGACCGCGAGGTCGCCGTCGGCGATATCGCGGTGATCGATTTTGAGGCCTACGACCAGGGCCAGTTGATGAAGCATGTCGGCGGCAAGGATTACTCGGTGGACGTGGGCAGCGGCCAGGTGGGTTCCGAATTTGAAGAGAAGCTGGTGGGACTCAAGGCGGGCCAGGAGGCCACGGTAACCATCGATTTCCCCGCCGGCTTTTCCAATCCCATCCTGGCCGGCAAGAGCATCGAATTCAGCATCAAGGTCCGGGAGGTCAAGGAGCGGGTGCTGGCTGCGCTGGACGATGAGTTCGCCAAGGATGTGGGCGAAGGGTTCGCTTCCTTGGAGGAGCTGCGCAGCCAGATCCGCGAGCAGCGGCTCAAGGCCATGGAGGAGCGGCAGCGGGGCGATCTGGTTGACCGGGTGATGGCGGAGATTCTTAAAAGTCACGATTTTGAAGTGCCCCCGCGGCTGGTGGCCCACGAGATCGACGCGATGATCAAGGAGCTGGAGAGCAACCTGGAAAACCGGGGCCTGAGTCTGGAGGCTGCGGGGATCAGTCGCGATTCGATGATCGAGAAATATCAGGAGGGGGCCAGTAAGCGGATTCGCGGCGATTTTATTCTGAAAAAGATCGCCGAGCTGGAAGAGATCAAGGTGGCGGATGAAGATATCAGTAAGGGTTTTCAGCGCATTGCCGATCAGTACAACATGCCGGTGGCCGAGGTGCAGAAATATTTTCACAGCCGCAACGAGCTGCTGCCCTTCATGCATGAGCTGCTGACCGAGAAGATTCTTGACTTTCTGGTGGGCGCCGCCAAAATTAAGACGGTGGCCCCGGTTGCTGCCGCCGCCGCTAAAACCGATGAAAAAGAGGATAAATAATGAGCCTGATTCCCTTTGTCATCGAGCAGACCCCCCGGGGCGAGCGTTCCTACGATATTTACTCCCGGCTGCTCAAGGAACGGATCATTTTCCTGGGCAGTGGTGTCAACGACGATGTGGCCAACGTGATCATCGCTCAGATGCTCTTTTTAGAGGCCGACGACCCGGATAAGGATATAACCTTCTATATCAACTCTCCAGGCGGGGTGGTCACCGCCGGGCTGGCGATCTATGACACCATGCGCTATGTCAAGTGCGACATCGCCACCCTCTGCCTGGGGCAGGCAGCCAGTATGGGTGCGGTGCTGCTGGCCGCCGGCACCCAGGGCAAGCGTTACTCCTTGCCCAATGCCCGGATTTTGATCCATCAGCCCATGGGCGGTTTCCAGGGCCAGGCCTCGGATATCGATATCCATGCCCGGGAGATTCTGCGGATGCGCCAGGAGTTGAACAAGATCCTGGCCCACCACAGCGGCCAGAAAATGAAGAAGATCCAGACCGATACCGAACGTGATTACTTTATGAGTGCCGAAGAGGCCAAGAGCTACGGGCTGATCGACAAGGTTCTGCTTGAACGAACCAACTCCAGCGAGGATGTTTGACAATGGCGAAAAAGAAGAGCGACGAAATCGAGATCTCCTGCTCCTTTTGCGGCAAACTGCAAAGCGAGGTCAAGAAGCTGATCGCCGGTCCCACCGTTTATATCTGTAACGAGTGCATCGAGCTCTGCAACGAGATCGTCAGCGAGGAGTTGCAGCAGGAGGAGGGCGGTGGTCAGGGTGCGCCCAAGATGCTTAAGCCCATGGAGATCAAGGCCCTGCTCGACGAGTATGTGGTGGGCCAGGAGCGGGCCAAGCGCAACCTGGCGGTGGCGGTGCATAACCACTACAAGCGGGTGGAGGGTGAGGCCGGCGGCGATTATCAGGACGTGGAGCTGCAGAAGAGCAACATCCTGCTGATCGGACCCACCGGCAGCGGCAAGACCCTGCTGGCCCAGACCCTGGCCCGGCTGTTGAATGTCCCTTTCACCATCGCCGACGCCACCACCCTCACCGAGGCCGGCTATGTCGGCGAGGATGTGGAAAATATCCTGGTCAACCTGATGCAGGCCGCCGACGGCGATCCCCAGCGGGCCGCCCATGGTATCGTCTATATCGACGAGATCGACAAGATCGCCCGCAAATCCGACAGCGCTTCGCTGACCCGCGATGTTTCCGGGGAGGGAGTCCAGCAGGCCCTGCTCAAGATTATCGAGGGTACGGTGGCTTCCATCCCCCCCAAGGGCGGGCGCAAGCATCCCCAGCAGGAGTACCTCAAGCTTGATACCTCCAATATTCTCTTTATCTGCGGTGGGGCCTTCGTTGGACTGGAGCAGGTGATCCGCCAGCGGGTCGGGGCCAAGTCCCTGGGATTCGGGGCCAAGGTGGTGGGCAAGAGCAAGAAGAAAACCGGGGAGATCCTGGCCCTGGTGGAGTCGGCCGATCTGCTCCGTTTTGGCCTGATTCCCGAGCTGCTGGGCCGCCTGCCGGTGGTGGCGACCATGGATGAACTGGAGGAGGAGGATCTGATCCGCATCCTGCGGGAACCCAAGAACGCCCTGACCCGTCAGTATGAGAAACTGTTCGCCTTCGACGATATTCGTCTGCGTTTCACCGAAGGGGCGCTGTCCGCCATCGCCCGGGAGGCGATCAAGCGCAAGGCCGGGGCCCGGGGGTTGCGCTCGGTGATGGAGGAGGCGATGCTTGATGTGATGTATGAGCTACCCTCCCAGGCGAGCGCCCGGGAGTGCGTGATCAGCGAACAGGTGATCACCAACCGCGACTATCCGGTGGTGCTTTACGACAACGAAGAGAAGAAGACCGCCTGATATGACCGCCACCGCCGCCGCCGGTCACAAAATCTATCCCCTGATGCCCCTGCGGGATATCGTCCTCTTTCCCCATATGGTGGCCCCGCTGGTGGTGGGCCGGGAACGTTCGATCAAGGCCCTGGAGGAGGCGATGGCCTCCGGCACCGAGATCTTTCTCGCCGCCCAGAAGGACTCCTCCGAGGATGAGCCCGGCGAGGAGGGGGTGCATGAGGTTGGTACGGTGGCGGTGGTAATGCAACTGCTGCGCCTGCCCGACGGCACCATCAAGGCCCTGGTGGAGGGTAAACGTCGGGCGCGAGTGGTTCGTTATCTGCCCCATGCCGAGATCTTTATGGTGGCGGTGGATGAGTTGCCCGAGCTGCCGGACGCCCCCCCCTTGGCCACCGCCTTCATCCGCGAACTGCGTGAGGCCTTCCAGGAGTACATCCAGCACTACAAAAAAGTTCCCGGCGAAGTGAGCAAATCCCTGGGTCGGATCGAGTCGCCGAGCAGATTTGTCGATGTGCTGGTGGCCCATCTCCCGATCAGTGTCGAGGAGAAGCAGCAGGTTCTGGCCACCTTGCCCCAGGCCGAGCGTTTCGAGCTGGTTCTCAATCTGCTCAACAAGGAGATCCAGGTGGCCAGGCTGGAGGCCAATATCCGCGGTCGGGTCAAGAGGAAGATGGACAAGACCCAGAAGGATTACTACCTGGCCGAGCAGATGCGGGTGATCCAGAAAGAGATGGGGGTCAAGGATGAAGCCGCCTCCGACCTGGTGGAACTGGAAAAGCGGATCAGAGAGAAAAAACTGCCCCAGGCCGCGCAGGAAAAGGTGGAGCAGGAGCTTAAGAAGCTTAAGCTGATGCCGGCGATGTCGGCGGAAGCCACCGTGGTCCGCAACTATATCGACTGCATCCTCAGCCTGCCCTGGCAGGAGCGCAGCGACAGCTGTCTGGATATCGATGCCGCGGAACGGATTTTGAACGAGGATCACTACGGCCTGGATAAACCCAAGGAGCGGATCTTGGAATATCTGGCGGTTAAGGCCCAGGTGGCCAAGCTGAAAGGCCCGATCCTCTGCCTGGTGGGGCCGCCGGGGGTGGGCAAAACCTCGATCTGCAAGTCGGTGGCCCGGGCCATGGGCCGCGATTTTGTCCGGCTCTCCCTGGGCGGGGTCCGGGACGAGGCGGAGATCCGGGGCCATCGCCGCACCTATATTGGGGCGATGCCCGGCAAGATTCTCCGTTCGATGCAGAAGGCGAAGGTGATCAACCCGGTTCTCTGTCTGGATGAAGTGGACAAGATGAGTACCGATTTTCGGGGCGATCCCTCCGCCGCCCTGCTGGAGGTGCTGGACCCGGAGCAGAACAACAGCTTCAGCGACCACTATCTGGACCTGGAGTATGATCTCTCCGACGTTTTTTTTATTACCACCGCCAACACCTTGGCCGGCATCCCCGCCCCCCTGCAGGATCGGATGGAGATCATCCGGCTCAACGGCTATACCGAGGAGGACAAGGTCAATATTGCCCGCGGCTTCCTGGCTCCCCGGCAACTGGTGGCCAACGGTTTTGCCCCCGACGATATCCGCTTTTCCGATCAGGCCCTGCGGGATATTATCCGCCTTTACACCCGCGAGGCCGGAGTCCGTAACCTGGAGCGGGCCATGGCCTCCATCTGCCGTAAGGTGGCCCGGGATCGCCTTAAGCGCAAAAATAGGACCAAAAAATACCGGCTGACTCCGGCGGCAGTGGCCGCCCACCTTGGGGTGGCCAAATACCGTTACGGCTTGGCCGAGGAGCAGGATCGGGTGGGGCTGGCCACCGGCCTGGCCTGGACCGAAGTGGGCGGCGAGTTGCTGCAGATTGAGACCGCCCTGATGCCCGGTAAGGGCAAATTGACGGTTACCGGCAAACTGGGCGAGGTGATGCAGGAATCGGCCCAGGCCGCCCTGAGCTATGTGCGCAGCCGGGCCGAGCGCCTGGGACTGGCCCCTGATTTTTATCAAAAGCTCGATATCCACGTCCATGTGCCCGAGGGGGCGATCCCCAAGGATGGTCCTTCGGCGGGGATCACCATGGCCACCTCCATGGTTTCGGCTCTGACCGGAATACCGGTGCGCCGGGATCTGGCGATGACCGGGGAGATCACCCTGCGGGGCCGGGTGCTGCCCATCGGCGGTCTGGCGGAGAAGCTGCTGGCCGCCAAACGGGGCAATATCCGCCGAGTCCTGATCCCCTACGATAATGAGCGCAACCTTGAGGAGATTCCGGCCAAGATCCTCAAGGATTTGCAGATCGAGCCGGTGGAGAGCGTTGATCGGGTGTTGGAGTGTGCCTTGGTCCATCCCCGGGGCAAGCCGCTCTTCCGGGATCTTTCGGCGGCGGAAGCGGGGGAGGACTCTCTTCCGGTGGTGATGCCCTGTCTGCCGGCCTTGGAGCATCACCACCCTCAGTAAGTTTGTCGTCGTCGCGGCTTCAGTGAGGTCGACAATTTTTGCTTGACGAATTTCGGCCCCCATGGTTAATAGGGGCCTCATCGGAACGGGCGAATAGCTCAGCTGGGAGAGCATCGGCCTTACAAGCCGAGGGTCACAGGTTCGATCCCTGTTTCGCCCACCATTTCGATTTTTTTCAGGGGTTGTAGCTCAGCTGGTTAGAGTGCTGGCCTGTCACGCCAGAGGTCGCGGGTTCGAGCCCCGTCAACCCCGCCATTATGATGATCAGCTCAGGAGGTTGTGGCCAGTTACGGCCATGACCTCCTTTTTTTTGCGGTTCCGGATGGGGGATGATTTGCTTGACAATCGCCGCCGCCGGCGGCTATGCTCGCCTTTTTCTTGTGGCAACGGCCAAGATCGGGGACAGGGAATCAGACTATGCTGGCACAAATCGAACGCCTGGGCGAACGCACCCTCTATCTCGTGCAGGATCTTGGCCGGATGGGGATCTTTCTGGTCAGGACCATCGGGGCGCTTTTCCAGCGGCCCTTCCGGTTGCGGGAGGTGGTGCGCCAGACCCGGCTGATCGGGGCCAACTCCTTTTTTGTTATCTTCTTCACCGCCGCCTTTACCGGCATGGTTCTGGGCTTGCAGGGCTACTACACCCTGCGTAAATTCGGGGCCGAAGGGGCGCTGGGTTCGGCGGTGGCCCTTTCGCTGATCCGCGAACTGGGGCCGGTACTCACCGCCCTGATGGTGATCGGCCGGGCCGGCTCGGCCATGTGCGCCGAGCTTGGGATCATGCGCAACTCCGAGCAGCTTGATGCCCTGGAGTGCATGGCGGTGGATCCCTTTCGCTACCTGATCGCCCCCAAGCTGCTGGCCACCATGATCTCGATTCCGCTGCTGACCCTGATCTTCAACGTAGTGGGGATTTTCGGCGGTTACCTGGCGGGGGTGGTGCTGCTGGGGGTCAACGCCGGCTCCTACTTCTCCGGCATGGAACTGAGCGTGGTCGACCAGGATATCCGGATGGGGGTGATCAAATCCTTTGTCTTCGCCCTGCTGGTGGTCTGGATCTGCACCGCCCGTGGTTACTTTGTCCATGTGATCCGGGGGGCCGGTTTCGGCGCCGAGGGCGTGAGTCGGGTAACCACCCAGGCGGTGGTGTTCTCCTCCATTTCGGTTCTGGTTTTCGACTATCTGTTAACGGCGGTGCTGCTGTGAGTGAGCCGATTATCCGGTTTGAAAAGGTCAGCAAATCCTTCGGCAGCCAGAAGGTGCTGGATGAGGTTGATTTCGCCATTGTTGACGGTCGGACCACGGTGATCGCCGGGGCCAGCGGCCAGGGCAAGAGCGTCACCCTGAAGTTGATCCTGGGCTTGCTCAAGCCCGATTCCGGCCGAGTGATGGTTTTGGGCCGGGATATTGCCCGACTTCGGGGGCGGGAGCTTAACGAGATCCGGATGAATTTCGGGGTTCTCTTTCAGGGCGCCGCCCTGCTGGACTCCCTCACCGTGTTTGATAATGTGGCCCTGCCCCTGGAGGAGCGGACCGGCATGAACGGGGGCGAGATTCGCGGCAAGGTGCTGAGCACTCTGGAGCAGCTGGGCCTTAACGGCCATGAGGAGAAATATCCCGCCCAGCTTTCCGGCGGCATGAAAAAACGGGTGGGTCTGGCCCGAGCCCTGATGCTGCGACCGAAGATCATGCTGTTCGATGAGCCGACCACCGGCCTGGACCCGGAGAAATCGCTGGAGATCTATCGACTTTTTCTCGAAACCCAGCAAAAGTTCGGCTACACTTCGGTTATCGTCAGTCACGATATTCCCAAAATCTACAACCTGGCTGACCAGGTGATCATCATGGGTTCCGGCAAGGCCAAAAGTTTTGCTGGACCAGAGGATATTCAGCGCAGCAGTGATCCGGAAATCCGGCAATTTGTGCGCATAACCATGGGCAATATATATACAGGCAGGGGTCTGGAAAATGGCTGATAAAAAAAATCTTGATCTGGTGGTGGGACTCTTCATCCTGGCCGGCTTTTTCTCCTTTGTCTACCTATCGGTCAACCTCGGCGATTTTTCTCCCTTTTCCGGCCAGAGACAGTACCAGGTCCATGCCGAGTTCGGCAGCATTGCCGGTTTGCGCCGGGGGGCGGTGGTGGAGATTGCCGGGGTGGG
>JBLRWU010000092.1:0-7857 GCA_047921155.1 Desulfurivibrio sp.
GGGGCCGGCCCCGCCGGCCTCACCGCCGCCCTTGAACTGTTGCGCCATACCGATGTGGTGCCCCTGGTTCTGGAGGCCTCGCCCCATATCGGCGGGATCTCCCGGACCGAGGTTTATCGGGGCAACCGGATCGATATCGGCGGGCACCGGTTTTTTTCCCGTTCTCCGCGAGTGCTGGCCTGGTGGCGGGAAATTCTCCCGGTCCAGGGCGGGGTGGAGCCCGATCCCATGCTGCTCGGGCCGGAGGCCGCCGGCGCCACCCTCACCGCCGGCCCCGATCCGGCCACGGTGGAGCGGGTGATGCTGGTCCGCTCCCGGCTCTCCCGGATTCTTCATCACCGCAAATTTATCGACTACCCCCTAAGCCTCAGTCTGCAACTGATCCGCACCCTGGGATTGCGGCAGTTGCTGCTGATTCTGGGCAGCTACCTCCACGCCCATCTTTTTCCCATCGCCCGCGAGCAGAGCCTGGAGGATTTTTTTATCAATCGCTTCGGCTCCCGCCTTTACCGGACCTTTTTCCGGGATTACACCGAAAAGGTTTGGGGGGTGCCCTGCCGGGTGATCCCGGCGGAGTGGGGCAACCAGCGGGTCAAGGGGCTGTCGGTGGCCGGGGCGGTGCGTCACGCCCTGCGCTCTCTGCTGACCAGGGGCCGGCGCGGGGGCAGGGTGGAGACCAGCCTGATCGGCCGTTTTCTTTACCCCAAGCGGGGGCCGGGGCAGCTCTGGGAGGAGGTGGCCCGGCGGGTGACGGAGCTGGGCGGCGAGATCCGCACCGGCCAACAGGTGGTGGGGATCACCACCCGGGGGGAGCGGGTGGTGGAGGTGCGGGTTCGGCCCCCGGCGGGTGAGCCGGAGTCGACGCTGGCCGCCGACTTCTGTTTTTCCACCATGCCGGTGCGGGAGTTGATCGCGGCCCTGGACCGGGTGCCGCCTCCGGTCAGGGAGGCCGCCGCCGGTTTGGTTTATCGTGATTTTATCACCGTCGGCCTGCTGTTCAAAAAGATGCGCAAGAACCCGGCGGCGGGGAAGGCGGCCCCCGGGGAGCAGGGCCGGCCGCCGGACAACTGGATCTATATCCAGGAGAGCGATCTGCGCCTGGGACGTTTGCAGATCTTCAACAACTGGAGCCCCTGGCTGGTGCGGGACCAGGACACGGTCTGGGTGGGACTGGAGTATTTCTGCAGCGAGGGGGATGAGCTGTGGAATATGGCCGATGAGGAGTTGCAGCGGCTGGGGGCGGCCGAGCTGCACGCCCTGGGCTTTGTGGAGCCCGATGATCTGCTCGACGGGGTGGTGATCCGCCAGCCCAAGGCGTATCCGGCCTACTTCGGCAGCTATCACCGTTTTCCCGAGATTCGCGCCTTTACCGATGGTTTGGAGAATCTTTTCCTGATCGGCCGCAACGGGATGCACCGCTACAACAATATGGATCATTCGATGCTGGCCGCCATGGCCGCCGTGGAGATGGTTCGGGAGGGCAGCCGCGACAAGACCGCGATCTGGGCAGTCAACAGTGACGGTGACTACCATGAAGGAGCGTGATCAAGGCGGGGGGCGCTTCCCGGCTGCCGCGGGTTTGCCCGCAGCCGGGCCCAAGGACGGGCAGGAGGCTGCGGGCGCCTCGCAGGCGGGCAGGATGCCCGCCGAGAATGAGCGGCGGCCGGGAAGCGCCCCCCGCCTTGATCGCGCCGCCATGCCGGATGGTAACGCGGCCGGCCACCTGCTGATTGCCGGTCTGGCCCTGCTGTTGCCCCTGCTGCTCTACCAGGTCCGCCATCTGGACGATAACAGTCTGACCAGTTGGCAGTGGGTTTTTCAGCTTGCCGATCCCTGGCGGCTTTTCCTGGGGCTGGCCCTGCTGGCCCCCCTTTGCTGGCTTTTGGCCCTGCTGCCGGAATGGTTGGGGCGGGGCGGGGGCGTCCTTGGCGGGGTCCGGCCCATGCTCCTGCTGCCCGGCCTGGCCTTTCTCGCCTGCCTGCCCTTTCTCGACACCCCGGAAGTAATTGTGGATGCGGCCCGCTACTTCCTCCAGGCCAAAGCTGTTAGTGAATATGGTCCGGTCTGGTTTTTCCGGGAGTGGGGGCGGGAGATTTTCGCCTGGACCGATCTGCCCCTGATCCCCCTGCTTTACGGCCTGATTCTCAATCTTTTTGAGCAAAGCCGACTGGCCGTGCAGTTGTTCAACGCCCTGCTTTTCTCCCTCACCGCCCTGCTGATCGTGGTCCTGGGCCGTGATCTGTGGGACGAGGAGACCGGCGTGGCCGGAGCCCTGCTCTTCCTGGGTTTTCCCTACCTCTACAGTCAGACCCCCCTGCTGCTGGTTGATATCGGGACCATGTTTTTCCTGCTGCTGGCCATGGTCGCCCTGCATCGCGCCATGGTGCGGGGCGGTTTCTGCTACCCGGCGCTGTGTGCCCTGGCGGTGGCGGCGGTTTTGTTGAGCAAATATTCCGCCTGGCTGCTGCTCAGCGGCCTGCTGCCGGTTGTTGGCTGTTCCCTGGAGGCGGGCCGGCGGCCGGCCTTGCGCCGAGCGGCCCTGGCCCTGCTGCCCGCTCTGCTGCTGGTGCTCCCCATCTTCTGGTATTACCGGGAGGTGATGGCCGGCCAAATCGCCCTGCTCCTGGAGTTTCAGAAGCCGGGCCTGGCCGGCTGGAGCGAAAGCCTGACCTCCACCCTGCTTTTTCAGACCCATCCGCTGCTCACTGCCGCCCTCTTTTACTCACTCTACCGGGCCGGGCGTTTGCGGGATCTGCGTTACCTGATCCTGCTCTGGCCGGTGCTCCTGTTGCTGGTACTCCTGGAGATCCGCCGCATCCGTTATTCGATCCCGGTTTTTCCCCTGCTGGCCCTGCTGGCCGCCTACGGCCTGCGCGATCTGGCCGTTCCCGCCCTGCGCCGCCATCTGCTGCTGGTGGTGGCCGGGTCATCGCTGTTGCTGGCCGGCGCGGGTTTTCTGCCCTTTTTGCAAACTATGAGTGCGCGCAATCTCCAGCAGGCGGGGCGTTATCTCGATACCCTGGCCGTCGAAGGGGTCGAGGTGATGGTGCTGCCCGCCTCCAGGCCGGTGATGGACCCCCGGGTCTCCGTGCCCCTGCTGGATCTCTTCACCTCCCGCCCCCTGGCTTACCGCCAGATCCATCCCCCCGAGATTCCCCCCTGGGTGGCGACCTCCTCCCTGCGTTTTACCTGGGAGTTGCCCCTGGCTCCGTTTTATGCCACATTGTCGGACTCGACGTGGCCCCGGGCCCTGGTGTTGATTATGCCGGGGGATGCGGCGGAACTGCCTCCGGAAATAAGTGAAAAAATTCAGGGCCTTGAGTTGATGGGCCGGTTCGCGGCGCACAGCGGGATTTTTCAGCACCGCACCCTGGTGGAGGTTTACGGATCGCCGCCGGGCCATTATCCTTGGTTAAACCCGTGATGATGAACATTTTTTCCTTTACAAAGTCGAGCAAGATCACATAATATGCCCGAATATCTCCATCGCGGTCGGACGGAATCCGGGCCCTGATGGAACCAGCGGGCTGTTTTGCTGGTCTGCTGTGAAGAAGGACAAGCCATTCAAGGGAACATAAACTTATTAAGGAGGTTCCGTATGAAGAGTTCACATGTGGTGGGAATGCTGGTGGTGGCCGGGATGTTGGGCCTGGTGGCATTTCAGGGCCAGGTCGGCGGTCCCGGCGAGGCCCGGGCCCAGGCCGGCGGTTACGGCGCTCCGGCGGCTCCGGCCGGCGGCGGTTATGGCGCCCCCCCTGCGGTTAAGAAAAATGATGAGGAGAAGGCTCCGGCCGCTGGTGGCTACGGTGCTCCGGCTCCCCGTCCCGGTGGTGGCTATGGCGCGCCTCCCCCCCGGCCTTCCGGTGGTGGTTACGGCGCTCCGCCTCCCCGTCCCGGTGGAGGTTATGGCCGCTAAGCCCTGAACCTTAAGCTTGGCAGTGACTCGGGAGATGTACCGCCTGGAGAGGGAGGCCATCTCCCGAGTTGTTTGTGATCTTTATTTTATTAAGGAGAAAGGAGGGGGTATGAGCGAGGGAAGCGTACTTGGAGAGAAGGCGAGGGAGCTCTACAAGATTCTTTGTAAGGACAAGTGGAATCCTTACACCACCGGGATTATCATCGCTTTTTTGAGCGTGGTGATCGCCGCCTGGTACACCTCCTGGGGAGCCACCGGGGCGGTGCAGAACTGGGGTGACTGGATCCTTTATGGAGTCGGGATCAACGAAGCGGCCCCCGGCAATATCTTTCTGCACAGCGGCTCGGTGATCGGGATCGCCTTTATCGGCGGGGCCTTTGTCTCCGCTTGCCTGGGCGGGAACTTCGCCTTCCGGATTCCGCCGCGCCTGGAGATGGTCAAGGCGGTGGTGGCCGGTTCCCTGATGGGGATCGGGGCCATTCTGGGTGGTGGTTGCAACGTCGGTGGGTTCTACAATGCCCTGGGCAACCTTTCCGCCCACGGTTTCTCGATGTTTGTCGGCTTGGTCATCGGTGCCATCCTGGCCCTGAAATATACCTACTGGGAGATGGAGAACATCACCTGGGGCCAGGGCGGAGCCAAGACCTTCGATGTTCCGGCCGCATTCCAGATTGTGCTGGGTATTCTGGCCCTGCTGGGGATTATCATCGGTGCTTACGCCTATGCCGGCAGCGAGGAGTTCTTCTGGGGCCATAAGGGCTGGTCGCCCCTGGGCACCATGGGTGGAGTATTGCTGCTGGCCGCGGCCCTGGGTTACGTTTTTCAGCGGGGCCGCTGGTGCATGATCCAGGGTTTCCGTGAACCCCATATGACCGGTGATTGCAAGATGGCCAAGGCCGTTGCCCTCTCCATCGTCCTGCTGGTGCTGGGGATCATGGTGCTCAAGCACCAGGGTTATGTCGATCCCGGCCATTACCTGCGCGGCGTCTTCGGCTGGGGCGGGGTGCTGGGCGGGGTGATCTTCGGCTTCGGCGCGGTGCTGGCCGGCGGTTGCGGGACCGGCACCCTCTGGCGGGTTGGTGAAGGCCAGATCAAGCTCTGGATCGTGGTTCCCTTCTTCGGCCTCGGGGCGGCGCTGACCAGCAAGTTCATTCATGGCCCCCGCGATATCGAAGGGATTGTCGCCTGGTACCAGGCCGGTCAACCCTTGCCCTTCCATGAAGGTTCCCTGGGCAGCTTTGTTTACATGCCCTACACCTTCCTGGGCTACGGCGGCACCCTGGCCCTGGTTTTCGGCGCCATGGCTGCCTGGTATCTGGCGGTAACCTGGAACGAGAAGACCCAGAAGGGCGTACTGGATATGTAGTTTCGGCCCGTTCCGGTTTTTTTGAGCGGTTAATTGAGGAGGATCATCGCCCACGGCGGTGGTCCTCCCTGTATTTCAGCCTCTGGTGTCGTGATGAGATGCGCTCTGATTATCCCCCCCTGGTTGCCCGCGGAGATTTTTGCCAGTAAAACGGCGGGCAGCCAGATCAACTACTGGCAGCCCCTGGGTACCCTCTATGTCGCGGCGGCCCTGCAACGGGCCGGCCATGAGGTCCGGTTTTACAACGGGGCTTTCATGACCCATCAGCAGATCATGGCCGGAGTGACCGAGTTCGCGCCGCAATTCATCGGTCTTTACTCCACCACCTTCGGCTGGCAAAAGGCCATGGCGATGGCCGGGGCCCTGCGGGCGGCGGGCGGCGATTTTTTCCTGGTGGTTGGCGGTCCCTACCCCATTGCCGTTCAGGAACAGTGCCTGATCGAATGCCCGGAGCTGGATGCGGTGGTCACCGGCGAGGGGGAGGAGACGGTGGTGGAGTTGCTGGAAAAAGTGGCTACCGCCGATTTCACCGGGGTACTCGGGCTGATCTGGCGTCGGGGCGGTGAGGTGGTAAAAAATCCCCCCCGGCCCCTGATCACCGATCTTGATGCTTTGCCCTTTCCCGCCCGCGAACTGTTGGGGGATGCCGCCGGGCAGTACGTGCCGCCGCCCGCCACCTACAAGCGGCGGCCGGTGGCGGTGATCATCACCTCTCGGGGCTGTAACCGCCGCTGTTTGTACTGCTTCCAGATCGACAAGAGCCGCAAGAGCGGGATCCGCTACCGTTCGGTGGACAACGTCATGGCCGAGATCCGCCACTGCCTGGCCCAGGGTTACCGGGAGATCAAGTTCATCGACGACACCCTGGCGGCGGATTATGGGCGGGCCATGGAGCTGGTTCGGCGGATCAAGGAGGAGAAGCTGGATTTCACCTGGTTTGCCTCGGCCTGCGTCAACCAGGTGGATGAGCCCCTGCTTCAAGCCTTCAAGGAGGCGGGCTGCTGGGCCATCCTCTTCGGGGCTGAAAGCGGGGTGCAGAAGGATCTCAACACCATCCACAAGGGGATCACCGTCGCCCAGATCAGGAAGGCGGTGGCGGCCGGCAAGCGGGCGGGGCTGACCGTTTACACCCCCTTTCTCTTCGGGATTCCCGGTCAGACCTTTGCCGACGGTCTCAAGTCCATCGAGTTTGCCCTGGAGATCGACCCCGATATCGCCAATTTCCACGCCCTGACCCCTTTCCCGGGCACCGAACTGTGGGACAACCTGGAGAAATACGGTACCGTCTCCCACGATCTGGCCGACTACACCTATCAGGGGGCGGCCTTTGTCCCCTACAGTATGACCCGGGAGGAGATCAACGAGTTGCGCCGGATCGCCTTCAAACGCTTTTACTCCCGGCCCAAATTTCTCTGGCGGCGGCTGCTGGCCCTGCGCAGCATCAATGATCTGCGGGCCGCCTGGGAAGGGGTCAAGAGCCTCTTCTGGCTCCATTTCGGGGGCAAGATTTTCGGACGCTGAACCGGCTACCGGAGCTGGAGGTACTCTTTGAGCAGGGCCGGATAGGTGGCGGGATTGAAGAGGATGTTGGTCATCATGTAGCATTCATGGGTGCAGAAGCAGCCTTTCCGGCGTACGGCCTCCACCACCCGGCGGGCCTGCTCGGAGTGCAGCAGTCGGGGCAGGTTGCCGTCATGGGCCCGGATATTGCCCATCTTCATCCCGGCATGAAACGATTCACAGGGGTAGACCGTGCCGTCGTCGGTGATTACCAGGTTAAGGCGGCCGGCGAAACAGGGCAGCAGCGCTCTTTGCTCTTGGGCGGTCTGCAGGATGTAGCGCCGCTGGAGAATATCCTGGGCCGCCTTGAGCCGGGCGCCGCCAAAGCGGTAGGTGGCGGCCTGGCGGCTTTTCAGTTTTTGCTCCAGGTAGGCGCAGGCGGCCTGGTATTTACCCAGATCCGCCGTCAACTGGCTCTTGTCGGCGAGATCGCCCCGGGCCAGGGAGATGGTATGGGTGTGGATATGGGGCAGGGCGGCCACCAGATCGATGGTGGCGATCATGCTCTCCTGGGTGGCCGGGCAGAAGACCGAATTGATCCCCAGTTCGAAATTGGGATAACGCCCCTGGAGTTCACCCAGGGCCGCGGCGGTGCGCAGGCAGGCGGCGTAGGAGCCGGGGACTCCGCGCAGGGCGTCATGAACCGCTTCGGGGCCGTCCAGGGAGAGCTTGACCACCACCGTGCTTTTGGGGCAGTCGCGGACAATCTCGGTGGTGGTCCGCACAATCGATTCGGTGGCCAGTCCGTTACTGGGCAGCAGGA
This sequence comes from Desulfurivibrio sp., assembly GCA_047921155.1. Classification (GTDB taxonomy): domain Bacteria; phylum Desulfobacterota; class Desulfobulbia; order Desulfobulbales; family Desulfurivibrionaceae; genus Desulfurivibrio. The sequence continues at coordinate 7,606 of JBLRWU010000092.1, forward strand.
TGATGGCCGGTTTGGTCCGGCGATAGAAGGCGGCGGTGACCCGGGCCAGGTCGGAACGCAGGAAAATCTCCCCCCCGGAGAAGGCCAGCCAGAGCAGGGGCGGGCAGGAGGCGGCGATCTTCTCCAGTTCCGCCAGGGTCAGCTCCTCGGCCCCTGCGTCTCCCGGACGGGGAGTGGAATCGGCGGCCAGGTAGAAACAGAAGGAGCAGCGCTGGTTGCAGCGCCGGGTCAGGAAAACGGTCAGGTGAATGG
>JBLRWU010000093.1:0-7802 GCA_047921155.1 Desulfurivibrio sp.
CCCGGCTGGCCCGCGAGGAGTTCGGCGGCGAGGTTCATGTTTACTGCCCGGCTTACCGGGAAGACGAGTTTGCCGAGATGCTGGGCTACGCCGACCATCTGGTCTTTAACTCCTTTAACCAGTGGCAACAGTTCCGGGAGCGGGTGGCCGCCTGCCCCCGCCCCATCTCTTGCGGCATTCGGGTCAACCCCCAGTATTCCGAGGTGGAGGTCGATCTCTACAACCCCTGTGGCCGCTACTCCCGGCTGGGAGTCACCCGCGAACATTTCCGTCCGGAGCTGCTCTCTGGGATCAGCGGCCTCCACTTCCACGCCCTCTGCGAACAGAACGCCGACGCCCTGGCCGGCACTCTGGCCGCCTTCCATGAAAAATTCGGGGAATTTATGCTCGGGATGAAGTGGCTCAACCTGGGCGGCGGCCACCATATCACCCGGCCCGACTACGATCTCGACCTGCTCTGCCGGTTGATTGATGACGCCCAGCAGCGCTACGGGGTTCAGGTTTACCTGGAGCCGGGGGAGGCGATCGCCCTCAATATCGGGGTGCTGGTGGCCACCGTGCTCGACATCGTTGAAAACGAGATCAAGATCGCCATCCTCGACACCTCGGCAGCCACCCATATGCCCGACGTGCTGGAGATGCCCTACCGGCCCCATCTCTTCGGGGCCGGTGAGCCGGGCCAGTATCCCCATACCTACCGCCTGGGGGGCCTGAGCTGCCTGGCCGGTGACATCATCGGCGACTACTCGTTCCCCCAGCCCCTCAAGCCTGGTCAGCGGCTGATCTTCGGCGATATGGCCCACTACACCATGGTCAAGAACACCACCTTCAACGGGGTGCGCCTGCCCAGCATCGCCATCTACGATCCCGCCGCCGACCAGCTCGAGGTGGTCCGCCGCTTCAGCTACGAAGATTACCGCAATCGCCTCTCCTGACCGGCCTAGAAGGCCATGCCCAGGGATATTCCGCCATAAACGAAGTCCGACTTCTCCTTGTCGATGGCGGCCAGGTTGGCGGCTCTCAACTCATCCTTGGCTTTGCTGCTGAGGGCAAAGGAGTAGGAGATGATCGGGGTGATGGTAAAATTGTCGCCCACCGGCACCGAGATGGAGGCTGAGAGCAGGCCGTCGTGCATGGCCTTGTAATTATCACTGTTCACATAACCGGCCTGGGCCGCCAGATCCAGGCTCAGGTCGCCCCCCAGGGGCAGGCTGTGGCCGATGCCCAAGGTGACGTACCAGCCGGGATAGGAGGCAAAATCCCGATAGACGGTGAGGGTCGGCTCCAGCAGGGTGTCGTAGGTGGCCCCCAGATAGATCTCCTGGGAGTCGTCTGCCCCCTCCAGGCCATAGTAGATGTAGCCGGTACTGAAGGCAAAATCGGCCAGCTCCCAGTCGTAGGCCAGGGTGAGGTCGGTTTCGTTCCAGGTGGCCTTCTCCCCACCCCAGGGGTTGGTGTCCAGGTTTCCCCAGATATTGGCGGAAAAGCCCCGCCAGCCCATGGTCATGGAAGGTTGCACCACCACGCTGTCGCGACTGAAGGCGTAGCCGCGCCAGATATACTGGCTGTAGCTGTCCACCGTGAATTCGGCGTAGCTCTCATCGTTGGCGGCCATGGCGCCGGTGGCGATGATCCCACAGCCCATCAGGCCCAAAGTGATCCCCTTGAGATAACCTTTAACTTTCATCTTTCCTGCTCCTTATGGTGAAACTGATTTTTCAGGACCGGCACCACTGCTGCGGGGCGTGCCGGAACGCTGGCTTGGCGGGGGAGCAGTACACGATCTGTGCCAAGGATCTTCTTTTTAGACTTTTCTCTTTTATCTCAATCGGATAGGGGCAGGGATGGGGCGGGGTGCCAGTCATTGACTGGCGGGAGGGGTTGCAATTTTGTCAAGTTTGGCTGCGGCGGTCATTTGATAATTGCAAAATTGTAAGATATGCCCCTCGGCAGGTCATGGCAGGGGCGACGCATCCCGTTTGGCTGAATTGAGCCGGGGCAGGGCCACCAGCAGGGCCATGGATCGAGCCGCCAAAGGAAAGCTTTCCCCCGGTTGCAGGAAGCGCCCGGAGGCCGGCTCCTCGCCCCCCGTCCAGAGGGTATCCAGTTCCACCTGCCACAGTTTGGCCGGGGGCAGGTCGGGGAGGGTGAAGGGAATCTCCTCGTGGTGGGCGTTGAGCAGCAGCAGGAAGGAGTCATCCACCACCGGCCGTCCCCGCTCATCCTCCTCGGCCATGGCCTGGCCGGCCAGAAAGAGCCCCAGGCAGCCGGCAAAATCCTGAATCCACTGCTCATCACTCATCTTGCTGCCGGATGGGGTCAGCCAGACGATATCCTGGATTCCGGAACCCTTAAGTTGGCGCCCCTGGAAAAAACGGCGGCGCCGGAACACCCGGTGGCGCTTGTTCAACTGGATCAACCGGCGGGTGAAGGCCAGCAGGTGGACCTGGTCTTCAGTCAGTTCCCAGTTCAGCCAGCTTATCTCGTTATCCTGACAGTAAGCGTTGTTGTTGCCCTGCTGGGTGCGGCCCAATTCATCCCCGGCATTCAGCATGGGTACTCCCTGGGAAAGAATCAGGGTGGCCAGCAGGTTGCGTTGCTGGCGAGCCCGCAGGGCATTGATTTCGGGATCGTCGCTGGGGCCTTCGGCGCCGCAGTTCCAGCTGCGGTTGTGGCTCTCGCCGTCACGGTTCTCCTCGCCGTTGGCCTCGTTGTGCTTGTCGTTGTAGCTTACCAGGTCACGCAGGGTAAAGCCGTCGTGACAGGTGATGAAGTTGATGCTGGCGTGAGGCCTGCGGCCGCTCTGTTCGTACAGATCGCTGGAGCCGGTGAGTCGGTAGGCCAGATCCCCGATCTTTTCCCCTTCCCCTTTCCAGTAGGAGCGGACTTCGTCCCGGTAGCAGCCGTTCCATTCGGTCCAACCCACCGGGAAATTGCCCACCTGGTAGCCGCCTTCCCCCAGGTCCCAGGGCTCGGCGATCAGTTTCACCTGGGAGAGTACCGGATCCTGGTGAATGATATCGAAAAAGGCTCCCAATCGGTCCACCTCGTGCAGCTCCCGAGCCAGGGCCGAGGCCAGGTCGAAGCGGAAACCGTCCACGTGCATCTCCAGCACCCAGTAGCGCAAGCTGTCCATGATCAGTTGCAGCACCCGGGGGTGCTGCATGTTGAGGGTGTTGCCGCAGCCGGTGTAGTCCCGGTAATAACGCGGGTTGTCCGGCTCCCGGCGGTAGTAGGCCAGGTTGTCGATACCTCGGAAGGAGAGCGTCGGCCCCAGGTGGTTCCCCTCGGCGGTATGGTTGTAGACCACATCAAGAATCACCTCGATCCCGGCGGTGTGGAACGCTTTGACCATGCTCTTGAACTCGTTGATGCCGTTGCCGGCGCTGTAGCGCTGATCCGGAGCAAAAAAGCCGATGCTGTTGTACCCCCAATAGTTGCGCAGCCCCTTTTCCACCAGATGGCGCTCGTCCACCAGGGCGTGGACCGGCAGCAGCTCCACCGCCGTGATCCCCAGGTGTTGCAGGTAGTCGATGACCGGCTCGCTGGCCAGGGCGGCATAGGTGCCGCGCTGATGTTCGGGGATTTGGGGGTGCAGGCGGGTAAAGCCCTTGACATGCAGCTCGTAAATCACCGTGTCATGCCAGGGAATGGCCGGTGGCCGGTCGTCACCCCAGGTGAAGGAGGGGTCGATCACCCGGCATTTGGGCAGATAGCGGGCGCTGTCCCGCCGATCTGGCCGCATGTCCTCCTTGCGGCCCCCGATTCGATAGCCGAACAGGGCGTCATGCCAGCGCAGCTGGCCGGCCAGATCCTTGGCATAAGGGTCCAGCAGCAGTTTGGCCGGGTTGAAGCGATGCCCCTGTTCGGGGGCATAGGGGCCGTGGACCCGATAGGCATACAGCCAGCCGGGTCGGGCCTGGGGCAGGTAGCAGTGCCAGACCTGGTCGGTCTGTTCCCGCAGACTGATGGCGTGGAGCTGTCGTCCCTGCGGGTCAAAGAGGCATAATTCGACCCGGCTGGCGTTTTCCGAGAAGAGGGAGAAGTTGACTCCCAGTCCGTCCCAGGTGGCTCCCAAGGGGTAGGGCCGGCCCGGCCAGGCCGCGATTTGTTGCTTTATCATCCTCCGTCGCCCCCTGATAGGTTCAGCAATTGGCGCTTAAAGCTCAATCCGGTATTCGGCCCCGTGGAGCAGGCCGACGATCAGAGTGAGATATTCGCGCAGGTGGCGGGTCAGCAGGAAATTCTCCCGGACAAACTGGTGGGCCTTGGCCCCCATCTCGGCCATCCGGTCGCGGCGATGGAGCAGATAGCGGATCCGCAGGGCCGCGCCTTCCGGGGTGCTGACCAGAAAGCCGGTGTGGTAGTTGACCACCTGCAGGCGAATGCCGCCGGTATCACCTCCGATCACCGGTTTGCCCTTCCACATCCCCTCGGTAACCGTCAGGCCGAACCCCTCCTTGGTCGATTTCTGGATCACGATATCGGCGGCCCGCTGCAGGGCGTTGATGGTCCGGTGGGCGTCCGGCGGCAACAACAGCACCTTGATATCGGGGTTGTCGCCGGCGGCGGCCCGCACCTCCTGCAGCACCGCCTCCCCCTCGGGATCGTCGTCGGCGGTGCCGCCGGCCAGTACCAGTTGGAGGCCGGGGGCGAACTTGCAAGCCAGGCGGTGGGCCTCGATCACCCCCACCGGGTCCTTGAAGCGGTCAAAACGGGAGACCTGGAGCAGCAGGGGCCGCTCGGGGTCCAGCTCGAATTGCCGGCGAACCTCGGCAATCTCCTCGGGCGGCAGCTCAATATTCTTGGCGCTCAGCGGGTCGATGCTGGGGGGGATGATATATTCGGGATGGGGCATGGCCTGGGCGAAATCGGGCAGGGAAAAAACACTGGCATCGTAAGCGGCCACCTGTTGCCGGATATAGCGCCAGACCGGCCGGTAGGGGCGGCTGGCGTCGATATGGCAGCGCCAGACCCAGCGCCCCCGCCGTTGGGGGCAGAACTGCATCAGGGCCGCCGGCTGGGGATCGTGGATAAAGACCACCTCCGCCTCCTCCAGCAGGGGGCGCAGTTTCTCGGCGTTCTCCTCGTTGGTTTGTTGATAGGCGGCCATCATCGCCGGCGAAAGGGGAGCGGTCTGGCCCTGCAGGCCATTGTGCATCGCTTTGGTGCACTGGTAAAATTCCCGGTTGCCGCTGATCACCTCCCAGCGGGTCTCCAACCCCAGTTCGTTGCTCAGCGGTACCAGCTTTTCCAGGATCTCCGCCACCCCGCCCCCCACCTTGGTGGAGTTGACATGGACTACCTTCATTCCTTTAAGTGGCCGGGTCAACTGCTCCAGTTGGGAGATGGCGTCCTGGCCGGCCACTTCGGCATAGGCCTCCAGTAAGCTGCTCATGGGCGCTCCTCCCCTTCCCGGCACTGTTGGCAGATCAGGGCCATCTCATCCCGGACCTGGCTGAGGCTGGAGAAAAAGGGGTCGATGGCGGCCAGCCGCCGCCCCAGTTCGACATAACCCTCTCCGAAACCGGTGAGCCAGGAGCGAAAATCGTCGCTGCCGTCGGCCAGGCGGCGGCGGGCGTCGATAAAATGGTAAAAGATGGTGCCGGTGGCCGACTCCGGCAGCACCGCCGCCAGTTCGCTGGGTTGAGTCAGCCGCCGGCCGGTGTCGAAGATCACCAGTTGCGAGCGCAAAAACTCGAAGGGGCGGGAGGCCCGCAGCCAGTGGACGGTTTCGCTGCCGTCCAGGCGCGTCTCGATGATATCCAGCAGCTCCCGACGCAGCTCCTCCATATCGCGCAGCTCCACCGGATCGATTACCGACAACTGCTCGGCCAGCACCGGCTCCCGCAGGTGATGGCGGCACCAGGCCGCGAAATCGTTGTTGAACTCCCGTTCCTCAAAGCGGGCCCCCAGCAGTCCGCTCCAGAAGTGGTGATAGATGCTGTCGGCGGAGACTGCGCGGATATGGTCGCGCAATTCGCTTAAGGTAACGGCCTTGCGGCCGGTGGCGATGGCGATCAGGGCGCAGTCTTTAAGGGAAAACGGTTCGGTCTGGTTCATGGACGGCCTCCTCTCGGCTGTTTATCCAGTATCGGATTTGGCCGCAGGAGATGTCAAGGTGAAGATGTCAGGAGCGCCGTTCCGTAGCCTGGCAGGGTGCATGCGTTATCGGCAAAGGCGGCGGTGGGGTGTGAGGCCAGCAGCAGGCGGTGGCTGGCGGTCGGCGCGGGCAGGGGAAGGCGGCGGGGTTGGGCGGCAAAGTTGCAGAGCAGGGTCAGCGGGCCGCGTTGCAGGCACAGCCACTGTTGCTCTTGGGAGAAATCGACCCGCACCCGGTCCAGGCGACCGTCGTTGAGGGCCGGCGTGGTCCGCCGCAGCCGGATCAACTGGCGGTACCAGGCCAGCAGCTCGGCCTGTTGCTCTCCGACCGGTTCCGACCAGTCGAGCCTGGAAGCCTCGAAAGTTTTCGGATCCTGGGGATCGGGAATCTCCTCCGGTTGCCAGCCGAAGGCGGCGAACTCTTGCTGACGTCCCCGGCGCACCGCCGTCGCCAGTTCGGGATCATCATGGGCGGTGAAATAGATGAAGGGGGTGGCGGCCCCCCACTCCTCGCCCTGGAAGAGCAGGGGGACAAAGGGGGCGGTCAGCAGCAGGGCCGCCCCCAGCTTGAGCTGCTCCCGGTTGAGCAGTTGGGAGATCCGCTCGCCTTGGGCCCGGTTGCCCACCTGGTCATGGTTTTGCAGGCAGGCCACCTGCCGATGGCCGCTGAGATCGGCGGCCGGCCGGCCATGGCGGCGGCGGCGATAAGCCGAGAAGCAGCCGTCGTAAACCTGGCCCCGGCCCAAAACCTTGGCCAGCGGCGCCAGACCGCCGAAATCGGCGTAATAACCCTGGCTCTCGCCGGTCAGGGCGCTATGCAGCGCGTGGTGGAAATCCTCGTTCCACATGGCGTCCAGGCCGTGGCCGCCGGCCGCCGAGGGGCGTACCAGCCGGGGATCGTTGAGGTCGCTTTCGGCGATCACTACCAGATGGCGGCCCAGCGCCGCTTCCAGCTCTTTGACCTCGGCAGTCAACTGTTCGAGAAAATGGTGGGCCGAGCTGTCAAAGATGGCATGCACCGCGTCCAGTCGCAGGCCGTCGCAATGGTAATCTCGCAGCCACATCAGGGCGTTGTCGATGAAGAAGCGGCGAACCGGCTCGCTCTCCGGCCCGTCGAAGTTCACCGCCTCGCCCCACGGGGTTCGGTAACGGTCGGTAAAGTAGGGTCCGAAACGGCCCAGGTAGTTGCCGACCGGCCCCAGGTGATTGTAAACTACATCCAGCAGCACCGCCAGGCCCCGGCCATGGCAGGCATCCACCAGGGTTTTCAGATCTTCCGGGGAGCCGTAAGCGTGATGGGGGGCGTAGAGATCGACCCCGTCGTAGCCCCAGCCCCGGGCCCCGGAAAACTCCGCCACCGGCATCAGTTCGATATGGGTGATGCCCAGCTCCAGCAGATGATCCAGTCGTTCGATCACCGCCCTGAAAGTGCCCTGGGGGGTAAAGGTGCCGACATGCAGCTCGTAGATCACCGCCGCCGCCAGGGGAGGGGCCTGCCAGCCCTGATCGCGCCAGGCAAAACGGTCGTGATCCAGCCGGCGGGAGGGTCCGTCGATCCCGTCGGGCTGCCAGGGGGAACGGGGATCGGGAAACGGCCCCTGGCCGTCCAGCAGCAGGGCGTAATCCTCGCCGTGGCCCGGCGATTCCGCCGCTTGCCACCAGCCGCCCGCTTCGGCGATCATCGCCTGCCGCCGCCCGCC